>JAJPEP010000074.1 GCA_021166845.1 Thiobacillus sp.
CGGCAGGCGGTGGAACCGGCGATTGGGCATTTGAAGTCGGATAACCGCATGGACCGGTGCTGGCTTCCGGGGCAACTCGGCGATGCGTTGCATGCGGTGCTCTGCGCCGCTGGCTACAACCTGCGCTGGTTGCTGAGGGCAATGGTCCGTCTGGGCCTGAAGGCCCTTTTATTGCGCCCGATATTTGTGGCGCTGCTGGCTGCGTTCCTGCGCGCGAATCCGCTCCGGCAAGCTCACCCGGCGGCGGGGCTTTCGCTTGGGGTTGCTGGCGGGGGTGTTGGGTGAATTTTGCAGGGGCGACCATTTATTTTCGTGTTTATGGTGTCTTTATTCGGTTTGAGTGTCTGACCCCATTTATTCTTTAATATCGTGTCTGACCCCATTTATTCTTTTTCGTGTCTGACCCCATTTATTCTTTTGTTGATTTTTTTTCTTTGTTCCAAAAAAAGAGACCGCCGAAGCGGTCTCTTTAGTAGCTAACTTAACCAGGGGGCAATTAATGGTGTCTGACCCCTTTGATTTAGGGGCAATTAATGGTGTCTGACCCCTTTGATTTCCTTTGATTCTTTGATTTATTAACAACCGCCAGTCCCAGGCTTCATGCCGCGTGATGCGTTACAAATCGTCCCCGTGTTTACCCAGTTCACAACTGAGTCACCAGCTGCCGGGGCTGCCGTAAGAATAATAGTCAAATTCGCCCCCCCAGTTGATGCGGTTGCGCCGCTTGTTGCAGTAATCCGGAGGCCAGTGCCGTTTACAGCAATGGCTGGGGCAACCGTAATATTCTTTGTGGTTAAAGCAGTCGTAACGCCAATTTCGGCCAGAGTGTCACAGGCTGTATTAAGGTTGGTCTCTTGAAGACATGTAGTTGCCGATGTTTTTATCCCGTCCAGCTCAGCCATGGCTGCTGATGCTCTTGTTCGTGATGTGTAATCGCTGTACTGCGGAATCGCCACCGCCGCCAAAATACCAATAATCGCCACCACGATCATCAGTTCGATCAAAGTAAAACCTTGTTGAACTTTACGCATTTCAAATCTCCTTAAGTTTGGGCAAGTTGAACACGAGCCTCCCGTGTCTGGCACATTAACGTGCAGACGCCGTGCCAACTTTAGATATCGCCGGGAAAAATTGCGTCGATGGGCCGGAACACCCTGATTCCGCTGGCGTTTTTCCGGATCGACCCGAAATCGCAGCCGCCCCGGCCCGTCCAGACGCCCTGCCCCTGTGCGGCATCGATGTGCCGTTTTTCGTCAGCCGGCCCGCGTTTCCGCAAACGGATTGCGTATCTCCAGCCCGGCCACCTTGTGGCCATGCTGCATATCTTCCGAGTAGAGGCATTCGGCGCCCGATGCCTCGGCGCTGGCAAGAATATGGCTGTCCCAAAAACTGTAGCCGGTCAGTTCCATGAGTTCGGTTGCGCGCAAAATATCGCCACCCCCCGCATCGCGCACCACCCATGTCCCGTAGGCGCGGACAATATCGCGGGCATGCGCCAAAGCAATGGGGCGTTGCAGCTTGCGTATCGCGTTGACCAGAAACTCCTGGAGAACCTGCGGGCTGAGCAATCCACAGCCGTCCTCCCAGCAGGACGCAAGCAACGCCGCCGCGACGGCTTGCTTGTCACCCGCATCATGGTCGTGCGCGTAAAGCAGTATGTTGGTGTCGACGAAGGCCAGGGGTGAATGACGGGTGCGCATGCGTTTCTCGCGATCAAGCGCTAGCGCGTATGCGCTTCATCACGATCGAGGTAGCGCCCGCCCAACTGCAAAGGCGCTTGCGCCAACCAGGCCAGGGCCTGGCGTTTGGCTTGCTCGTAACGCTGATCCGCCTCGACCTGTTGCGCCAGGTCTTGAGCCAGGAGCTTGCTTACGCTCAGTTTGCGGCGTGCCGCCAACTGTCGGGCATGGTGAAGCGTTTGTGCGTCGAGAGAAAGCGTGATGTTCTGTTTCATGGCAAAACCCGGAAGTGAAGTGCGGATGACACATCATGCACGCATTTTACGTGTATCGCAAATTCACAAAAAAGAAGGCTCTTGAAAAATGGGGTCACCCATTAGCCGACCGTAGTCAAGCGCGAACACTTTACCAGCCCGCTTTTTGATAGCGGGTTTTTCTTGCCTTGCTTTCTGCCTTGCTGCTCAGGCCGAATCCGTTTTCTCGATACTGGCGAAAGAATGGGGTCACACCATATCCGGCATCGCAAATTCAGAAAAAGAAGGCTCTGTCATTAGCTGTTGGCCTGGGCATGTCGGGAAGGTGCTTAATGCCCAACCAGATATAGGCCCATCCTCTTGACAATGCATATTTCAATATGCATCATGAGTCAATGAATTTCACCTGTAACCCAGCCAAAAACGAAACCAATATCCGCGAGCGCGGGTTGCCGTTGCTGGCGGCGCGGGCGATGTTCAATCCGGTCATGCGAGTGCGCGAAGATACGCGCAAGACCTACCCCGAGCGCCGCTTCATCGGTTACAACAGGGTGGACGGACGCATGATGGTGGTGGTGTTCTGCGTCCCTGCCGCCGACCATGTCCATATCATTTCTTTTAGAAAGGCGAATGATCGTGAGCAAAGGAAACTTGAAAATCAAATCCTCTAACCCTGCGCCGAAAATCGACTGGACGGCAGTGGATTCCGCACCCATGGCGGACACACCCGATGACGACAGCCCGGAATTGAAGGCGGCGCAAATGGCTGAACTGCGCCCGCTGGGGGAGATGCTACCCGCGCTATCAACGGCCAAGACGCGCATTACCATCATGCTGGACGATACCGTGTTGGAGGCATACAAGGCACGCGCCGGCGGTCGCGGATACCAGACGCTGATAAACGAGACGCTGCGCCGGGGGCTTGAAGCCGATGCAGTGAAAGAGGCGCTGCGACAGGTGATACGGGAGGAGTTGCACACGGCTTAATGGATAGAATAAAATGGGGTCAGACACCATATTCCGCGCCAGCTGTGTTTCCCAGCTTCAATTCGACCCATAGTGATAGCGGCACGCGATGACACGGATTTCTCCTTCCGTCGCCTCGTAAACCAACCGGTTCGCGTCGTCGATGCGCCGCGACCAAAAGCCGCCCAGATCGCCGCGCAGCGGTTCGGGTTTGCCGATACCGGTGAACGGATCGCGCGCGGCCGCTTCCAGCAACGCGTTGATACGCTTCAGCGTCTTCCTGCCCTGCCCCTGCCACCAGACATAATCCGACCACGCGGCCGGGGTGAACATGAAATGTCGCATCAGGCTTGCGCCAACGCTCGTTTTTTCGCCTTGCCGTCTCGAAGCTGCTTGATCGATTCCGCCAAGTGCGCGGCATTGGCGGGCGATTGCAGCAGGTGCAGGGTTTCCATGAGGCTGTTGTAGTGATCGAGTGACATGACGACGGCATCGCCCTCGGCGTCTCGACGACTGATGATGGTCACGTCGGCGTCCTGAACCACATCGTCCAGGACATTCTTCAAGGTGTTGCGGGCGTATGTGTAGGTCACAATGCGCATGGTGGACTCCTTCCATACATGTTCAGTTAGCTGTACAACAATAACGCACAACGGGAGATCATGCAATTAAACGAAGGCAAATGGGACGATACGGCTGAGCGCCTCAAGTCACTGGCTCGCAGCCGTGGCTTGAGTGTGAACAAGTTGGTTGAAGAAATGAATACTCGACAGGTCCCGCTTCTCGGCAATTTCGATTTGGTGAGGGAAAAGCAAAAAGCCACGGTTTCCCGTGGCTTTTTGCTTGATACTGGTGGGTCGGCCGAGATTCGAACTCGGGACCAACGGATTAAAAGTCCGCTGCTCTACCGGCTGAGCTACCGACCCGTGGATTCGACTTAAGCCTGCTGGCTGAAGCCCTGTCCGCGAAAGCGCGAAATTATAGCCGATGCGGCGTGCCGCGGTAAAGGGCCATGACGCTTTTTTGAAGCGCCACACGTATCCTTAGCCGCGCATCATCATGAAGTACTGCACTTTCATGGTGGCCGCGCTGCCGATCACGATGGCGATGAAGGTGAGTATGGAGCCCAGCGCCAGGGTGGAAAATCCGGTGATGCCCTGGCCGATGGTGCATCCCATCGCCAGCACGCCGCCGAAGCCCATGAGGATCGCGCCGGCCAGGTGATTGACGAAGTCGCCGGCGGAAGCGAACCACTCGATGCGGAAGCTGCGCGAAATCAGCGACCACAGCAGGGAGCCGGCGATGACGCCCGCCAGCGCCATGATGCCGAAGGTGAGCAGGGTGCGGTCGAAGCCGCTCGCCGCGTAGCCGAGGGTTTGCCCCATCGGGTTGATGAAGGTGAAGGATTGCGAGGCCAGCGGACCGGCGGCGGCGGGTTTGACTGCGTCGGCGGGCGCGTACATATCCCATTCCTGAACGTAGGTCTGCAGCGACATCATTTCGCCGTCGGCGTTCACCGCGATGTTGCTGGTGACATACCAGGCCGCGAGCACGGCAAAACCGACCACGAGGCCGCCGAGGATGTTGTCGAAGTTGCCGCGGAAATCGGCCGACTTGAAGACCCATGCCAGCAGCAGAACGCCGACGATGCCCCCCATCGCCATCCGGCCGGCGGCGATATTGTCGCTGAAGAACATCGCGCCGAGGTCCTGGGTGGTGCCCAAGGCGACCGCGGTGGGGTTGGTCCATGGATAAAACAGGGTGGAATAGAGGGTCTTGTCGCTGCCCGGGAAGGGGTTGATCATGAAGTAGGCGATGAGGGCGATGACCAGCAGCACCATGATCGACTTGAGATTGCCGCCGCCGATACGGATCAGCGTCTTGTTGCCGCAACCGGAGGCGAGCGACATGCCGATGCCGAACAGGCCGCCGCCGAGCACGTATTCCAGCCAGGGCAAGCTGGTCTGGCGGTAGGGCGGGAAGGTGCTGGTGACGTTCACCATGCCGGCCGCTTCGAGGGCCATCACACCCAGCACGCCCACCGCGATGGCCAGCACCCAGGCGCGCAGGCGGCCGGTGTCGCCCATGTTGACCCAGTCGGAGATCGCGCCCATGGTGCAGAAATTGGTCTTGTTGACCACGGCGCCCATGACCAGCGCGACCGCGAAGGTCGACCACAGGAAAAACGACTGAGCGCTTGCGAAATCTTCGTAGATCATGAATCTATCTCTCGTTTGGAAGGGGGAGTACGGCGTGCGCCGCACGTGTCCGGATGCAGAAGGAATTCTAATGGTTCCGCCCTGAATGCAAACTGGATATTAAATACCATTACATCCGTTCCCCCGGATCCGTTTCAGGCCGCCGCCTTGCTTTCAATCCGGATTTGTTCATCAGGGCGAGATGCTTTTAGTAGGGTGCACTCCGTGCACCTTCGGGCGTCAAACGGTGCGCGGAGTGCACCCTACGCACCATAAGTCATCCAATGAACAATCCGGGTTCAATTCCAACTGGCCGCAGGCCGGCAATACCTTGCCGAATGCGCTGGATTGCCGCGCTGCGCATGCAATGACCCCATCGAATCAGCCCGCGTTCCTCAACCATAGCGCGTCGGATCGGCAACGCCGGCCGCGCGAAACCCCTCGCGCCTGAGGCGACAGGCATCGCAGCGTCCGCAGGCCAAGCCTTCGGCGTCGGCCTGGTAGCAGCTCACGGTTTGCGCGTACTCGACGCCGAGTTCGATGCCGCGCCGGATGATTTGCGCCTTGGACAGATGCTGCAGCGGCGCGTGGACGCGCAGCCGGGCGCCTTCGACGCCGGCGCGGGTGGCGAGGTTGGCCATCTGCTCGAATGCCGCGATGAATTCGGGCCGGCAGTCGGGGTAGCCGGAATAATCGACGGCATTGACGCCGATGAAGAGGTCGCGCGAACCCAGCACTTCAGCCCAGGCGAGCGCCAGCGCCAGCATGACCGTGTTGCGCGCGGGCACATAGGTGACCGGGATGCCCGTGGTCGGGCTTTCCGGAACGGCGATGGAGGCGTCGGTGAGCGCCGAGCCGCCGATGTCGCCCAGCCCGATCCGGATCACCCGGTGCTCGACGGCGCCGAGGCTTTTTGCCACGCGCGCGGCGGCGGCCAGCTCGGCCGTGTGGCGCTGGCCGTAATCGAGGCTCAGCGCGTGACAGGCGTACCCCGCCTCGCGCGCGATGGCGAGCACGGTGGCGGAGTCGAGGCCGCCGGAGAGCAGGATGACCGCAGGCTTCACTTGCCGGAAGTGCTGCCCCACAGGAGCTTGTGCAGCTGCACCTGCAGGCGCACCGACAGCCGATCCTCGAGGATCCACTCCGCCAGCTGCGGCGGCGGCAGTTCATCCTGCACCGGCGAAAACAGGACCGGACAGACTTCCGCGAGGTTCTGCGCCCGGAGGACTTCGCGCGCCCACTCGTAGTCGGTGCGGTCGGCCAGCACGAACTTGATCTCGTCGTGCGGGGTGAGATTCGCAATGTTCTCCCAACGGTTGCGCGCGACCTCGCCGGACGCCGGCGGCTTGATGTCGACAATGCGCGACACCCGCGGGTCGACCTTGCCGATGTCGAGCGCGCCGCTGGTTTCCAGCGAAACCGAATAGCCGGCATCGCACAGCGCGGCCAGCAGCGGCAGGCAGCTCTTCTGCGCCAGCGGCTCGCCGCCGGTGACGCACACCATCGGGACGCCAAATGCCGCCACCCGCGCCAGCAGCGTGGCCAGCGGGACGGTTTCGCCGCCCTGAAAGCTGTAGGGCGTATCGCACCAGCGGCAACGCAACGGGCAGCCGGCCAGGCGGACGAACACCGTTGGCAGGCCGGCGCGGCTGGTTTCGCCCTGCAAGGAAAGGAATATCTCCGTCAAACGCAGCGTGGCGGTTGGGGTGGCGGCTTGCGGGGCTTCGGCGTGTGACGGGGCTGCGGGGATTCGCGGCGAGGACGCCGCTCCTGCAGAATCTGCCCCGATGGGGGGGAGCGTAATGGACGCCGACATGCTGCTTACTTGAGTGTGGCCAGCCGGCGCGCGGCAAGCGTGGCGGCGGGGGTTCCGGAATATTGGGCCACCAGGCCTTCAAGCGTCTTGCGGGCGCCGTCGGGGTTGTCCAGCGCAAGCTGGTTGGTGGCGATGTTGAGCAGCGCGTCGGGCACCTTGGCGTTGTCCGGATAGGCGGCCACCAGCTTCTGCTGATGCGCCAGCGCGGTTTTGTAGTCCTTCAGGGCGTAATACGAATAGCCGATCCAGTATTGCGCATTGGAGGCCAGCGTGCTGGCGGGGTAGATCTTGAGAAAGCCGTTAAAGCCGGCAATGGCGCCCGCGTAATTGGCTTCGCGGAACTGCTTGAGCGCGGCTTCGTAGATGCTCGATTCCGCCTGCGGATCGGCTTGCCGCGGATCGCCCGCCGCAGCCGACGCGACCGGCGGCGCTCCATCGACTGCCGAAGCGGGACCGGCCGCCGGCGCCCCCTCGACCGCCGGGGCGGGATCGACCGCAGGCGCCGGCTGGCCTGCCTTGGCGAGGTCCGCGATGCGCTGGTCGAGGTCGGCGTACAGATCGTTCTGCCGCTTGCCGAGGGTATCCATCTGATGCATCTGGACTTCGGCCTGACCACGCAGTTTGGCGATTTCGGCCTTGAGCGTTTCGACTTCGCCCAGCAGCCCCAGCAGTTGCTGGTTTTGCTGCATCGCCGTTTCCAGCTTGCCGAGGCGGACATCGAGCGCATCCACCCGCTGCTGCATCGCCTGCATCTGCTTGTTCAGCTCGGCGGTGCCAAACAGCGCCCACGCCGGCTGGGATAGCGCCAACGTGCCAACCAGTATCAAGGCATACCGTCGCATCAGGCTTTACTCGTCGCCATACACCACATCGGTGCGGCGGTTCTCGGCGTATGCCTCTTCGGTGCTGGCCTCGCTGCGCGGCTTTTCCTCGCCGAAGCTGATCGCTTCCATTTGCGAATCGCTCACGCCCAGCACGGCCAACGCACGGCGCACCGCTTCGGCGCGCTTCTGCCCCAGCGCCAGGTTGTATTCGCGGCTGCCGCGCTCGTCGGCGTTGCCCTGCAGGATGATGCGCGCATCGCGCTTCGACTGCAGGTAGCCGGCATGCGCTTCGAGCATGGGGCGGTATTCGGGTTTCACCGCGTAGCTGTCGAAATCGAAAAAGACGCTGCGCTTGGACAAGGGGCTGGCCGGATCCTTGCGCGGATCGCCGGCATAGGGTTCGCCGGGCAGCGTGCTGCCCGCCACGCCGCCGCCGTCAAGGCCTGTGCTTCCCGCGCCGGCCGCCGCGGTTGTCGCGGTCGCGCCGGTGCGGTCTTCAACCGTTGCCTGGGTGTCGGGGGTGGTGCCGCAAGCGGACAGGGCCAATGCAAGCAAAACGGGTAAAAAGATTTTGTTCATTTGTTTCTCCTCTGGTGATGAATAACTACGAATGAAGCACGTGCCGCGTGAACGGTTCGGCTTGTGCAAGCCTAACCGCCCCTTCTCTACTTGCTCTACTTGGCTCATGGACCCCAGGCCGGCTCGCGGGCGTCCACGCCCGGCTCCGACAGGCGGGTGCGGGTTTTGCCGTCCAGGCTCACGGTGCCGAGAATGCCGCGCCCGCCCTGCACGGTGGCATACAGCACGGCCTGACCATTGGGCGCGAAACTGGGCGATTCGTCGCGCGCGGTATCGGTCAGCACGCGGGTCTGGCCCGAGGCCAGTTCATGCAGCACCACGCTGAAACGGCCGTCTTCCCGGCTGATATAGGTCAGATTCCGGCCATCCGGGCTGATCGCGGGAGAAACGTTGTCGCTGCCGCTGAAGGTCACCCGCTGGGGCTCGCCGCCGCTGGCCGCCCCGCGGTAAATCTGCGCGCTGCCGCCGCGGTCCGAGGTGAAAAAGAGGGTTTTGCCATCGGGCGAGAATACCGGCTCGGTGTCGAGATTGCCACCCCGGGTCAGCCGGGTAAGCCCGCTGCCGTCGGCGTCGATCAAATAAATCTGCGAGGCCTGGTCGCGCGTCAGCACCACCGCCAGACGCCGGCCGTCGGGCGCCCAGGCCGGCGCCGAGTTGGAGCCCTTGAATGCCGCGACCTTGCCGCGGCGGCCATCGCGCAGGGACTGCACATACACCACCGGTTTTTTGTCCTCGAACGACACGTACGCCAAGCGCGCGCCGTCGGGCGAGAAGCGTGGCGAAATCACCGGCTCGTCGGAACGCACGACGGTGCGCGGGTTTTGCCCGTCGGCATCGGCCACCCGCAGTTCGAAACGCTTTCCCTGCTTCTGCACATAGGCAATGCGGCTGCTGAACGCGCCCGGGATGCCGGTCAGCTTTTCGTACACGATGTCGGCGATCTGGTGGGCGGTGGCGCGCCATTGCGCCGCGGAAATGGTGTAGCTGAAGGCGGCAAGCTGGGTCTGCTTGATCACATCCAACAAGTAGAAGCGGACTTCGAAACGGCCGCCGGGCAGCGCGGCCACCTGGCCGATGACCACTGCGTCCGCGCCCTTGCCGCGCCAGGCGCCGTAATCGACCTGTGCCGGCGCGACCGGCTGCCGCATGCCGCCGACGTCCACCCGCCTGAACTGGCCGCTGCGACCAAGGTCGTCTCCCGCGATCGCGGTCAGCGCCGGCTCCGGCTGCCCGGGCGTCGCCTGAAACGGCACCCATGCCACCGCAATCTTGCTGGCGGCTCCGCCGATCACCTGGATTTCCATCGCGGCGCGCGCGAAAAACGACGTGCTCAGCAAGGCCAGGCAAAACAGGGGGAACAGCAGGAAAGCGCGCGCCATGGGGTTGGGAATCTCGATCGGAAATGCTTGATTGATGAACAAGTTTAGCATGGCCGGCCTGGCAGGCTGGCCACCAGGGCCTCCCGCACAAGCCCTCGTTTTTGTCATGGCGAGAAGCCCGCTTGCCGCGAATCGCCGTAGGTCAATACTTTTCCGGCAATTGCCCGCCTGCCGCCAGGCTCGATCCGGCCTCCCGAGGCTTGCCGCCTTTAGCTCACTCTTTGGGGCGATGAACGAAGGAAAGTTCCGGGACGAATGCGGCGCGCGCGTCGCGCTCGCCCGGCAGGGGCAGCGGTGAGGATTTCCAGATGCCGCGCACCACCGCTTCGTCGTACGCCGCGTTACCGCTCGATTGCGTCACCCGCACGCTCTGGACTTCGCCGGTGGGGAGCAGTTTCACCAGGCAGCGCACCTGGGGGTTGCCAGCCAGATTGTCGGGCAGGCGGGTGTTGCCGCGCACCTTGGCGCTGATCATGTCGCGGTACTGCCCGACGATGCTCGCCACCTCGGCTTGGCGCTTGCTGGCCGCCGCGGCCTCGGCCAGCTTGGCCTGCGCTTCAGCCAGTTTTGCCTGGCGCGCCTCGCTTGCCGCGACCTCGTCCGCCATCCGCCGCGTCAGGTCTTCTTCCTCCATCTGGCGCAGCAGTTCGCGTTTTTTCCGTTCGGCCAGCTGCGTTTCCTGCGCTTTCCTGGCGGCGTCGGCCCGGGCCTTTTCTTCCGCCGCCTGCATGGCTTGCAGTTTTTTCTGGCGCTCGCTCTCGGCCTTCTTTTTTTTCAGCGCAATGTCGGGCGTCTTGGGCGGCGGCGGCTCGTCCACCACTGGCCGGGGAGTTGGCTTGACTTTGACCGGCTCGGGCGTTTTCACCCGTGCCGGCGGCCTGGCTGGCTTGACCGCGGCGGGCGGCGGCGGCAGCGCTTCCCACAAGTCGACCATCACCGGCGCGGGATGTCGGGTCTGCCACGACACGCCGAACACCAGCAGCAGCACGAAGACGACATGCACACCCAGCGCCAGCGCGCCAGCGATGAGGTTGGAGCCGGGACGGGAGACGAAGGGCGCGTCTGCCGAAATGTTCATCCGAGGATCAAGGCGCCGGGCGCGCGAGCAGGCCGATGCGGGTGATCCGCGCGTTCTGCAGCACGGTCATGGCGTCCATCACCTCTTCGTAGCGCACATTTTTGTCCGCCGCGATGACCACTGGCTGATCCGGCAAGGCGCGCTGCAGCGCGGCGATTTCGGCCGCCAGCGCCGACTTTTCCACCACCCGTTCGTCGCCGGAAACGGCACGGTTTTTCAGCAGATATTCGCCCGACGCCTTGATGATGACTTCGAGCGGCTGCGCCGGCGTCTGCGAAGTCCTGCCGACGCTGGGCAGCTCGACCTGGGCGGGGTTGATGAAGGGGGCGGTCACCATGAAGATGACGAGGAGCACCAGCATCACGTCGATCATCGGCACGACGTTGATCTGGGCGACCAGTTTGCGGGTCCGCGCCATGAATCAGGATGCCTTGGTCGCCTGCCGCTGCAGGATGTTGGAAAACTCCTCCATGAAGCTTTCCATGCGGTTGGCCAGGCGGTCGATGTCGTGGGTGTAGCGGTTGTAGCCGACCACCGCGGGAATCGCGGCGAACAGGCCCATGGCGGTGGCGATCAGCGCTTCGGCGATGCCGGGCGCGACCTGCGCCAGCGTGGCCTGGGCGACGCTCGACAGCCCCATGAAGGCGATCATGATGCCCCACACGGTGCCGAACAGGCCGACATAGGGCGACACCGACCCGACGGTGGCGAGAAACGACAGGTGCGATTCGAGGCTGTCGAGTTCGCGCTGGTAGGTGGCGCGCATGGCGCGGCGGGTGCCGTCGACGATGACGTTGAGCGAAAGCCCCGTCTGTTGCCGCAGCTTCATGAATTCGCGGAAGCCCGCCTCGAAGATGCGCGCCATTTCGCCCGCCTCGCCGCGCCCGGCGGCCACCCCCTTGTACATGGCGTTGATGTCGCCGCCGCCCCAGAACTCGCGCTCGAAACGGTCGGTTTCGCGCAGGGCGCGCTTGAGGGAAAACAACTTGATGAAAATAAACCACCACGACATCAAGGACGCGCCCAGCAACAGCACCATGACGAGTTGCACCGGCAACGAAGCGTTGAGGACGAGATGGAGGAGGGAGAGATCCTGGCTGAGTTCGGGGTTCACGTCGTGGGTCTCAGTGTCTGAAGAATCGTTGCGGGCATTTTAACGGGTTTGAAATGGACCGCATCAACGCAGGCCAGCTTGACTTCGGCCCTTGCCAGACAGGTGGACCCCCGCATGAGTTCCTGCCGCACGCCGAGGCTGGCGCGCCCGGTTTCACGCAGGCCGACCGACACCTCGAGCCGATCATTGAAGCGCGCCGGCGACAGGTAATCGATTTCCACCCGCCGCACCACGAACACCACCCCCGCCTCGTCGCGCAGCGCGTCCTGCTCGAACCCGCTCGCGCGTAGCCATTCCGAGCGCGCGCGCTCCATGAACTTGAGGTAGTTGGCGTAATACACCACGCCGCCGGCAGAAACGTACCTGCGTGTAGACAGCCTATGGACATTGCACGAATGGTTCATCAATACTGGGTTTCCGTCAAATGTCGCAATGTCCATGAAAAAGTCACTTTTCAGTACCTTTTGGTGCATTGATGTCCACACCTTGCGGGCTACTTTTCGGCTTGCTCTCGGATAGCTGAATCGTACCCGCCCTGGGCAACAAGTCATTGATTCGGGCCTCTGCATCACTCAATTTCCTCGTCAGGATCGCAATCCGAGCGTTTGCCTCTACATTGAGCCCAGCAGCAGCGTTATGTTGCTTCTTGAGGTCAGCTATCGTTTCACGCGCTGTACGATTACGCTGACGTTGTTTAAGTAGTCTCTGCCGTTCGGATTCAGGGCGCTCTCCACCATGGGCGGCGACGTAGTTCTGAATCTCGGCAACCAAAGACGGGAATCGTGACTTGCGCAGCGCTGACGGATCGCACCCTGCCTCCTTCGCGATGTTGTTCTGGCTCACCTGGGCGCCCGCCGGCAGAATCTTTGGCGCGCTGATCTTCAGGCGCTCGAAAGCTTCCCTGAAATTGGCTTCCGCGGTCTTAGGACGCGATAATGTCATAGTATTTCCTTAGTGCTCGTTTCTCTGCCTGCAAACGGCTGTGCCGGGGGCTGTCCGAATGCACGACCTTCAGTTGATCGTCGATCATCGCTTCATACGCCCGAATTTCCGGCTCCTTCGTGATGTCGACCAACAGGTCCGGACAGCCTGCGCCTTTGTTGTCCCCCCCGAGGCAATGCGCGATGGCTTCGTGACCACCGTAGGGACACGAGCGATTCTTGACGCAAAATCCCGCACGTATCCGCCGTGCGCCAATCTTGCCCTGTCGCGCGGCCTTGTCCAAGGCGACGGCCTCAGCCTCCTTGATGAAAACGACGATGTCCGCCTTTCGTTGTGGGCCGAGCGGGCTGACGAATTGGGGGGACTTTAGGTTGCGCAGTTCCCGGCCGAATTCCTGGTACATGGTTTTGAGAAACAGGGTTCGGGTCTCCTGGCTCAGATTGAGTCGCGAGTGGTTGCGGCCATAGTAGAGGGTCATCACACGGGACAAATGTTTCAACAAAAACTGCAGGGATGGTTCGTCCACCATGCCCGAAGACAGCATGTTGACGGCCCCGGTACGACGAAGCTGGTGCCAAGCAAGTTTCCACTGACCGCCAACCTTGACTATGTCTTGGTTCAGGCTGGGTGTGATCAGACGTGCGATTCGCAGGTCTTCCTCAGTGAGGGTGAGCTCGCTAGCATCGAACAGCAGCGGACAGCGATCCAGCAATTGCGCATAGCCCCAACACCTCGGCCGCACGTTATACACCTTGCTTTTTCCTCGGCTCCACGGTTCGAATTGATACGAGATGAGATACGGGTTCGCCTCATCATCCGGCCTCAGGCCGATGCCATCGCGCTCCTGGGCACAACCCATACGCAACCCCGCAATATGTGTCATCGCTTCGATCGCCAGCTTGACACTCTCGCTTACTGGCCATCTAGCGTCGGCATCCGGGTCGGTCTTGGTCGTCTCT
>JAJPEP010000054.1 GCA_021166845.1 Thiobacillus sp.
TTCGGGACGCCAGGGCGACCCGGGTTCCAGCCGCTTCTTCCTTTCGCTGGAAGATCCGCTGCTGCGCATCTTCGCTTCCGACCGCGTCGCTGCGATCATGAACCGCCTGAAGATGCCCGAGGGCGAGGCGATCGAGCATCCATGGGTGACGCGCGCGATCGAGAACGCGCAGCGCAAGGTCGAACAGCGCAACTTCGACATCCGCAAGCAACTGCTGGAATACGACGACGTGTCGAACGACCAGCGCAAGGTGATCTACGAACAGCGCAACGAAATCCTGGCGAGCACCGACATCAGCGACACCATCCGCGCCATGCGCAACGACGTGCTCAACGACGCCATCGACCAGCACATTGCGCCGGGCAGCATGGACGAGCAGTGGGACGTGGCCGGCCTGGAAAGAACCCTGGCCGCGCAGTTCTCGCTTCATCTGCCGCTTTCGCAGTGGCTCGACGAAGACAAGACGCTGAACGAAGAAGGGCTGCGCCAGAAAATCATGGACGCCGCCGAGGCCGCCTACCGGGAGAAGGAGGCGCAGGTCGGCGCCGATGGCCTGCGCCAGTTCGAGCGTGCGGTGATGCTGCAGAGCATCGACAGCCACTGGCGCGAGCACCTGTCGGCGCTGGATCATCTGCGTCAGGGCATCCACCTGCGCGGCTACGCGCAGAAGCAGCCGAAGCAGGAATACAAGCGCGAGGCGTTCGAACTGTTCTCCGGCATGCTGGCTGCGATCAAGGCCGAGGTCACCCAGATCACCACCACGGTGCAGGTGCGTGCGCCCGAGGATGTGCGGGTCGAATTGCTCGAAGAGCCGTCCAACGTGCAATACCAGCATGCCGGTTACGACGAGGCGCAGGATTTCGCCGAGGCCGCTGCCGCCGAGGCCATTCCGGCTGACGCCTACCCCAAGGTCGGCCGCAACGATCCTTGCCCGTGCGGATCGGGCAAGAAATACAAGCAGTGCCACGGTAAACTGAGCTGAGGAATCAAGGATCATGCCTTACTACGTGTTTCGTCAGGGAATGTTCAAGGTGCTGGAAAAGCAGGGCGAGTGGGCGAGCTTCAAGGAGGCCAGGGCCCACATCAACGAACTGCGCAAGACGCTCGACCCCAAAACCGGCGACAAGTACAAGATGATCTTCGCCGACAACGAAATCGTCGCGCAGGAGACGCTCATGGCCGAGCGCGAACTGGATGCGAGCCTGTCCGGCGACGATTGGTAAAAGCGTTTTTTCGCGAAGTGCGCGAAGAAACGCCCCCCGTAATTCCAGGCGGTTAGCCCGCGCATGTGCTCCTGCAACGGCTATTTGGCTTAAATTGATAAGCTGGGTTTAACCCGCGTTTCCGACCATGGCTGAGTACAACGAAGGCGCTTACAAACTGGCCCGCCAGACCTGCATCGAGCACAGCTGCCCGTTCGAGCGGGCCTTGCTGTCGTGCTGCGTGCGCTGCGGTCGTTCGCGCAAGATCAACCTGGCCGAACGCGAAGTGATTGCCTGCGGCGATCCGGCGGTGCGCGAGCACTGTCTGGCGTTCCATCGGGCGCTGCACGAAAACGCGCAATTCGCGCTGAAAATCAGTCCCGAGGCGCCGTGGCCGTTCGGCAAGGAAATCCGCGCCCAGTGCGGCGGCGTGCGCGGGCTGGCGGCGGCAATGGCGAACGCGGCGGATGAAACCACCGATATCGCCGCCACCGTGCTGCAGGGTAACGCGCACTTCGGCGGCCATGCCGAATTCCCCTATTCCGAGATCATGCGCGCCGTGGTGCATTACGAGCCGCGCAAGCGGCACCCGTGAGCGGCGTGGCGGATCGGGAACCGGGCGGCTCTGCCGCGGTCTTTAGGACAGACCATTTTTTGAGTAAAGTGCCGCCGTGCGCGCTCATTTCCACCGATTCCTGCTGATAGTGCTGATGCTGGCCCTGCCGCTGCAGGCCTTTGCCTCTGCCGCCATGCTGGGCTGCGTGTTGTCGGATCGGGCGGCGGAACCGATGTGGATGGCTGGCGGGACGATGACCGGCTGCCATGAGCCGGACCAGCCGGATACGCCTTCCACACAAGCCGATTGCGAACACTGCGCCGCGTGCGCACTGGCGTCGGTTCTGCCGATTCCGGCCAGCGACAGCGCGGCCACCGCGCCGGCCTCAATCCGTTTTGTTTCCCCGCCTGCCGCCTTCTTCAGCGGCTTCGTCCCCAGCGGTCCCGAGCGACCGCCCCGACTCTTTCTCGCCTGAATCCCGCGCCGGCTGACGGCGCGCCATGCTGATTCATTCCGATTCAGCCGATTCGAATCGCGGCGGTACCGCCGCGTGGTTTGCGAGGTACCTATCTGCGCGAATCGCAGTCAGGCGGCGGCGCAGACCAGGGCCGCCATGGTCACCATGGAAGTGAGGGGGCGCCATGAATACGCATCCTTTTATCCCGCGCGCGCTCACCCGCGTCGCGCTGTCCGCCGCGCTGCTCGGCGGCTGCGCGAGCTTTTCGCCGGATGGCGGCTTCGATGCGGTTCAATCCGCCACCCGCTCGCATATCGAGAAAGACGTGGTCTGGGCGCGCGATGACGCCAGCCGCAGCCAGACGCGGGCGCGTGTCGACGCGTTGCTCGAAAAGCCGCTTTCCGCGGATGACGCGGTGCAGATCGCGCTCCTGAACAATCCCGGCCTGCAGGCGGCCTTCAACACGCTCGGCATCGCCGAGGCCGACCGGGTGGCGGCGGGTCGCCTGCCAAACCCAGGCTTCTCCATCGGTCGCCTGACCAGGGGTTCTGAAGTGGAATGGGAGCGCAGCCTGCACCTCAATCTGGCGCGGCTGCTGACCATGCCGATGCGCGCCGACATCGAGCAGCGCCTGTTCGAGCAGACCCGGCGCGGACTGGTGCTGGAGGTGCTGCGGCTGGCGGCGGAGACGCGCCGCGCCTGGGTCGCCGCCGTGGCCGCCGGGCAGACGGCGCAATACCAGCAGCAGGCGATGGAGGCCGCCGAAGCCGGCGCCGAACTGGCGCGCCGGATGGCGCAGGTGGGCAACTGGAGCAAGCTCAAGCAGGCGCGCGAGCAGGCGTTCTATGCCGACGCTGCCGTGGCCGCGGCGCGTGCCGAACAGGCGAAAGGACAGGCGCGCGAGCGCCTGGTGCGGCTGATGGGTCTCGATCATGGCGGCAGCGTGCAATTGCCAGATCGTTTGCCGGATCTGCCCGAGGCCTTGCCGCGGCTGCCGGAAATTGAGCAGCAGGCGATGGACTCGCGCCTGGATTTACAGACGGTAAAGCTGCAGACCGAGGCGCTTGCGAAGAACCTCGGCCTCACGCGCAGCACGCGCTTCATCAACGTGCTGGAGCTCGGCATCATCAACAACGGTTCGAGCGAGGCGCCACAGCAGCGCGGCTACGAAATCAGCTTCGATCTGCCGCTGTTCGACTGGGGGCAGACGCGGGTGGTGCGGGCCGAATCGCGCTATCGCCAGGCGCTTGAACGCGCGCGCGAAACCGCGGTCAACGCACGTTCCGAAGTGCGCGAAGCCTATGCCATGCAACAGGGTCAGTACGCCATCGCGCGGCATCTGCGCGACGAGGTGGTGCCGCTGAAGCAGCGCATTTCCGAGGAAAACCTGCTGCGCTACAACGGCATGCTGATCGGCGTATTCGAACTCCTGGCCGATGCGCGCTCGCAGATCGCCGCGGTCAACGCAGCAATCGAGGCGCAGCGCGACTTCTGGCTGGCCGATGCCGACCTCGCCATGGCGCTGGTCGGCAATCCGGACATGCGGCCAGTCGCATCCGCCAGCCCCGCCATGGCGGAGAGTGGGGGCGCGCATTGAAAACTTTATTTATCCGCGAAGGACGCGAAGGGACGCGAAGTAAAAATATTAAAGGATTCTCTTCGCGCCCCTTCGCGCCCTTCGCGGATCAAGCCTTTGAAAAGGATTCCTCATGACTTCAAGACGTGATTTTTTCAAGCTGACCGGCGCGGTCGCGGCCGCCAGCGTGAGTCCGGCCGCGCTGGCGGCGCTCCCGGAGATCGTCAGCATGGACACGCCCGCCACCCAGCCGCCGCTGACGCCGCCGACGGGCCGCCCCTACAACCCGGTGGTGACGCTCAATGGCTGGACGCTGCCGTGGCGGATGAAGGACGGGGTGAAGGAATTCCACCTGGTCGCCGAGCCGGTGGTACGCGAGATCGCCCCCGGCATGAAGGCGCATCTGTGGGGCTACAACGGGCAGTCGCCCGGCCCCACCATCGAGGTGGTGGAAGGCGACCGCGTGCGGATTTTCGTCACCAACCGCCTGCCCGAGCACACCACCATCCACTGGCACGGCCAGCGCCTGCCCAACGGCATGGACGGCGTCGGCGGCCTGACCCAGCCGCAGATCAAGCCGGGCAAGACGTTTGTCTACGAGTTCGTCGCGCGCCGCCCCGGCACCTTCATGTACCACCCGCATGCCGACGAGATGACGCAGATGGCGATGGGCATGATGGGTTTCTGGGTGACGCATCCCAAGGGCAAGCACCCGCTGATCGAGACCGTCGACCGCGATTTCTGCTTTCTGCTCAACGCCTACGACATCGATCCCGGCAGCGCCATGCCGTCGGTCAACACCATGCTCGACTTCAACCTGTGGACCTGGAACAGTCGTGCCTTCCCGGGCATCGACAGCCTCAACGTGCGGCTTGACGACCGCGTGCGCATCCGCATGGGCAATCTCACCATGACCAACCACCCGATGCATTTGCACGGGGTGGAATTCGAGGTGACCGGCACCGACGGCGGCCCCACCCCAAAAGGCTCGCGCTGGCCGGAGGTCACCACCGACGTCGCGGTCGGGCAGATGCGACAGATCGAGTTCGTCGCCAGCGAGGAGGGCGACTGGGCCTTCCACTGCCACAAGAGCCACCACACCATGAATGCGATGGGCCATGCGGTGCCGACCATGATCGGCGTCGATCACACGGGGCTGGCCGGCAAGATCGGCAAGCTCATTCCAGACTACATGGTGATGGGTGAACGCGGCATGGCCGACATGGCGGAAATGAAAATGCCGCTGCCCGACAACACGCTGCCGATGATGGCCGGCCAGGGCCAGTTTGGCCCGGTCGAAATGGGCGGCATGTTCACCACGATGAAGGTACGGCGCGGGCAGAAGCGCGGCGACTACTCCGATCCCGGCTGGTTCAAGCACCCGCCCGGCACCGTGGCGCGCGAAGCCGGCGAGGCGATGGCCGAGCCGGTACGCGCGCCGCAGGCCGCCTCGCCCCAGGGCGCCCCGGGCGATATGGAAGTGACGGTACGCAAACCCACCGGCCACACCGGCCATTGAACGAAAGGAAGCAAATGAAACCCAGTGGAATACACGGAATTTCCAGCTAGTTGCCGCGCACCTTGCGCACGCCTTCGTCGATGGCGGCTTCCAGGTAGCCGAAGTAGTAGTCCGCAATCAGCAGGCCGACGATCGCCTCGCTGGCCGCTACGCCGTGGGCGTCGAACACCATCACGGTGGGCACCATGAATACCTTGTTGGCAGCGGCGAACGCGCCTTCGGTGGTGGGCACGCCGTCGAACCCGGTCAGCGGTGTGGTGGCGCCCATGGTCACTTCGCGGATGATGACGCGGCTGCGATAGGCTGGATCCTTGTGCATGGGCGCCAGGTATTCACGTTTGACGCGATCGCAATACGAGCAGGCGGGGCTGGTGAACACCACCAGGATGGGCACCTGGCGCTTGACGGCAGCGTGCGCATCGGTCTGGAAATTCTTCGCATGGACCAGGCCGCTTGCCGCACCGGCGGCGCCGGACAGCGTCAGGCCCCATGCTAAAATCAAGGCCCATATTGCGATCAGTCGCATTGTCGATAGCGTCTCTTCGGGTGGGTGCGGATGCGTCATAGTCGTGAGTGTCGCGCCATCTTTTGCCAAATCAAACAGTCCATTTCTACCGCCATGCATACCATGACCATCGCCTCCCGAGAAAGTGCCCTTGCCATGTGGCAGGCAGAGCATATCCGAGACCGCCTTTCCGCGCTGCATCCAGGCTGCACGGTGAGCATACTGGGCATGACCACGCGCGGCGACCAGATTCTCGACGTCACGCTGTCGAAAATCGGCGGCAAGGGCCTGTTCGTGAAGGAGCTCGAGCTTGCTCTGGAAGCCGGCCAGGCCGACCTGGCGGTGCATTCGATGAAGGATGTGCCGATGGAGCTGCCGCCGGGGTTCGAGCTGGCGGTGATCGGCGAACGCGAGGACCCCCGCGACGCCTTCGTGTCGAACCGCTATGGGCGCCTGTCCGACCTGCCGCCCGGCGGCGTGGTCGGCACTTCCAGCCTGCGCCGCGAAGCGCAGCTGCGCGCGCGTTACCCGCACCTGACGGTGAAGCCGCTGCGCGGCAACGTCGGCACCCGGCTGAAAAAACTCGACGAAGGCCAGTTCGACGCGATCCTGCTCGCCGCCGCCGGCTTGAAGCGGCTCGGCCTTGGCGATCGCATCAAGAGCCTGCTTTCCGTGGAAGACAGCATTCCCGCTGCCGGCCAGGGCGCGCTCGGCATTGAGATCCGCAGCGACAATACCGAAGTGGCGGCCATGCTGGGCGCGCTCAACCACCCCGAAACCGCCGCCTGTGTGCGCGCCGAGCGCCAGGTCAGCCGGGTGCTCGGCGGCAGCTGCCAGGTGCCGCTGGGCGCGCATGCGGTGCTGCAGGACGGCCGCCTGGTGCTGAACGGCTTCGTGGCGAATCCGGATGGCAGCGGCTTCATTCATGACGTTGCGACAGGCGACGCGGGCGATCCCGAAGCGGTCGGCCAGGCGCTGGCCGACAAGCTGCTGGCGCGGGGCGCGCGCGCCATTCTCGACGCACTGCCTTGACCTGGAAACCCTGGTTATGAGCGGACCGCTGGCCGGCCGCACGGTGCTGGTGACGCGGCCCGCCCGCCAGGCAGCGGCGCTGGCGCAGGCGATCCGCACGGCGGGCGGCACACCGTTTGCGTTTCCCGCGCTCGCTGTCGAAGCGGTGCCGCAGGACGATTTGAGCGTGCCGCTGGCGCGGCTGGCCGAGTCCGATATCGCGATTTTCATCAGTCCCAATGCGGCGCAATTCGGCATGGCGGCAATCCGTGCGGGCGGCGCGCTGCCTGACGCGATCGTGGTTTTCGCCGTCGGCCCCGGCACCGCGCGCGCGCTGCAGGCGCAGGGTGTCGGCGGCGTCATCATGCCGGACGGCCAGGACAGCGAAGCGCTGCTGGCGCTGCCGCAACTGCAGGAGGTGGCGGGCAAGCGGGTGACGATCGTGCGCGGCATCGGCGGCCGCGCGCTGCTGGCCGAGACGCTGCGCCAGCGCGGCGCCCGGGTGGACTTCATGGAATGCTACCGGCGCCTGCGGCCGCAGGCCGATGCCGCGCCGCTGCTGGCGCGCTGGCAGGCAGGCGGCATTGACGCGGTGACCGTCGCCAGCGCGGAAACGCTGCACAATCTGGCGGCGCTGCTGGGCGAGGCGGGCAGGCCGCTGCTGGCAGGCACGCCGCTTTTCGTGCCGCATGAGAAAATCGCCGGGGCGGCCTTCCGTCTCGGCATTGCACAGGTCATCGCCACGCCGGGCGGCGATGACGGACTGGTAGACGGCCTGGTTAACTGGTTCAGGAACCACCCATGAATGACACCCCGGAAGCTTCCGCCCCGCAACCCCCATCGCAGCCTGCCGCCGCGCCTGCTCAGGCGGGTGCGCGCACCCACGTTTCGGCGGTGGCGCTGGTCGCCCTGTTGATCGCCACGCTGGCGATGGCGGCCGCGGCCTGGTCGTGGTTCGACAGCAGCGAACGCATCCGCGACCTGAAGACCGAACTGGGACGCCGGCTTGCCGAAACCGGAAAGGACGTCAGCGAAACCCGCCTGCTGGCGCGCAATGCCGACGACGCGATGCGGCAGCTCAGCGAGAAGGTCGTCCGCATCGAAAGCCAGATGGCGATGTCGCAGCAACAGCAGCTTTCGCTCGAAGCGCTCTACAAGGATTTGTCGCAGGGGCGTGACCAGTGGACGCTGGCTGAAATCGAGCAGGTGCTGCTCACCGCCGCGCAGCAGTTGCAGCTGGCAGGCAACGTCAAGGCCGCGATCATTGCGCTGGAAGGCGCCGATAACCGTCTGCAGCGCCTCGACAAGCCGCAGTTCACTGCGCTGCGCCGCGCGATTGCGGCCGACCTGGCCAATCTGCGTGCGGCGCCCTCGCTCGACAAAGTGGGGGTGAGCGCGCGCATCGAGGCGCTGGCGGCACGCCATGCCGGCTGGCCGTTGGCCAGCGCGCAGGTTTCCGAGGCGGCGCCGGCGCCGCGCAGCCGCGGCGGGGTCGGCGATATCGGCCAGGAGCTGTGGACGGAGCTGAAGCGCCTGGCGCAGATCCGCCGTATCGATGGCAACGAAGCGGTGCTGCTGCCGCCCGAGCAGGCCTACTTCCTGCGCGAAAATCTGCGCCTGCGCCTGCTGTCGGCACGGCTGGCGTTGATGTCGCAGGACCAGGCGGCATTCCAGACCGATCTGCGCGCGGTGTCGGAATTGCTGAGCCGCTACTACAACACGCGTGACGCCGGTGTCGCCGCCGCACTGAAGGAAATCAAGCGCCTGTCCGGTCTGCAGGTCGCCCAGGAACTGCCCGCTATCGACGCCAGCCTGGCCGCGCTCGACGCGTACAAGGGAGAGCACTGATGCGCTGGCTGATCTCGCTGATCATCGCCGCGGTGCTGGCCATCGCGCTGGCGATGGCCGGACGCTACGATCCCGGCTATGTGGTGCTGGTCTATCCGCCGTGGCGGGTGGAGATTTCTTTCATCAGCTTCGTGCTGATGCTGGTCGGGCTGGTGGTGGGGGGGATCGTGCTGCTGCGCCTGGCCATGCTCACCCTCAATCTGCCCGGCATCGTGCGCGAACAGCGCGCGCGCCGTGCCGCCAGAAAGCGGGATGAAAACTTTGTCGGCGGCCTCAAGGCGTATACCGAATACCGCTATCAGGACGCCGAGCAATCGCTCGGGCCGTGGCAGGGCGACGACACCCGGATCGGGGTGGCGCGCGTGCTGGCGGCGCGCGCCGCGCAGGAAATGCGTGCCGAGCCGCTGCGCGAGCGCCATCTTCAGGAGGCTGCCGAGCACGGCGCCGAACTTGCCGCGCAGCTGTTCGAAGCCGAGGCGCGTCTCGACGCCAAGGATGCGACGGCGGCACTGGTGGCGATCAATCGGGCCAAGGAGATCGCGCCGCAGCACACCGCGCTGTTGCGGCTCGAACTCAAGGCGCGCCAGATGACGGGGCAGTGGGACGAAGTCGACAAGTTGCTCGACGCGCTGATGCGCGGCAACGCGCTGGAGCCCGGCGTCGCCGCCCAGATGCGCCGCATGGCCTATGCCGAAAACCTCAAGCGCCGCGCCGAAGACGACCGTGGCCTGCTGGAATACTGGAAGAAGATTCCAGCCGATTTCAAGGTCGATCCCTGGGTGGCGCGCGCCGCCGCGCGTGCCTTCATGCAGCGCGCTAGCCACGACACCGCGCTCGACGTGCTGGAAGCCGCGCTCAACCGCGAGTGGCACGAAGATCTGGCGGCCTTGTACGGAGAAGTACGCGGCAGCAGCCCGGCGCGGCAGATCGAGCAGGCCGAGAAATGGTTGCACGCCCACCCGCGCGACGCCCAGTTGCTGCTGACGCTGGCGCAGTTGTGCAGCGTGCAGGAATTGTGGGGCAAGACGCAGAGCTATCTGGAAGCCAGCCTCGCCATCGCGCCCAGCGCCGAAGGCCACATCCGCATGGCCGAACTCAAGACCCAGAGCGGACAGACGGGTGAGGCCTGCCGGCATTACCAGAAGGCGCTGGTGCTGTGCCGCGCGCAGTAGGCCCGGCGGGTCGTCAGCCGGCGGGTGCGGTCTCGGCGTCCGCCGCGTAGACGAAGGGGTCGGCGAAGAACTCGTCTTCGGGCAGATTGCGCGTTTTCACGAAGCTGTCGCGCGCAGTGTCGACCATGACGGGTGCGCCGCAGGCGTACACCTGGTAGCCCGACAAATCGGCAAAGTCGGCCAGCACCGCCTGGTGCACGAAGCCGGTGCGCCCCTGCCACGCATCGCCCGGTTGCGGGTTGGACAGCACCGGGATGAAGCTGAAATTCGGGTGTTCGGCCATCCACTGCCGCGGCAGTTCGGCCATGTACAGGTCCTTCAGCGAACGCGCGCCCCAGTACAGCACCAGTTCGCGCTTGGTATGTTCGGCAAAGGCATGCTCCAGCATGCTCTTGATCGGCGCAAAGCCGGTGCCGCCGGCGATGAAGATCATCGGCTTGTCGGAATCGTCGCGAATGAAGAAGCTGCCGAGCGGGCCTTTCAGGCGCAGGATGTCGCGTTCCTTCAACGTGGAAAACACCTGGTCGGTGAACAGCCCCCCCGGCACGTGGCGGATGTGAAGTTCCAGCAGCGCGTCGTCGTGCGGCGGGTTGGCGAGCGAAAAGCTGCGCGCCTTGGCATCCTTCAGCTGGAAATCGATGTACTGGCCGGCAAGAAACTGCAGCCGCTCGCTGGCCGGCAGCTTGATCTTCATCAGCATCACGTCGTCGGCGCGCTTCTCCAGTTTTTCCACCCGGCACGGCAGCGTCTTCACCACGATGTCCTTGGCGGCGCCGATTTCCCTGGCTTCGATGGTGAGGTCGGACAGCGGTTTGGCACGGCAGAACAATGCGCGTCCCTGCGCCTTTTCCTCGTCCTTCAGCGCGGTGGGAGAATGCTCGCCGTAATCGACCTGGCCGGACAGAACCTTGCCCTTGCAGGCCCCGCAGGCCCCGTTGCGGCAGCCGTAGGGGAGCGAGTGGCCCGCACGCAGCGCGGCCTCGAGAATGGTTTCGTCATCCTCGACGCTGAACTGGTGCCCGCTGGGCTGGATGTTGACGCGGTGCGGCATGGTGTGCGCTTAAAATGCGGTGACGACTGGTTAAATTATCGCTTGAGTGCGCCGGATTTTTACCCTTGCGCGGATAGGGTTACAGCGGCATGAAAAAAATATTGATCGTGGGATTCGGCGATGTCGCCGAGCGGCTGGTGCGGCGCTATGCCGGGCAGGCGGAATTCATCGGCATGATCCGCCGCCCCGAACGCGCCGCCGAGCTGCGCGCCCTCGGCGTGACGCCGATCGTCGGCGACCTCGACGTGCCGGCCACGTTGAAGCGCCTGCCGCGCGTCGACGGCGTGTTCCACTTTGCGCCGCCGCCCAACGCCGGCAGCACCGATTCGCGCACCGCGCACCTGCTGCACGCGCTGGGGCGCCGCCCCCCGGGCGCGCTGGTCTACATCAGCACCAGCGGCGTGTACGGCGACTGCGGCGGCAACTGGGTCGCCGAAACGCGCCCGGTGGCGCCGGTGAACGGCCGCGCGGTGCGGCGGGTCGATGCCGAGCGCCGCTTGCGTGCCTGGGGCGCAACGCAGCGGGTGCGGGTGACGATCCTGCGCGCGCCGGGAATCTATGCCGCCGATCGCCTGCCGCTGGAACGCATCCGGCGCGGCACCCCGGCGCTGGTTGCGCGGGACGACAGTTACACCAACCACATCCATGCCGACGATCTGGCGCGGCTGGCGTGGGCGGCGCTGTTCCGCGGGCGCTCGCAACGCATCTATCATGCGGTCGATGCGCACCCCATGAAAATGGGCGACTGGTTCGACAGCTGCGCCGACGCGTTCGACCTGCCGCGGCCGCCGCGGGTCGAACGCGCCGAGGCGGAGAGCGTGTTGTCCGCAGCCCTGCTGTCGTTCCTGCGCGAGTCGCGCCAGCTGTCGAACGCGCGCGCCACGCGCGAACTGCGGCTGAAATACCGCTATCCGACCTCGGACGATTTGCTGCGCGAGATCAAGCAGGCGCGCGGGCAGGTGAAGCTGTTTTAATGCAGCCGGTCGTCCGGCTCGCGCTTGAACTCGCCATCGATCGTGGCGGGTGTTTCGCCCCGTGCAGGAGGGGGTTCGGGGAAGGGAACATCGTCATTCGCCGGCCGCAGCGGGTCTTGCTTGCGCCCGGCCCAGGTGCCCGGAATCAGCAGCAGCCCCAGCGCGATCGCATCGCTGAGGAAGCCGGGGAAGACAAGCAGGCCGCCGGCGATCAGAATACGCCCGCTGGCAAACATCGCGGCCAGCGGATTCGCGCCGGACTGCACCGAAAACAGCAGGCGCGCGCGCCAGGCGACGCGCTCGACGCGAATCAGCATGATCCCGGCGATGGCGGCCAGCAACAGCCACAGCAGCACCCAGCCGCCGATGGCGCTGGCCACCCAGAAAATGCCGATGGCCTCCAGAACCGGAAACGACAGCAGCAGTAGCACGATCCAACCAGAGCGCATGTGATGGAACCTTTGTTAATCTTGACAAACTTACCCGATGTCGCGAGCGCCGAAAAACTGGCGCACGCGCTGATCGAACGGCGCGCGGCGGCGTGCGTGAACGTTTTGGCGGCGTGCCGCTCCATTTACCGTTGGCAGGGCGCAGTGGAAGCGGCGGACGAAATTCCGCTGCTGATCAAGACCACCGCGGCAAACTACATGCTGGTTGAAGAAATTGTTCGCGCGCAGCATCCTTACGACGTACCTGAACTGATTGCTCTGCCCATAACGCACGGACTGCCTGCCTATCTCGGCTGGCTGGCCACGGAGACTGAAAAGCATGATCAAGAATAATAAGTGGATTCGTATGCTCGGCGCACTTTCCGCACTTTGGGGCGCGCTGGCGTTTTTTCCAGTGGCCCACGCCGAAGAATTTCTTGACCCGGAAGTCGCGTTCAAGTTCTCGGCGCGTGCGCTCGACGCCAACACGCTGGAAGCGCGCTGGCAGATTGCCGACGGCTATTACATGTACCGCGACAAGTTCCAGTTCGAGGCCGCCGGCGCCACGCTGGGCGCGCCGCAGCTGCCCGCCAGCAAGGTGAAGGACGACGAGTTCTTCGGCAAGGTCGAAACCTATATCAAGGATGTGCGCATCGCGCTGCCGATCCAGCGCGTCCCGGGCACCGATTCGGTCACCCTGAAAGCCGTTTCGCAGGGCTGCGCCGACGCCGGGCTGTGTTACATCCCGCAAACCGAGAGCATGACGATCAAGCTGCCCGCGCCGGCGGCTGCCGTCGTGGCAGCCCCCGCCGCCACACCCGCCGCATCCCGTACCGCGCTGGATGGCCTGCGCAGCCTGCTGGGCGATGCGGGCATGCCGAAACTGCTGCCGCCGGAAGAGGCCTTCCTGGTTGCCGCGGCGATGCCGGATGCGCAGACGGCCAGGCTCGATTACACGCTGACGCCCGACACCTACCTGTATCGCGACAAGCTCGCCTATGTCGTCAAGTCGCCCGCCGACGTGAAAGTGACGAGCGTCGACACCCCGGCGGGCGAGGTCAAGGACGACCCGACCTTCGGCCGCACCGAGGTCTACCACCAGGGTTTTGCCGCCGGCGTGACGCTGTCGCGCGCGCTCGCCGCCGGCGAGCAACTGGTGCTGGAAGCCACCTGGCAGGGCTGCAACGAGGCGGTCGGCGTGTGCTACCCGCCGATCACGCGCGACTTCACGCTGACCGCGGGCCCGGCCGGCGCGGCCGTCATTGCCGGCGTCCAGACGCCGCCGGCCGGGCCCGCCAGCGAATCGGACACTTCGCGCATCGAGCGCGTGCTGAAGGGCGGCAGCTTCTGGCCGGTGGTCGCCACCTTCTTCGGCCTCGGCCTGCTGCTGGCACTGACGCCCTGTGTGTTCCCGATGATTCCGATCCTGTCGGGCATCATCGCCGGGCAGAACACCAAGATGACCAAGACCAGCGGTTTCCTGCTGTCGCTCGCCTACGTGCTGGGCATGGCGATCACCTATGCGGTGGCCGGCGTGGCGGCGGCGCTGTCCGGCACCCTGATTTCCAACGCCCTGCAGAATCCGTGGGCGCTCGGCGTCGGTGCGCTGATTTTCGTCGGCCTGGCGCTGTCCATGTTCGGCTTCTACGAACTGCAATTGCCGAGTGCGCTGCAGAGCAGGTTTTCCGAGCGCGCCAACAAGATGAAGGGCGGCAACTTCTTCGGCGTGTTCGCCATGGGCGCGTTGTCGGCCGTGATTCTCGGCCCTTGCGTCGCGCCGCCGCTGGCCGCCGCGCTGGCCTTCATCGCGCAGACCGGCAATACCGTGCTCGGCGGGGTCGCACTGTTCGTGCTGGCGCTGGGCATGGGCGTGCCGCTGCTGCTGATCGGCCTGTCCGCCGGCGCCCTGTTGCCGCGCGCAGGCGGCTGGATGAATGCGGTGAAGTATTTCTTCGGCGTGATGATGCTGGCCATCGCCATCTACCTGATCTCGCCGGTCGTTCCGGGCTGGGTCGGCATGCTGCTGTGGGCGCTGCTGCTGATCGCGTGCGCGGTTTTCCTGCATGCGCTCGACCCGCTGCCCGCCCATGCGACCGGCTGGTCGCGCCTGTGGAAGGGCCTCGGCGTGGTGCTGCTGATCGGCGGTCTGGCGATCCTGCTCGGCATGCTGGCGGGCAGTCGCAATCTGCTGCAGCCGCTCGATGTCTTCAAGGGCGGCGGCGTGGCGCTGGCGGCCGAGCAGAAAGGCCTGGCGTTCGAGAAGGTGAAGGACGTGGCCGAGCTCGACGCGCGCCTGGCAGCGGCCAGGGCCGACGGGCGCGCGGTGATGCTCGACTTCTATGCCGACTGGTGCGTGTCGTGCAAGGAAATGGAAAGCTTCACCTTCAGCGATGCCCGGGTGCAGGCGCGGCTGGCGGACGTGGTGCTGCTGAAGGCCGACGTCACCGCCAACAGCGACGCCGACAAGGCCCTGCTGAAGCGCTTCAACCTGTTCGGGCCGCCCGGGCTGATTTTCTGGAACGCCGCAGGCGCGCAGTCGGATTTCAAGGTAATCGGCTTCGAGAAGCCCGACAAATTCCTGGCGAGCATCGACTCGGCGCTGGGACGCTAGGCTGGGATATGTCTATGTTGACCTTTGCAAGCGTAATAAGTTAAGTTCGCGGCCAGCCTGTAGGACTATTATTAACTGGCTCCAGTTACATAACGTGTCAGATGCTTGACGGTAATATCATGAGTGCGCAGACCTACGACTTTCGGATTGATGCTTGGAAGCCCGACACGCTTCCTATGTCTCGGCTTGCCGATTATTTAGGAAAGCTCGCTGTGCTCTTTGGCAACAAGGAACATGTCCATTTCATGAAAGTCCGCAAGGGGAGTGCGATCCCCGAAATTCTAGTAGACGAACCGGCAGCTCCCAAGGTGTCGGCCAGGCTTAAGCTTGCGAACAGTGCTGATGCGCCGGAAGATTTGGTCAGAGCCAGCCGCGACATTAATCGCATGCTTCGTGACGACAATGCCACGGGTACGCTCCGGCTTAAAGGTGGCGCGAAAATCATCGACTTCCCCGGCAAGAAAACCCCTTTAGCGGAGGAAGCCGTGGTTTTTGAGTTTGGTGAACTGGATGGCGTGGTTATCAAGGTCGGCGGGAAAGATGAAACCGTCCCGGTCTTGCTGGAAGGCGAGGATGGCGTTTTTTACCCATGTAATACCGACCGTGAAACCGCTCGCAAGCTAGCGCCTCATATTTTTGGCGGCGCTGTGCGCATAGCCGGACGGGGAAAGTGGCGGCGCACCGAAGATCGGATATGGGAATTGGAAAAATTTGATATCAAAACATTCGAGCCGTTGGATGAAACCCCACTCATAGAGGTCATCAC
The DNA here is from genome assembly GCA_021166845.1 of Thiobacillus sp. Taxonomy (GTDB): domain Bacteria; phylum Pseudomonadota; class Gammaproteobacteria; order Burkholderiales; family Thiobacillaceae; genus Thiobacillus. The sequence goes on from JAJPEP010000054.1 coordinate 15,677, forward strand.
AGCCATGCGTACTATTGAAGGTAGCGGCTGGAATGAGCTTGACGATCCCCAAGCTGAGCTCAAACGGATACGGGGAGAGTAATGGTTGTTTTTGACGCAACAATTCTCGTTGACCTGTTTCACCCTCGCACCCCGCCAGACCGTAAAGCAAAACTCGAACACCTGATTGCGGAGCTTCAGCGTAAGCGAACCAAAATTCTTATCCCTACGCCAGCCTTCTCCGAGTTTTTGGCACGTGCTGGTAAGGCAATGGACGAATATCACCGACAGATTTCGGCATCCAGTGCTTTCAAACTGGGCACATTCGATAGCCGGGCGGCGATGGAGTGTGCGCTGATGCTGGATGCGGCGCTCTCGGGGGGCGACAAGCGCGCCAATACGAAGACATGGGCTAAGGCCAAATTTGACTGGCAAATTGTTGCCATCGCCAAAGTGGGCAATGCCAAGATTATTTATTCCGATGACGGGGATATTGCCCGCATCACCACGCGCCATGGGCTAAGCGCGATTAAAACGGATGATTTACCTTTGCCCGATTCCGCACGGCAACACAAGCTCGATCTCGCGGATCAGTAGGCGCCGCCAAGTCTTGCTCGAATGCAGGCTGCAGATGACTTTACAATCAATCTTGTTCAATTGATGGACCAGACCGCGGCCACAATCGGCCATTGGCGGCTGAATCTATTTGCGCCATGAGGGCGCGGGTTTGTGTCAGCGCGGCAACGATTTTCCCATAGTGTTGGATGTCGTTGAAATCCAGTATGCGGCCTTTGCGATCCTTCAGCCATTTTTCGCAGACCTGATAGCCGCCGATCTTGAATACCCAAGTTTCCGGTTCAATGCCTTCGAAATATTGTGTGGCGTTGATCCAAACACGTCCGGGTTGGCCTTCCCTGGGTGGTTCGTAGCGGGGCTTCCCTACTTCGTTGCCGCCCTGTTTGGGGAAGTTGGCTGATTTTTCACCAAACAGGTCTTTCAGCACTTGCAGGTCAATAAGCTGTCTGCCCAGCGGTATCAGCGCATCCCATATTTCCGCAAAGGAAAGCTCGGAACCGGCAACAGCCGCCAGCGGAATGCGCGGGAAATCGCCTTTCAAAAATTCGGTGTAGCGGCTGCGATAGCTGGGGGCGTGCATTACGGCGTAGCAATAAGCCAGTACATCTTCTGGTTTGGTACCTTCAGGCAAGCCAAAGGGTCGGGACATGCAGATCACTTCGGTGATTTTGTCCGTAATTTGTGCATGCGCGAATTGCTCGCCCTTGGTCAGTCTGGAAGTCACCAGCCCCAAGTTCTGAAAATTACCTGGATGGGTGAAATGCCGCATCACTTCACCGCGTGGCATGCAATGGAAGCCTTTCGATTTTCCCGTGTAATACGTGTAGCGGGTGTCAAATGGACGGTAGGCAATGGGCATGATGCGCGCTTCGTCAAGCTTGCTGTCTCGCACATCTTTTTGCGCACCTACTACGGTCCAGTCGCGGGAATCCTGACCAAGCTTGAAAATTTCGCGTGCCTCCTCAGTCGGCCGGCTGGCAAAGCGCTCTATGGTGCTTCGTACATCATCGCGGTTGAAATGAATAGTGAGCTTGTCGCGTGCAGTAACGATGCCAACCGAGTTGACCGGGAAGATATCGGTGACTTTCCGGCCTTGTTCGTATTCACCGGCCAGCGATTCGTCGCGGGGGATAAACAGCAGTTGCGGCAGCGCGGGGCGCAGGTCTTGCCAGGGAGTATCGTGGATGCTGTGTTCTTCTAGCCAGCCGTATTTGTATTCACGAGTGCCCCACAGTTGGGCGTGGCGGACTTGGGCTTTAAGTGTGACTTTGCCGCCGGCAAGCTTGCGTGTGAGTGACGGGATGAGATTAAGTTGGGTGTTGGGTGGTGTTTCTCCCTCATCCACAGCCTCTCTCTCGTTGGGCGTGGGGAGCCTGCCTTCAGGCAATTTGACCAAAAAAGCGATGGAAACGCCTTGCTCGATGTCGAACACGTTTTTGTCATCACCCTGTGCCTTGAGCGCCTCGGGTGTGCGTTCCTTCTTTTTGCTATTGCCGTGCAGGTCAAGGACATGGATTTCGTCGAAGTCGGCCATGAGCTGGGCGCGCATGCCCCGAAAAGTGGGATTGTCGAGCCAGCCGTGATTGGTGATAAAGGCAACGATGCCATGGCCGGTACGAGCGATGCGATCATGCGCGAAGCGGATGAATTTGACATAGTCGTCGTTGATCCACTTGCTGTTGCGTTCTTTGAGCGGCCCGCCCTCGGGTTCGGTTTTGTAGGATTTGAGCAATTCCGTGATCCAGTCGCTTTTGTTGCGCGACTCGCCAGAGTAGGGTGGATTGCCCAGCACGATTTCTACCGGCTTATGCAGCTTGATCGCTTCGGCACCTTCATTTTCCTTGGCGATCCACTGGCCCAGCATGGCATTCGTTTTTTGATGCAGCTGGTCGAGGGTATTGGTGAGGTACACATGCAGGCGCTCGCCCGGCGCGAATTCGAAGCCCTGCTCCTGTAGTTGTAGCGCCAGCTTGAGGTGGGCCACGGTGTAGGGCGCCATCATCAGCTCAAAGCCGAAGACGCGAGGCAACAGCTGCTCACGCACATACATCGGCCAGGCACCGTCCATACCCCGGGCGGCCACGCGCTGGTGAATTGTGTCAATGACCTTGCGCAGGAAGGTGGCTGCGTATTCCGGTGAACGTGACCGCTCATTCCGGTCGAACGTGACCGCTGCGCATCAGGTGGTGTTACGCGGTTAAATTGTAATGCCGTCGGTCACGATGGGTCGGTGTTTTTCTCCTTTCTGCTGGTTTTTGGTCGTT
>JAJPEP010000114.1 GCA_021166845.1 Thiobacillus sp.
CCACGTCCGGCTGCTCGAACCCATCGGCTATATCCCGCCCGCCGAAGCTGAGGCAAACTACTACCGGCAACTCGCCGAACAGGCCGAGTCAACGGCCTGCACTTAAACTAAATGGCCTCCACGAAACCCGGGGCGGTTCAAAACGAATTTCAGGGGAAGATTTTCAATGGTCAGACCGAGGAACACTCAGGTATGGCACTACCGAAGTGCCAGTACCCCAAGGTTCTGTAGTGCAATGTTTTGCATCCTATTCGGGGCATTTGCAGCATCACGGATGGATAGCGGACCCGGATACGTTCCCCAACGTGCGTCGGGTCCTTCACCACGGGTTTGATTCAAACCTTGAGGGGCTTAAGACTTACCTGTTTGACGAGAAGCACCAAGAAAAAAACTCTCGTGACTTCGAAGTCGGAGTATCCAATTTATTGTTTATGTTGGGGTTTTCGGTCGACCCATTGATTGGCAAAAAGCTCGAATCCGGTCCAGACATCGTTGCGACGACCAACAACGGGGACGTGGTCCTAGTCGAGTGCACAATCAACCAAATTAATAAGGATGGGAAGCTTGGCAAACTAGTAGACCGGGCTGAAGTAATCCGGGCTCACCTCGATAACTCCGCCTATGGGCACCTGAGGGTGCTGCCTGTAATTGTCACCGCCAGGCCCAAGGATGCAGTCGGACAGTTTGATGTTGATGCCGCCCGAAGCCAGGGCGTGGTGATAATCACCAAGGACAACCTCATTGACGCATTCGAGCGCTCCGTCGTTTCTCAAGACCCGGACAAGCTGTTCTCCCTTGGGTGGGAGTCCTTGCATCGCGAGGCGAATTCAAAACCCGGTCGGATTGAATAGTCGGCCTCATTGGCTCAAGAGGTAGTCAATTGGCTTCACCAGCTAGTCAGTTGGGTTCGGCTGCTAGTCACACCATTCGGCGCTGGCAATTCCCTCTGCCAGACTTCGCATAATGTATATTATGTTAAATAGAATATCTGATTCATGAAATTCACTGCTGAGGATGCCGCTGGAGTAACTCAAAATTCGGGGAACGCGCGGCCAGTCAGCCGCGCCGTGCCGCTTCGATCGCCGCGATGTCGATCTTTTTCATCTGCATCATCGCCTCGAAAGCGCGCTTGGCTGCGGCGCGATCGGGATCGGCGATTGCGGCAGTGAGCGCGCGCGGCGTGATCTGCCACGACAGACCCCCACTTGTCCTTGCACCAACCGCAGGCGCTCTCCTGGCCGCCGTTGTCCATGATCGCATTCCACAAGCGGTCGGTTTCGGCTTGGTCGTCAGTCGCAACCTGGAATGAAAAAGCCTCGCTGTGCTTGAATGCCGGGCCACCATTGAGGCCGAGACAAGGGATGCCGATCACGGTGAATTCCACCGTCAGAACATCGCCCAGTTTGCCCGCGGGATAGTCGCCGGGCGCACGATGGACCGTTCCCACCGCGCTGTCCGGGAACGTCTCGGCGTAGAACTTCGCGGCATCCAAGGCGGCGCCGTCATACCAAAGACAGATCGTGTTCTTGGGGACCATATTCGTTCTCCATTCGTGACCGTTTACGTGAATCCAGCTTAGGCTGACTAGCGGAAGGTCATTCGTGAGCGTTACCAGAATTTTTTGGGAATATCTCTCGTTTATTCTTAAGAATAGATGTCATCCTATTGACAAAACAAACTTTTTCGGATGAGTTCGGATGAGGTTGGGCGCTTGATTTCATTTGGCGGCGTTACTCGAATTTCGTGGGGGCGACACCTGGCGCCGGCTGGCTTCTGAAAGTCCCATACCCTTCCCAATGAATTACATGGTTGGCCGCTGCCCTTAAAAATCCCCGCGCGCTCAAGGGGGCGCATTCGATGAACTCCGAACACATGGTCTATCCTTTTGAAATGTCGACACAATAATCACCCGGTTCCGGGTATGAAACTGGCAGGACCTTGCAGCAAATAACAAGGATCACCATGAAAAAGCCCTTGCCCTCGTTCCTGCACCATCCGCTCGCCAGGGAAATCACGCTGGCTATCGTCATCAAGCTGTTGGTGATCGTGGCAATTTTCTATGCGTTTTTCGATGGTCGGGCGGTGCATCCCGACGCCGACGCCGTGGCCGAGCGGCTGGCCAACCCGCAACAACACGCCAGGCAATAACCCATTAGGAGCACCCATGTTGACCGAAGAACTCGTTGACCTGTCCCGGCTGCAATTCGCCGTCACCGCGCTGTATCACTTTTTGTTCGTGCCGCTGACGCTGGGCCTGGCATTCATCCTGGTGATCATGGAGCTGACCTATGTCATCACCGACCGCCCCGTCTACAAGGACATGGTGCGCTTCTGGGGCAAGCTGTTCGGCATCAATTTCGCGCTCGGGGTGACCACCGGAATCACCATGGAATTCCAGTTCGGCACCAACTGGGCGTACTACTCGCACTATGTCGGCGACATATTCGGCGCGCCGCTGGCGATCGAGGGGCTGATGGCCTTCTTCCTCGAATCGACTTTCATCGGCCTGTTTTTCTTCGGCTGGGACCGCCTCAACAAATGGCAACACTTCATGGTCACGGTGCTGATGGCAGTGGGCTCCAATCTGTCCGCGCTGTGGATCCTGATTGCCAATGGCTGGATGCAGAATCCGCTCGGTGCGGAGTTTTCCTATGCCACCATGCGTATGGAAATGACCGATTTCTGGGCCATCGTGTTCAATCCGGTGGCGCAGGCCAAGTTCGTACATACGGTGTCGGCGGGCTATGTCACCGCCTCGCTGTTCGTGCTCGGCATTTCCAGCTACTACCTGCTGAAAGGGCGAGACCTCGATTTCGCGCGGCGCTCGTTCCGCATCGCCGCAGCCTTCGGCTTTGCCTCGGCGCTGTCGGTCATCGTGCTGGGCGACGAATCCGGCTACACCATGGGTGAATCGCAGCAAGCCAAGATGGCGGCGATCGAGGCGATGTGGGAAACCGAGCCCGCCCCCGCCGGCTTCACCGTGTTCGCCCTCCCCGACGAGGCGGCCCAGCGCAACGACTACGCGCTGCATATCCCCTACGTGCTCGGCCTGATCGGCACGCGCACGCTGACCGAGACCATGCCCGGCATCAAGGAGATCAAGGCAAGGAACCGAGAACGCATCGAGAACGGCATCCAGGCGGTGGTCGCGCTGGAGCAATTACGCAGAAAACGCGACGACAGCGTCGCGCATGCGCGATTCGAAGCCAGCAAGACCAACCTCGGCTTTGGCCTGCTTCTGAAGAAATACACGGTCGATGTTTCGCAGGCCACGCCGCAAATGATCCAGCAGGCGGTTGACGACACCATCCCGCGCATCGCCCCGCTGTTCTGGAGCTTCCGCATCATGGTGGCGCTGGGTTTCCTGTTCCTCGTGCTGTTCGGCTTCGCATTGTTCTATTCGGTGAAGGGCAATTTCACCGAGAAGAAATGGCTGCTGCGCTGGGCGCTGTGGTTCATGCCGATGCCGTGGATCGCCGCCGAACTCGGCTGGATCGTCGCCGAATACGGCCGTCAGCCATGGTCGATCTACGGCGTGCTGCCCACCCATATCTCGGTGTCGAACATCTCGGTCGGCAATGTTTACGGCTCGCTCGCCGGCTTCATCGGCTTCTACACCGTGCTGCTGTTCGTCGAGATGTATCTGATGACGAAATACGCGCGCCAGGGCCCGGCCAGCCTCGGCAGCGGCAAATACCATGGCGAACAGACCGCTGGCGTCGTACTGCCAGCGGGCGCACCGGTGCACAAAATCTAAGGAGCGGACATGGACTACGAAACCCTGAAACTCGTCTGGTGGCTGCTTGTCGGCGTACTGTTGATCGGCTTCGCCATCATGGATGGCCACGACATGGGCATGGGCGTGCTGCTGCCCTTCGTCGCCAGGAACGATCTCGAGCGCCGCGCCATGATCAATACCGTCGCCCCGCACTGGGACGGCAACCAGGTGTGGTTCATCACCGCCGGCGGCGCGATCTTCGCCGCCTGGCCGCTGGTCTACGCCACCGCCTTCTCGGGCTTCTACTGGGCGATGATGGCCGCATTGTGGGCCCTGTTCTTCCGCCCGGTCGGCTTCGATTACCGTTCCAAGATCAAGCACCCGACCTGGCGCAGCACCTGGGACTGGGGCCTCTTCATCGGCGGGGCGGTGCCGCCGATCATTTTCGGGGTCGCCTTCGGCAATCTGCTGCTGGGCGTGCCCTTCCACTTCGACGACCTGATGATGTCGACCTACACCGGCAGCTTCTGGGCCCTGCTCAACCCCTTCGCCCTGCTCGCCGGCGTGGTGAGCCTCGGCATGATCACCTTTCAGGGCGCGAACTACCTGATGATGCGCACCGAAGGCGCCATCTACCGCCGCGCCCGCACCGCCAGCCTGATCTTCGGTGCGCTCACCTTCGTCACCTTTGCCCTGGCGGGCGTGTGGGTGGCGACCGGCATCGACGGTTACGTCGTCACCAGCGCCCTTGCCCCCAATGCCCCTTCCGATCCGCTCGCCAAAACGGTCGAGGTGCAGGCGGGTGCCTGGATGCACAACTACACGCAATATGCCTGGGCGATGTGGGTGCCGATCGCGGCCTTCGTCGCGCTCGCCGCGGGCATCCTGTTCTCCCGCCTGCATCAGGCCGGCGCCGCGTTCTGGTCGTCGTCGGTCGCCTGTGCCGGCATCATCGGCACCGCCGGCGTATCGATGTTCCCCTTCATCATGCCGTCGTCGACCGACCCGCGTTCCAGCCTCACCGTGTACGACGCCGTGTCGTCGCATCTCACGCTCGGCCTGATGCTCGGCGCCACCGTCATCTTCATGCCGCTGATCATTTTTTACACCTCATGGGCCTACAAGGTGATGTGGGGCAAGGTGACGACGGAATACATCGCTGCCAACGACAAATCGGTTTATTGAAAGGAATCGCCATGTGGTATTTCGCCTGGATGCTCGGAGTCACCATGGCCGTGCTGCTCGCCTCGATCAACGCGATGATGTGCGATGCTCAGGAATACTCGCTCGACGAAGTGCGCAACAAGGCCGCGGACGACACCACGCGGCATGGCTGATCGATTGTTCGAATGGCAGTACCCCCGCCGCAAGGCCCGGCGCGCATGATGCGCGGGCTCGACACCGGCTGGGCGCGCGGCATCTCGCTGCTTGTCGCACTGACGCTGATGATGCTCGTCACCCTGCTGCCGCGCGGACTGACCACTGAAGACGGCAGCCCGATCAGCCACGGCGTGCTCGTGCTCATCATGTGGGGCATGTCAGCGGGCTTCGTGCACGGGGTCGGTTTCGTCCCCCGCAACCGCATCCCGCGCGTGCTGCTCGGCCCCCTGGTCGCGTGGCTGTGGATGGCCGTGGGGCTGGCTTTTTATGTTGCGTATTTTTTGAGGTGATGCCGCCAACCCTGAGTCGCTTCACCCGTTCGCTGCGCATTCTTAATCTTAAAGCGACCACCCATCATTGGAGGCAAGCGGACGCCACAATTACTGTGAACTTCTACAATGGGTGCATAGGCTTCAGTCGGAGGCGATATGCGTTATCTCAGCTTTGCATTGCTGCTGCTGCAGTTGAGTTTTACTGCAGCAGCCGACAACAAAACCGAACTGGAAAAGCACTACAGCGCCTTGAACATGCTCAATCAGCAGCAGCAGGCGATCTATCAGCAATTCCAGATGGTGCAGGAATTGCGCCGAAACGGCAGCGCGCCATTGCTGTACGGCACGCCCATGCGCCCGCAGCTGCTCGGGCAGATTGCGAATTACGACGAAGTGGTCGCAGCGCAGAAAAGCGCAGTCTTGCGCGGGGAATACTTGTATCAGCAGGCCGACCAGCTTCTGGCTAAATACAACGAAATCGAAGAAATGAAAAAACCGCTGCAACTGAGGATCTACGGTCTTTCGCTGAAGGCCGAGCCTGAACCTGTGCCGGAATAAATGTTGAACACCCAGGTTAATTACCGTCTCTAACTGATTGTTTTTAATGCCGCCACCGGCTTGCCGCGCAGCTCGAAAAGGCGCCGGGCGCGGCGCCAGCGCCGCCCTAACTCCAACTGGGCCACGCGAGGGCTGATCTCCACCCTCTTGGGCTGGCCTCAGATAAACAGGCAGATATCCGTTTCGCCCGCGAATTCAAAGAAGGTCGCCGCGCCGCCGTATTCGATGTTGTCGATGAAGTCGGACTGCTCAAAGCCGAACAATTCGATGGTCATCTGGCAGGCGATCATCTTGACGTCGGCTTCCTGGCAGAGTTCTCGCAAGTCCGGAATCGAAGCGACGCCGGTGTTGCGGATCGTCTGCTTCATCAGCGAGGTGGCGAGGTTTTCGTACCCCGGCACCAGGGACTGCACCGCATTCGGGATGTTCCAGCTGATTCCCTTGAACCACTTTGGGCCGAACGGCATTTTCATGGGCATGCCGGGGTTGCCGAGCGGGCTGACCTTGAGTCCTGACAAGTCCTTTTTCAGCAGTTGCAGGCCATAGAAGGTGAAGAATATCTGCACCTCGTATCCCAGTGCGGCGGCGGTGGACGCCAGGATGAAGGGCGGATAGGCCCAGTCCAGCGTGCCCTTGGTGGCGATGAGCGCCATTTTTTTGGTTTCCATGATATTTCTCCTTTTCCTGGTTGGATACGGCTCAGTGCTTGCGCATCAGGAAGACGAACTCACCGCCGTTTTCGGCGGTGGACAGGAGTTCGTTGCCGGTTTGCTTGGCAAACGCCTGCATGTCCTTGACCGAGCCCGGGTCGGTTGAGCTCACCTTCAATATCTGGCCGCTTTGCAGTTCGCCCAGCGATTTTTTGGTGCGCAAAATAGGCAGCGGACAGTTGAGGCCGCGCGCGTCGAGTTCTTTGTCGAAGTTCATGCTGTTCTCCTGAAAAATCGGCTGATTTTCTTGCGCGCCCAGCCGTGAATTGCGCGTCTGTCACAGGCCGGCGATCAGTCCGCCCATGCGCGGCCGGCGAACATGCCGTCGACCGGGGTATGGAAAAGATGATTGGCATAGTTGCTCAGGGTCTTCACGGCAATCGCCAGCACAATTTCCAGGATTTGGCGTTCGCTGTAACCCGCGGCGAGAAAAGCGCTCACGTCAGCCTTGTCGGGCAGTCCGCGCTTCGCCACCATGGTGCGGGTGAAGTCGTGCAGGGCGGCCAGCCTGGCATCCGGGATCGGCCGGCCATCGCGGATGGCGTCGGTGACGGCTGCAGGAACCCCGGACATCCTGTCGGCGATGAAACTGTGCGCGGCGACGCAGTAGGTGCAGCCCTTTTCGCGGCTGACCGCCAGCAGCACCACCTCCTGCTCGGCCGGGGTAAAGCCGGACAAGGCCCGGAAGCGCTCGTAGCCGTGCACATAGGTATCGAGCAGGCCGGGCGAGTTGGCCATCACGCCATACATGTTGGGCACGAAACCGAAACCGGCCTGCGCCGCGCGCATCCGGTCGGCGGCGATGGTGTCGGCATTGGCTTCGGTCAGGGGTGGGAGGGACAGCTTATATTCCGATTGCATCATGACTCCTTGGTTAGTGGACCGTATGGTCCATTATTGGTCGCAAAAAAAAAACACGAATCCTTACTGCAAAGCCTTCAAAGTCAGTCCGATGATACCGCGCAGGGTGTCCTCCCCTGCCTCGGCTTTGCTCATGGTCTTCAGGCCACTCATGCTGCTGACCAGATAACTGGCCAGCATCACGGCATCGCGCGCCGGCGGGATATCGCCTTCTTGCTGGGCGCGTTCAACCGCAGCCAGCAATACGCCATGAAAGCGGTCAAGGCCATGCGACACCGCCTCGGCAATCCGTGGATTGCGCCGCGCGAATTCGTTGGCGGTGTTCAGGACCAGGCATCCGCGCGCCTCGCACACCCCGCGCGCCTCATCCAGCACGCTTTCCAGAAACTGCCGGATAAAACCCAGGCCGCTGGGCGAGGCCTGCAAGGCATCGCGCAGGGCCCCGATCATCTCATCGCCGTAACGCGTCATGCAGCGCTCGAATAGGGCCTGCTTGCCGCCAAACGCCTGGTACAGGCTGCTCTTGGATATCTGCATGGCGTCGAGCAGATCCTGCATCGAGGTGTTTTCATAGCCATTGCGCCAGAAAACCTGCATCGCCGCATCGAGCGCGGCGTCAGGATCGAATTCGAGCGGCCGACCGGGTGATGGCTTCATGATCCTGTTTATGGACTGATTGGTTCATAATGTCAAGAGCAAGGTCTCAACCCCTTTCCAGCCGTTGGGCGGATTTCACGAACTTCACCCGCGCCACATCCGCCTCGCCGTAGCGACGAATGCCGCCGTAGGGTTTGTCCGGCTCGGCCAGCAAGCCGCGGCGCTGGTAGAAGCGGATGGTTTCCACGTTCACCCCGGCGGCCTTGGCAAAGGCGCCAATCGTCAGGCTCTCAAGATCATTCTTCATTCCGCTTGACTCCGTACATGAGTACGGAACTAAGGTTAGGTTATCCATTCCGGATTTGAAAGGACACAGCATGTCTGAGCCACAAAACGGACGCGGTGCGCTCTTTGCCGGCGGGCGGGCTGCCCTCCTCGCCTCGACCTGCTGTCTGGGGCCGTTGGACCAGCGTGCGGAAGCTTACAAGGCCGGGGCAGACGGCATCGGCCGATGCCCATAGGAGCCATTGCAATGACCAGCCTGAAAATCACCGGCATGACCTGCGAGCCATGCGCGGCGCACATCAAGGCAGTTCTGGAAAAAGTGCCTGGCATCCATGCGGCAGACGTGTCCTTTTCACACGGCGCTGCGCAACTTGATGTCGAACCTGGCACCCCTTCCGAAGCGCTCACCGCCGCCGTGGCCGCCCTTGGCTATCGTGCCACGCTAGCCGATGCGCCAGCTTCGCCGGACAACGGCGGCAAGGCGCGCGGCGACGGGCTGCACATCGCCGTCATCGGCAGCGGCGGCGCGGCGATGGCGGCGGCGCTGAAGGCGATCGAACGCGGCGCGCGCGTCACGCTGATCGAGCGCGGCACGCTCGGCGGCACCTGCGTCAACATCGGCTGCATGCCGTCCAAGATCATGATCCGTGCGGCGCACATTGCGCACCTGCGTCGGCAAAGCCCATTCGACGCCGGCATCGCGGCAAGCACGCCGGCCATCGATCGCGCCGCGCTGCTCGCGCAGCAGCAGGCGCGCGTCGACGAACTGCGCCATGCCAAGTACGAGGGCATCCTGGAAAGCACGACGGCGATCACCGTGCTGCGCGGCGAAGCGCGTTTCCATGACGCGCGAAGCCTCATCGTGAAGCGGCCCGGCGGCGACGAACGCGTGGTCGCGTTCGACCGCTGCCTGATCGCCACCGGCGCCAGCGCCATCCTGCCGCCGATTCCCGGCCTTGCGGACACCCCGTACTGGACGTCCACCGAGGCGCTGGCCAGCGAAACGATCCCCGAGCGCCTGGCCGTGCTCGGTTCGTCGGTGGTGGCGCTGGAACTGGCGCAGGCGTTCGCCCGGCTGGGCAGCCGGGTATCGATTCTGGCGCGCAGTACGCTCTTGTCCGGCGAGGATCCGGCCATCGCCTCGGCGCTGACGGCGGCCTTCCGCGCCGAAGGCATCGCGGTGCTGGAACACACGCAAGCCAGCCATGTGGCCCATGCGGGCGATGCATTCGTACTCGCCACGGCACAGGACGAACTGCGCGCCGACCAGCTATTGGTTGCCGCCGGTCGCGCACCCAACACGCGCGGCCTGAATCTCGATGCAGCGGGCGTAGCCGTCGACGCGCGAGGCGCCATCGCCGTCGACGCCGGCATGCGGACCAACGCACCGCACGTCTACGCTGCCGGCGACTGCACCGATCAGCCGCAGTTCGTTTACGTCGCGGCGGCAGCGGGCACCCGCGCCGCGATCAACATGACCGGCGGCGAGGCGACACTCGATCTGGCCGCGATGCCTGCCGTGGTGTTCACCGATCCGCAAGTAGCGACCGTGGGGGTTACGGAAGCCGAAGCGAAACAGAACGGTATCGAGACGGAAAGCCGCACGCTTGCGCTCGACAACGTTCCACGCGCCCTGGCCAACTTCGACACGCGCGGCTTCATCAAACTGGTCGCCGAAGCAGGTACGGGGCGCCTGCTCGGGGTACAGGTTGTCGCGCCGGAGGCGGGCGAACTGATCCAGACGGCGGCGCTGGCGATTCGCAACCGCATGACCGTGCAGGAACTGGCCGACCAATTGTTTCCCTACCTGACAATGGTCGAGGGACTGAAACTCGCGGCGCAGACCTTCAGCAAGGACGTGACGCAACTGTCCTGCTGCGCAGGTTAAGCTGAGCGTACCGATACAGCAGGAGCCGATTCAGCATGGAAGGCCATCACACCGCAACCAGGAAAATGCGACTGCTCGGGGCGTTGCTGGTCCTGATCGCCCTGGTGCTGGTCTATCGCCATCTGGACGCCAGCGGCCTGCTGGAACGGCTGATGGACGGCCAGTGGCTGCGCCAGCAAACCCTGGCGCTGGGCGTCTGGGGGCCGCTCCTGATTGTCGGCCTGATGGCGCTGGCCATCGTCCTCAACCCCATCCCGAGCGCGCCCATTGCCCTGGTCTCGGGCGCCGTGTTCGGCCATGCCTGGGGCACGCTGTACGTCGTCCTCGGCGCGGAAATCGGCGCCCTGACCGCCTTCGCAATCGCCCGCGTATTGGGTCACGACCTGTTGCGCCGGCTGTTCGGGGAGCGCGTCGCACTGGGCTGGCTGGGCTCGCAAAATGCCCTGACCTGGATGGTGTTCGTCTCCCGCCTGCTGCCTTTCGTCTCCTTCGACCTGGTGAGCTACGGCGCCGGGCTGACCCACTTGAAGGCATGGCGCTTCGCGCTGGCGACCCTGCTGGGCCTGATTCCGGCGAGCTTTCTGCTCGCCCACTTCGGCGGCGAGTTGGCCGCGGCGGACATGGGCAATGCGATGGTCGCATTGCTGCTGATCGGGCTGCTGGTCGTGGTTCCGCTTGTGTTCAAGCTCGTTCGCGCCCATATAAACCGCGATCGGGAAGCCTGACGGGGAACGGGGGAGACCTTCTCAGGCAGTGCAGGCCCCCAGGTTGCCGCTGATGGCGCGCCAGCGGTGGCCGTTGCGTGCAAGCAGGGCGTCGGCCTCTGCCGGGCCGTCGGTTCCGGCGGCATAGCCGGGCAGCGCACCTTCAGTCTGCGCCGCCCAGGCTTCCTCGATGGGTGTGATCAATCGCCATTGCGCTTCCACGCCGTCGCGCCGGGTGAACAGGGTGGCGTCGCCGCGCATGGCGTCCAGCAGCAGCACGGCATAAGCCGAAGGCGGATGCTCGCCGAAGGCGTTGCGGTAGCAGAAATCCATCGAAACCGGCACCGCGCGGCGCGCCGTGCCAGGCTGCTTGGCGCCGAAGGCGAGGCTGATGCCTTCGTCGGGCTGAATGCGCAGGGCGATGACGTTGGATTGCACCGCCTCCTCGTGCGGGAACAGGCTCAAGGGCGGGTGATGGAAGTGCACCGCGATTTCGGTGACCTGGCGCGAGAGGCGTTTTCCCGTGCGCAGGTAGAACGGCACTCCGGCCCAGCGCCAGTTGTCGATGAAGAATTCCAGCGCGGCGTAGGTCTCGGTGCGGGATTCCGCGGGCACCCCCGCCTCCCCCAGCCAGCCCGGCACGCTTTCACCGTTGCTCGTCCCGGCGGTGTACTGGGCGCGCACGGTGCGGCGCGCCACGTCCTCCGGCGTCATGGGGCGGATCGAGCGCCACACCTCGATCTTCTTGTCACGCACGGCGTCGGCGTCGAAGGCAACCGGCGCTTCCATGGCGGTGAGCGCCAGCAGCTGCATCAGATGGTTGGCCACCATGTCGCGCAAGGCGCCGGATTCCTCGTAGTAGCCGGCGCGGTGCCCCACGCCCAGCGGCTCGGCGGCGGTGATCTCGACATGGCTCACGTGATTGCGGTTCCACACCGGCTCGAACAGGGCGTTGCCGAAGCGGAAGAAGAGGATGTTCTGCACCGTCTCCTTGCCCAGGTAGTGGTCGATGCGATAGACCTGCTTCTCGTCGAAGGCTTCGGCCACAATCTTGTTCAACGCCTGCGCCGAGGCCAGGTCGCGGCCGAAGGGCTTTTCAATGACGACGCGCGCCCAGCCACGGTCTTCCCGGTTCAGCCCCGCGCCGGCCAGCCCGCGGATGATGGCCGGCGCGGCGGAAGGCGCCGTGGCCAGGTAATACAGGCGGTTGCGGGCATCGGGCAGCGTGCCCAGCAAGGCCGCCAGCCGCGTGTGGGTGTCGGCATCGGCGAAGTCGCCCGGAAGATAGGTGATGCGCGGCGCGAAGACCTGCCACTCGTCTTCGCTGAACTGCTGAATCTCGGCGGAATGGGCCACGCCTTCCTTGAGATGCGCGCGAAAGGCATCGTCGCTCATGGCCTGGCGGCCGATGCCGACGACCCGGAACGGGCCGGCCATGCAGCCCTCGCAGGCAAGGTGGAACAGCGCCGGCATCAGCTTGCGCCGGGTCAGGTCACCGCTGGCGCCGAAGATTACGATGACGCATGGTTCGGCCTGCGGCAGCGTCGCTACAGGCAGGTCAATGTGGGTGGTGAGGTCGATTTGGGGGGACATGGCTGTTTCCTGTTTACCGGGTTCCATATGGCCGCCGCTGCCGCTTCCATGAACGACAAAGCCTGGATTCCCAATGTCGAAATTTGTCTATATTCAACAAACCCGGTGGCAGGCAGCGATCGCAGGAAGCGCCATGAGGGTACGTTTCAAACTCCAAGGGAGATTCAATCTTCAAGATAGGAGGCTTTGCCATGAAATATCCCAGAAATACTCGATCCGCTCGCCTGATTTTTCCCTTTGCCGCAATGCTTGCCCCGGCGCTCCTGTGGCATGCCGGCCCGCTTGCCGCGCAGGGAATGTCCGGCAAGACTCCCGCCGCGGTCAAGGCAATGCAGGGTTCGGCCATGAAGACCATGGAGAAATTCATGGCCATGCCGGCGGACAAGCAAAAGGCCTACGTGGCGCAGAAGCAGAAGGAATCCATGGATCGCGGCGAGGCGGCCTTCAAGGACACCAGACTCGGCACCAACGGCTTTTCCTGCGCGACCTGCCATCCCGGCGGCAAGACAACGGGGGGCAGCATACCCATGGGCATGATGCAAATGCCGATTCCAAGCCTTCAGGGCGTCGCGGCGACCTTTCCCAAATTCAAGATCGGCAACGATGCCGTGATTACCCTTGCCGACATGAACAACAACTGCATCGTCATGTTCCTCAACGGCAAGCCCTTGAAGACGGACAGCCAGAAGGCGCGCGACCTTGCCTTTTTCGTGACCGGTTTCAGCCAGGGTGTACCCTACTCCCCCGGAAAAGAGGCCGAGTAGGCGGGGGTTCCATGGCTGCCAGGGCTGTGCGGTCTTGGGCCGTTGCGCTATCGCTCCTGTGGATGTCGGGGGTGGCGCTTGTCGCGAAGGCCGAAAGCCCTGGCGCAAGCCAGGGTGCGGCGCTGTGGCAGAAATTCGGCTGTGCGAATTGCCATCGTCTGGGCGGCGCGGGAGAAACGGTCGGCCCCGAGCTCGACCAGGTCACGCAGCGGCGGCCCCGGGACTGGATTTTCCGCTGGCTGGGCGACCCGGCAAGCATGAAGCCCGGAACTCTGATGCCGAAACTTCCCTGGCAGGCCGGCGAGCGCGAAGCGCTTATCGTTTATCTGCGACAGTTTGCCGTCCCGGTCGACGGCCCCGCGATCGTCATGGAAAAAGGCCGCACGCCCGAAGCCGGAGAAGCGCTGGTCAAGGCATACGGCTGCCGGGCGTGCCACCAGGTGGGAACGGCGGCGGGCCGCCCGCTCTATCCCGACCTGACCATCGTCAGGCTGCGCCGCACGCCGGCATGGGAAAAGAGCTGGCTGGCCAATCCGGACGCGATTAAACCCGGAACCTTCATGCCCGACTTTCATTTCAGCGAAGGCGAGATCGATGCCATTGCCGCCTACCTGTTCCGGCCCCCCGTAAAAGGCGGCAAGACGCGATGAATCGCAATAATTTCCTTGCCGGGAACACGGTGGCATTCGGCCACCCCGGCATCCCTCTCAGCTGGACCCCGAGCTCGAAAGGCGCGGTCGGCACAGCGTATTCCCGGGCCAGCAGGCTCTGGTTTACGCTCTCCCGCGGGGTGCTCAACGAAGTCTACTACCCGACCATCGACCGGCCGCAAATCCGCGATCTGCAATTCCTGTTCACCGACGGCGAGCACTTTTTTCACGAGGAACGGCGGGACCTGCACAGCGAAATTCGCTGTCTCGACGGCGACTCCCTGGGCTATTCGGTGCGAAGCGAGGACCCCGAAGGCCGCTACAGCCTCTACAAGGAAATCATCGCCGACCCCACCAGCCCATGCCTGCTGATTCATACCCGTATCGAGGCCGACGCCGCCTGGCTCAAACGCTTGCGCGTCTATGCCTTCCTCGCTCCCCGGCTCGAGTGCGGGGGTGCGGGCAATTCCGCGTGGCGGGGCCAGGTCGCGGGAAAGAACATTCTGATCGCCGGCAAGCAAAGGACCTACCTCGCTTTGGCCGTCGACCGGGGTTTTGCACGGACTTCCTGCGGCTTTTCGGGCATCAGCGACGGCTGGCAGGATCTCAACGACAACTTCAACCTTGACTGGGCGTTCGACCAGGCCGAAAACGGCAATGTCGCCGTCATCGGGGAAATCGATCTTTCCCAGGGCAATGCGTTCACCCTGGGAATGGCGTTCGGCGACGGGCCGCATGCCGCCATCACCAGCCTGGTGCAGTCGCTCAGCATTCCCTTCGCCAGCCACCGCGCGCGCTTTGTCGAGCAATGGCACAGCATCTGTTGCGAGATTCCAGACCTCGGCGCCGTGTCGCTGGATGGCGGCGCGCTCTATCGCATCAGCCACAACCTGCTTCTCGCGCACGAGGACAAGACCTTCTCCGGCGCGATCATCGCCTCGGCCAGCATTCCGTGGGGCGAAGCCCGGCGGGACGAAGACCTGGGGGGCTACCATCTGGTCTGGACGCGCGACATGGTTCATAGCGCCACCGCCCTGCTCGCCTGCCGCGACATCGCCACGCCGCGCCGCACGCTGGTCTACCTCGGCTGCTCGCAACATTCCGACGGGGGATTTCCCCAGAACTTCTGGCTGGACGGCACCCCGCTGCATACGGCGATTCAACTCGACCAGGTGGCGTTTCCGATCATCCTGGCCTGGCGCCTCTGGCAGCTCGATGGGCTGGGTGACTTCGATCCCTATCCCATGGTCCAACGCGGCGCCGCCTTCCTGATCCGGCAAGGCCCCATGACCCAGCAGGAGCGATGGGAGGAGGCAAGCGGCTATTCGCCGTCGACCCTGGCCGTCACCATTGCCGCCCTTGTCTGCGCCGCCGATTTTGCACGGTCGCGCGGGGCGCCGGACGCGGCGCGGTTTCTGGAAGAGTACGCGGACTTCATCGAATCCCGTCTCGAAGCGTGGACGGTGACCACCGAAAGCACACTCGTTCCCGGCATTCCCCGCCATTACATCCGCATCCACCCCACCACCATCGAAGACCATTCCCCGGATGAGAACCCCAATGCCGCATCGCTCGTGGTGGCGAACCGGCCACCCGGCGGTCCCTGGCTGTTTCCCGCCAAGGACGTGGTCGATGCGGGCTTCCTCGAACTTGTCCGTTACGGCATCCGCAAGCCAGGGGATGCCCTGATCGAGGACTCGCTGCAGGTGGTCGACGCCGCGCTCAAGGTCGAAACGCCGTTGGGCCCGTGCTGGCGGCGATACAACCACGACGGCTACGGCAACCGCCCCGATGGCGGCCCGTATCAAACCTGGGGGAAAGGCCGCGCCTGGCCCCTGCTCACGGGCGAGCGCGCCCACTATGAATTCGCCGCGGGGCGGCCGGTAAGCGGCTACGTCAGCGCGATGGAGAAATTCGCATATCGCAGCGGCATGCTGCCCGAACAGGTTTGGGACGAAGACCGCCTCGAGCTCGGCATCCGTTCCGGGTATCCGTCGGGGTCCGCCATGCCGCTGATGTGGGCGCACGCCGAATACATCAAACTGCTCCGGACCATCGCCGACGGGCAGGTGTTCGATTTCATTCCGCTTGTTGCGGAACGCTACTGGAATGGTCGTGGCGCCAAGGATCTGGAGGTATGGAAACCGGTGCGCCAGGTGCGCACCGTAAACCGGGGGCAGCGATTGCGCATCATGTCCCCTGCCGCCTTCCGGCTGCGCTGGACGCCGGACGAATGGCAAACGGTCTACGACATCGAAGCCACCCGCTCCGGGGTCGGCATCAGCTTCGTGGATATTCCCATCGGCCTGGCGCAGCAGTCCCCCATCCGGTTCACGTTCTATTGGCTGGAGACCATGAGCTATCCATTTTTCCACAGTGAACGGGGGCAGTGGGAAGGGCGCGACTTCACGGTGCATGTTCTTGCATAGCCGCTTTGGCCAAACCAACACCCGAATTTCGTACCGCCGCAACCGCCACGGCTTCGGCCCGGGGGCGGGCCTCCTGCAACAGCAAGCGTAGACCCAGATTGTCCATTGGCGCGTAGGGTGTACTCTGTGCGCCGATTAACGCCCGAAGGTGCACGGAGTGCACCCTACTCAAAGCATCTCGCCCTAATGAACAATCTGGGGTAGATGCTGTTGAATTGAAATGAATTCCAATGTGCGTGGCGGATTGCCCACTCCCGAGGAGAAGGCCTTGGAAAGCGGGGCCTGCGATTGCCTTACGCGTCTGCCCGTTCCGGGACGCAAAACCCGCCAGCCCCGATCCAGGCGAGGACTTCGTTCGGCATACGGTCGCGGTTGTCGCGCGTCACCTCCTCAGGATGGTTCCCGCGGGTGGGTTAGTACTTGTCCGGCCACTCGCACACCGCGCGCAGCACGCACTCGGGGCAGCGCGGCTTGCGCGCGATGCAGGTCTCGCGTCCATGCAGGATCATGGCGTTGCCGAACGCAGTCCATTTACCCTTCGCCACCTGACGCATGAGCGCCTCCTCCACCTGCTCGGGGTCGTTGGAATGGACGAGCCCCAGTCGATTGCTCACCCGCAGCACGTGCGTATCCACCGCAATCGCCGGCACGCCGAAGGCGTTGCCCAGCACCATGTTGGCGGTCTTGCGCCCCACTCCGGGCAGCGTCGTGAGCGCCTCCAGGGTGTGCGGGATCTCGCCGTGAAAATCCGCCACCAGTTTTTGGCAGCAGGCGATGACCGAGCGGGCCTTGTTCCTGTAAAAGCCGGTGGAGCGTATCTCCGCCTCCAGCACGGCAGGGTCGGCCGCGGCGTAGTCCTCGGCTGTCCTGTACTTTTCGAAAAGGGACGCGGTGACTTCGTTGACCCGCGCATCGGTGCACTGGGCGGAGAGGATGACGGCGATCAGGAGTTCCAGGGGATTCCCGTAATGCAGGGCGAGCCTGGGCTCGGGGTATTTCTTGAGCAGCAGCGTAGCGATCTTCCCGGCATCGGCCATGACTTACTCCCGACGAGCGATTCAAGCATAGTGCACGAAACCCGTCCGGCATGTGGCGGCACTCATAACATGCCTTTCATTCCGAGTGGATATGGTCCAGTGAGAGCGACGCGTCATCAAAGGGTTGTCGGGCGCCAGATAATTCCTGGCGATGGGGGCGATGCACCCGGTATCACCTCTTCCATGCCCCCTCCCCGCTTCGTCAAAATGCGACCCACCGGGGCCGGCCAGCGCATGGACGGCGTAAGGAGGTGGGGCGTCATGTGACGCGTCCGTCACTGATCAATACGGACGTCATGGATATAGCGCTGAGCACGACGTCATCCATAAATTCGACCCTGTCCGTTCCACGCTGTACACCGAGAATGTAGATCAGAGGCAAGTAGTGTTCTACCGTCGGTACAGCCAGGGCCGCATGCGCACTTAACCCCCCGTAATTAATCAGTGCCTGATGATCGCGGGACAACAATTTCTGTTTCACTGCATCGTTGAATTCAACCGCCCACGCGGGCGCCACGGGATCGTCATAGCTAAAAGCGCTTAAGTTATGCACGATATTTCCACTACCAAGAATCAGAAAACCTTCGTCACGCAGCGGAGAAAGTTTTCTGGCAAGGTCGTAGTGGAATTGAATGGGTTGACGGGTATCCAAACTCAGCTGGACAACCGGAACATCCGCGGCTGGGTACATGGGTCTCAAGACGCCCCATGCGCCATGGTCCAAACCACGCTCGGAATCCAGCACCACTTCGTGGCCATGCAAGAGTGCACTGACACGGCGGACGAGTTCCGGGTCGCCGTGGGCAGGATACTCAACCGCAAGCAGCTCTTTCGGAAAACCATGGAAATCGTGAATGGTTTCCGGCTGTTGAGATGACGTCACACGAACGCCGGGCGCTTCCCAGTGCGCGGAAATGCACAATACCGCTTTCGGTCCGGGCAGCTGCTTCCCAAGACGCTCCCAGCTCGCGTGAAAGGGGTTGCGTTCGATTGCGTTCATGGGATTCCCGTGCCCCAGGAAGACAGCAGGCATTCTTGTCGATTCAATGTTCATGGATTTTGTTGCCTCGCAATATTAATGAAAGCCAACTCGCGCCTGCTGTTCGACGATGAAATGGGACCGCCCCGATGTCGGGGCGGAAGCGGGTCTCTCAGGGCAGATCGAACAGCAGTACCTCGGCATGTCCAAGGCCTTCGAGGTGAACATGGTCGACGTCTTCCAGCGTCGCGCCGTCTCCGCCGCCCAGGGGCGTGCCGTTGACAGCGACCTGGCCGCGCGCCACGTGCACGTAGGCGCGGCGACCGGCGGCGAGCGGATGCTCGACCGACTCGCCCGCTTCGAGCAGGGTGCCGTACAGCAGGCCGTCCTGATGCGCGATCAGGGAGCCGTCGCGCCCGTCCGGCGAAACCAGCAGCACCAGCCGGCCGCGCCGATCCGCGAGTGGAAAGTGCTTCTGCTCGTAGCCCGGCTGCACGCCGGTGCGGTTGGGTACCAGCCAGATCTGCAGGAAATGGACCGGCTCCGTCGGTGACGGGTTGTACTCGCTGTGCCGAACGCCGGTTCCGGCACTCATGCGCTGGATATCACCCGGGCGGATGACCGAACCGTTGCCCATGCTGTCCTTGTGCTCCAGCGCGCCATCGAGCACGTAGCTGACGATTTCCATGTCCTGGTGGCCGTGGGTGCCGAAGCCCTGACCGGGCATCACGGCGTCGTCGTTGATCACCCGCAGGTTGGACACCCCCATGTGCTCCGGGTCGTAGTAGTTCGCGAAGGAAAACGTGTGGTAGCTGTCGAGCCAGCCATGGTTGGCGTGGCCGCGCGCGTTCGAAGGTCTGAGGGTTGTCATGGCGGATCTCCTTGGAATAATCGGCCACGAAGGCCTGGTCGGCCGGCGCTGCCCAAAGGCGTGGAAGAAGACGCTGGCGGCGAGCGTGGGCTCTTGCGCTCAGGCAAACGCTGCCTCGAGATCCGCCTCGGCTTGGGCAAAACCCTTCTCGGCCGCTTCCGGTCCCATGGCCAAGCCCTCAGCATAGATAAACTGAAGGTCGGTCATGCCCAGAAAGCCCAGCACGTTCTTCAGATATGGCACCTGGGCATCCTTGTCCGTCCCACGGTACAGGCCACCGCGCGCCAGCGCTATGTAGACCTTCTTGCCTTTGAGCAGGCCCTCCGGACCCGTCTCGGTATATTGAAACGTCACACCCACGCGAGCAATCGCGTCGATCCAGTTCTTGAGTTGCACGGACACGCCAAAGTTGTACATCGGCACCCCCAGCACGATGGTGTCGTGCGCCTGGATCTCGGCGATCAGCGCGTCGTCCAGTGCCGCGCGGGCAGCCTGCTCGGGTGTGCGTTGGTCGGCGGGGGTGAACAACGCGCCCAGCGCCGCTTCATCCAGCATGGGGTGGGGCGTTACGGCCAAATCACGGAGCGTGACCTTGGCACACTGGTTGGCGGCCTTCAAACGGTCCACGATAGTGTTGGCTACACGGGTGGAGTTGGCCCCTTCGCTACGGGCGCTGGCGTTGATTTGCAGGATGTTCATTTCGGTGCCTCAGAGGGAATGGTTGCGATGGGTGTACTGTATCCGTCACCAATCGCGCTGAGAATCCCTAAAAGTGGCTATCATTGTTCCTTATATGGAACAATACAAGACAGGCATCGACCCAAACGATCTGCTCATCTTTGCCTATGTGGCCGAGCTGGGGAGTTTCAGCCGGGCGGCTGAAAAATTAGGATTGCCCAAGTCCACCGTCTCGCGGCGATTGGCCGGGCTGGAACAGCGCCTGGGCGAACGCCTTTTATTGCGCACCACCAGGCGCCAAACGATGACCGAGTTCGGACTGCTATTGCTGGAGCACGCCCGTCAGGTGGCGGCCGAAGTGAATGCAGTGGCCGCCTTGAGCGAACATCG
Organism: Thiobacillus sp.; assembly: GCA_021166845.1. GTDB lineage: Bacteria > Pseudomonadota > Gammaproteobacteria > Burkholderiales > Thiobacillaceae > Thiobacillus. The sequence continues at coordinate 20,365 of JAJPEP010000114.1, forward strand.
CCAGTCGGCGCCAAGCGGGCGCTTGCGCGTGTCCATGCCCAGCGACTTTGCCAACCTGCTGCTCGCGGATGCGCTTGCCGCGTTTGCGGCAACGCACCGAGGCGTCGCGTTGGAACTCGATCTGTCGCCGCGGCGCGTGGATTTGCTGGGTGAAGGATTCGATGTGGCAATTCGCGTCGGTGATTTACCCGATGACGCCATGCTGGCCGCACGACGCTTGAGCGAATTCTCAACGGGCCTGTATGCGTCGGCCGATTACCTGGCTGAGTTCGGGCATCCGGCAAGCCCCGAAGACCTGGTCCGTCACAACGCCGTGGGACTTCTTGGCCAAAATGGTGAGCCCGTGAAGTGGACCCTCAGCCGCGGCGAGATCCGATGGGAGGGGCTTCCACCTGCGCGCATTACCGCCAATTCGCCGGAACTGCTGATCCACATGGCACGAGCCGGCGCGGGCATTGCCGCCGTCCCCGATGCCTTTGCGCTCGCCGATGTCGGCAAAGGCCTATTGCACCGCGTGCTGCCCGGCTGGAGTCTCCCCAGGGAAATGGTGTCGGCGGTTTTCCCCGGACGAAAACTCATGCCGGTGAAAACACGTGCATTTCTCGATATGCTGCAGGCGGCCCTGGGTGCGTGATGCCGATTCCCAGCGATTCCGCCCGAATTGCGTGACTTCATCGCGCCTGGTCCAACTGCTCGCGCAGGCTATTCAAGGCCTCCTGCTCGCCGCGGACGCGGAAGAACGCGCCTTCTTCGTCGGCGCGCTCCTCCAGCACCTCGCAGCGCACGAATATGTCCCCGCGCAGCTGCTGGGCCGACCAGGGAAGAAAAAACTCGGCCTCGACCAGATCCTGCTGGAAAAACGCAACGATTGCCTGATGCAGTTTCGCGATGTCGTCGGGGCGGCGCGCGCTCATCACGATGCAATCGGGGTAGTCGGCGCGCAGCGCGGCTTCGCGCTCGGCCTGCGCCGCGGCGTCGCCGACGTGGTCGATCTTGTTGAAGATGCGCAAACGCGGCACGTCCTGCGCACCGATTTCTTTCAGGACTTCTTCGGTGGTTTCGATCTGCCGCTCGAAGCCGGGATCGCTGGCGTCGATGACGTGAAGCAGCAGCGACGCATCAAGCGCCTCTTCCAGCGTCGATTTGAACGACGCGACCAGCCCGTGGGGCAGGTTCTTGATGAAACCGACGGTGTCGCTGACCAGCACGCGCGGGATGCTCTCGGGGTGCAGGCTGCGCACGGTGGTGTCGAGCGTCGCGAACAGCTTGTTGGCAACCAGCACTTCGCTTCCGGTGAGCGCGCGCATCAGGGTGGACTTGCCGGCATTGGTGTAACCGACCAGCGCCACGCTGGCGAGCCCCTGGTGCGCCTGCCGCCGTGCGCGCTGCGTCTTGCGATCGGCGTCCATCGCGGCGATCTCTTTCTGCAGTTCGGCGATGCGGTCGCGGATCTTGCGCTTGTCGAGTTCGGTGTGCGACTCGCCGGCGCCGCGCCCGCCGACGCCGCTGCGCTGACGCCCCTGCGGTCCGGCGAGCTTCGCCGCCTCGCGCAGGCGCGGCGCCAGGTAGGCCAGCCGCGCGATCTCGACCTGCGCGCGCGCAGCGGGGGAGCGCGCGTTGCGGTGGAAGATTTCGAGGATGACCATGGTGCGATCCATCACCTGGCAGCCGACCTCGTTTTCGAGGTGGCGCGCCTGCGACGGCGAGATCTCGTGGTCGACGAAGACGACGTCGATCGGGTCGGGCGAGACCATGGCCTCATCGTTCGCCGCCTCGGCGAGCGGGAGTCGATACAAAGGATTCTGCGGCGCGCGGTCGGGCTCGCTCTCGTCGCCGGTCCCGCCGTGAACGAAGTGGCGTATCTCCTGACGCTTGCCCACACCCAGATACGCCGTCGCGTCGAAGCCGGAGCGTTTCTGCGTGAAGGTGCGGGTGACCGTGAACCCCAGCGTCTTGGCGAGCTCGCGCAGTTCGGCCAGCGACGCCTCGAACTCGACGTCGCTCACGCCCGGCAACTGCACCGCCGCCACGACGGCGTACTGGGGGTTTTCTTTGGCTTCTCTTTGCATTCGGCTTTGCTTCGGTTGAGTGGGCGAGGCCGGATTATCCGCCAATGCAATCGCCGCCGGTATCGAGTGTGCACAGGCCTCAGGCCGAAGCCTGCGGCTTTAAACAAAACCTGGCTGAATCGCTATATTTACAGGACCCATGCACATGCATCGTCCTTCATCCATCCTGGAGCTGGCCAATCGGGTTTTCGGTGATCCGGCCAAGGCATCCGACTGGCTCGACCGCCGCCCCTGCGTGCAGTTGGGCGGACATACGCCGCGCGACATGCCGGGCAGCGACGACGGCGTGCGCCGCGTCGAGGAGCTGCTGCTTCAGCTCGATGACGATCGGCGGCTTGGGATTGGGTAAGCAGGCGCCCCAATTTGAAGCGCCGATTACCCCCCTACCTTTTTACCTTTTCCCTTCCGTCGCTTTCCCCACCGCGCAGATATTCTTTCCCAGCTCCAGTTCCTGCGCCTTGCGCGCGTCCGGGCTAGCCAGCCCGGCGTTGGCCCGCTTGATCTCGACATAGGCCTCGGGAAACTCCGGCAGGTTCGCCATGATGTAATCGTAGAAGGCCGCCTCGCCCTCGGCCAGCTTGAGCAGCCCCGGATTGCGCTGCTTCAGCTCGCCCAGGGTGGCGTGGAACACGCCGTTTTCGTCGCCTGCCGCGAGATCGCTGAAATGCGCCGGCAGCACCACTGTCTCGTCCGGCAGTCCCGCGATCCGCTTCAGCGAGTCGTAGAGCAACGGGGTCCAGGCCTCGGCCTTGCCGCCCAGGTCCGGGCGGGCGATGGACTCCAGAAACAGGCTGTCGCCGCTCAACAGATAGCGATCCTCGATAAGGAAAGCGACCATCCCCAGCGTATGGCCGGGAAAATGCAGCACCCTGACTCCGGCCGAGCCGACCCGGAACGTCTGCTCCGCCTCCAGCGGGCGATACGCGATGCGGGCGGGCAGCATATCCATCGGGTGGATCGCGTCATAGGGATGCAGGTGGTAGGGAATGTGATCGCCCTGCCCCAGCGCCGGCCCGCCGCTCAGGTGGTCGGCATGCAGGTGGGTATCCAGCACCCGCTCGATCCGTGCCCCCATGGCGGCGGCTAGTTCGCGATAGCGCTCGATGTGGCGGCCGGGGTCGAACACCGCGGCGACATGCTCGCTCACCAGCACGTGGCTCAGGCAGCCGCGCGCCGGGCGCACCATCTGGAACAGCGAAAAGCGCTCGGTCTCCTCGACCGGGCGCCAGTAGTAAAAGTTGCCCCAGGCCTCCATCCCGCCCTCCATGTTCACCGCATCGAACTCCAGGCGGCGCAGCCCTTCGGCCACGTAATTGGAGGTATTGCCCTCGGCGCAGACGGCGAGGATGGGCCGGTCATGCGGCAGCTGTTCCATCAGCTGCGCCCGCACCCCGCGCATCACCGCCTCGGTGACGTCCTCCTCTTCGCCTTCCAGGTCGAGCAGCTCGAAATAAGGAATGTTGAACGTGGGAACGGGATGCGGGCCTTCCACCCGCCAGCGTTCGAACTCGTCGCGGTTGCGAACATCGAGGATGAACAGCGGCGCGTCGCGCAACAGCCGTTCCCACACCTGCTGCGGCATCGAGCCGGTCGTGACTTGCTTCACCATGGGACACCTCCTTGCGGAGCCCCCCTACTCCGGAACATCGCGCGGTTCGGGTACCGCGGCATATCGTGTTGACCGAGCGTTTTATCGTTACTGAAATATAGTCGATGGCTGGCCGTGTAGATCAACAGCGTTTCCAGGACCTGCGCCTGCATAGCCTGCGGTTGACCGCTGAACAATCAATATGGCCGTCATTGCGTAGAGCGAAGCAATCCAGCGGTATTGATTAAGCAGGCCGTTCCCGGATTGCGAAATCACGGCCCCGATTTAAGGACGATTCAATATTTTGTCGGGCGGACCGTTAAAAGACCGCAACCTGAAGTAAACAAATTGAGCGCGCTTGAGTACATACGGTAATTGACGATGTCCGGGAACCGGAAAAATCCATATGGGGATGGGGACGAAACAGGGAATGGCGGTGAATGGGCGATGACATTGCGCATTCGCCTGCTGCTGCTTGTACTGCTCGCCACGCTGCCGGCACTGGCAGTCATCATCGATACGGCCATCGACCAGCATCGGTACCTGAAGGCCGATGCTCGGCAATCCGTGCTGAAGTTTGCTCGCTTCGCCGTCAATTACCATGGTTCACGTGTCGCCGAAACGCAGCGGTTGCTCAACCTGATGGCCGAAATGCCGCAGGTGCGCGAGCTTACGACGCAGGACTGCGATACGTTGCTAAAAAAACTACTGTTCGGCAACCTGGGCTATGCCAACCTCGGTGTCATTCGCCCCAATGGCGACGTGGCCTGTAGCGGCGTGCGCTCCGTTGCGCCGATCAATCTCGCCGACCGCGCCTACTTCCAGGCGGCCATGCAAACCAAGCGCTTGAGCGTAGGCGATTACCAGGTCGGCCGTTTTGTGAAGAAACCGGTCCTGGTCATTGCACAGCCCCTCCTGAATGCCGAGCAGCAGGTGCAGAGCGTCGTATATGCCGCGCTGAACCTGGACTGGCTCAAACAGTTTCTCCCGCTGTCCGGACTGCCGCCCGGCTCGGTCGTTACGGTCATCGATCGCCATGGCGTCATCCTTGCGCGCGCCCCCGACCCGAAGGGGGATTGGACCGGCGTCAAGCTGGAAAAGGATGTCCCCATCGCAAGGCAATTCATCGCCAGCCGACAGGAGGAAACGGTCAAGGAAGGGCGTGGCGAGGATGGCGTGCAACGGATCTATGCCTTGGCCAGCCTCGATTCGACCGCCGACAGCCACGGCTACATCATGGTCGGCATCCCCTCCAGGGAACTCGACGCCGCACTCAACGCGGCACTGCTGCCCCGTATTGCGTTTTTCAGCATCACCTTCCTCGCAATCATGCTGCTCGCCTGGTTTGGCAGCGAGGCCCTGATTTTGAAGCGCACGCGCATCCTCACTTCATCCACACGGCAGATGGGCCGCGGCGACTTCAGCGCGCGCGCCAGGATCCGTGGCAATGACGAAATTGCGCATCTCGCCGCCGAATTCAACCAAATGGGCGAAACGCTGCAAAAAAGTCACCGCCAGATTCAGCGTCTCAACCGTATTCACGCGGTACTCAGCGGCATCAATGGCGCCATTCTGCGAATTCGGGAACGCGATGCCTTGTTGCGCGAGGCTTGTCGGATCGCAGTGCAACGCGGGGAATTGCGATTTGCCTGGATCGGACTGATCGATGCCGCGACGGGCAAGATGGACAAGGCCGCCTGGCATGGCGACGGCGAGGGCTATCTGCACGACCTTTGTCTGTCACCCAACCCCGAAGCCGCGAACGCACGCCAGCCTTGTGCCGTGGCGGTACTCGAGGACCGCCTCGTCATCCACAACGAGGTGGAGCGCGAGCAAGTCCATGCGCCCTGGCTCGGGCAGGCGCTTGCATATGGCTTCCGCTCCGTTGCAATCTTTCCGCTACGCCGCGAAGGTCGCGTGATCGGGATTCTTGGTCTTTATGCCGACGAGGCGCATTTCTTTGAAGCCCCGGAAACCGATCTGTTTCTGGAACTCGCGGCCGATATTTCGCTTGGTCTCGAATACATCGATAAAGACCAGCGCATCGCACACATGCTTTACCATGATTTGCTTACCGGCCTGCCGAACCGCAGGCTTTGCGAAGACCGCCTGCAGCAGACGATTGCGCGTGCAAAACCCCACAACCGCTACGTCGGCGTGGTCGTGGTCAATATCACGGGATTCCGCCGTGTGGTCGGCATTTATGGCAATCATGTCGCCGACGAAACTTTGAACATGGTCGCAAAGCACTTGCTTGGGAAGGTGCGCCAGGGCGATACGGTTGCCCGCCTCGAAGGTGACGAATTCGCGATTGTCCTCAGCGACATGGCGTCCATGCAGGATGCCATCCGTCTCGCCCAATTCATGGTTTTGGCAATCCCATCCGTCGTGCATTGCGCCGAGCAGGACATTCACCTGGTCATGCGCGGAGGGGCGGCCATTTTTCCGGGCGACGGCGAGGATTCGACGAGTCTTCTTGGAAATGCAACATTGGCCTGCACCGGCGGGAAAGACGCCCGGCTTCATTCGGTCAGCTTCTATTCGCCCGACATCCAGCAGGTTGCGAAAGAACGGGAACAACTTGAGCAAGCGCTGCGGCATGCCATTGCTGAAGGCCGCGAGCTCGAGCTGTACTACCAGCCGGTCGTGGATATCGTTTCGCACCGCATCGTAAGCCTGGAAGCGCTCACGCGCTGGAACAGTCCGGAATTCGGCGCCGTTTCGCCGACGCGCTTTATTCCCGTCGCCGAGGAAAGCGGACTGATCATGTCGCTTGGGGACTGGGTGCTGAGTACCGCCTGCCGACAAATCGATGCATGGCGCCAGCTCGGATTAAACGAAATTCGCGTCGCGATCAACGTTTCGTTTCATCAACTGCGCGACGCCGACTTCATCGAACGGCTGTGCAACACCGTAAATGCCGTTACGCCACAGGCGCAGAATCAACTCGCCATCGAACTGACGGAAAGCGAGTTGATGGACAACATCGAAATGACCATTGCCCAGCTCGAAATACTCAAGGATCAAAACTTCACCATTTACATCGACGACTTCGGCACCGGCTACTCATCCCTGAGTTACCTGCAAAGACTGCCGGTGCATGTGCTCAAAATCGACCAGAGTTTTGTCGGCATGTTGGGGAAATCCGAAAGCAGCACCGCCATTGTGCGCACCGTCGTCGCGCTGGCACAAAGCCTCAAGCTCAAGACCATCGCCGAAGGGGTTGAAACCCCGGAGCAGCTTGCCCTGCTGCATCAGCTCGGCTGCGACTACGCACAGGGTTATCTGTTCAGCAAACCGAAACCCGCTGCCGAGATCATCCGATTGCTCAAGATGGGGACGCTTGCGCCGGAAGTGTAGGCGTACGCCGTCATGCTTGGTAGCGGCACGTCCGCCGGGATGGACGACGAACCGGGTAGCGCAGTATGCTGTGCACAATTCTGTCATCCATCTTGAAGGAGTCAGCCATGGGTTTTACTACCGGCGATGTGGTGCCATTTACCCAGGCGCGCGCCAATCTTTCCGAACTGGCCGACCAGGCCAAGGCCGGCGCCGAGAAAATCATTACCAAAAACGGCGAGAGTTACGTCGCCCTGATCGATGCCGAGCGGCTGGACTACTACCACCGGCTGGAACGCGAGCGCATCCATCTGCTGCTGATCGACGACGCCCGCCGTGGTCTGGCCGACATCGCCGCCGGACGGACCTTCGAGGCCGATGGCGCCATCGAGCGGCTGCAACAACGTCGGACCGCTGCCGGTCCCGCCAAGTCTTCCGCTACGGGGAAGTCCGCCCGGAAGCGTGGCTGAGCCTCTCTACCGGGTCGAACTGACCGCGAGCTTCCTGGAATGCCTCGATGCCATCGAAGGCTTCCTGCTGGAAGCCGACGCGGGCTTTGCCTTCGATGCGCTGCTGGCCGAGTTGCGCGCCACGGTGTTTCCTAACCTGAGCCGCTTCCCACGCATCGGCCGGCGCTACCTGGACAATCCGCCCCAATCGGCCGAAGCGCTGGCCCAGCTCGCCGCGCTGCCGGCCGGCGCCGCCCAGGCACTGCGCGAGTACCTGCATGGCGACTATCTGATGCTGTACACCGCATCGGAGACCAGCGCGATGGTGACCCTGCTGTCCATTCGGCATCTCCGCCAGCTCTCGTTCGACTTCGCAAAGCTGTGGCCCGGGGCCTGGCGTTAGAATGCTTGGGGTGCAGCCAGTTTTATTCCGAACCTGGCCTCTTTGATTCCTTTCACGTTTCCAACGAAAGAAGAATGATTAACCTGGCGCATAGGCAGCTCAATTTTGACCTGTACGACGATTTGAGCGTCGCTTATTCCCCCGAGATTTCTGCTGCGATTGAACGCCTATCTGGAGCTATGGGTGCAGAAGCACGCGGGGCAATCTTCACGCGTCCGGAAGTAGTTAACTTCATCCTGGATCTGGCTGGATACACCGAGGATAAGCCACTCCACGAAAAGCGACTTTTAGAACCCTCATTCGGTGGAGGCGATTTCCTGCTGCCCATCGTGGGCAGGCTTCTGAGTGCATGGCGAGCTACGAATAAAACTGGATCGGCATTGGATGATTTGGGTGATGCCATTCGCGCCGTTGAGCTTCACCGTGAAACGCACCGTACGACATGCGCGACACTGGTGTCCTTACTAGAGCAGGAAGGGCTGGATGCCAGAACGGCGACTGCTCTTGTGGATCGTTGGCTCTCCCAAGGGGATTTTCTTTTAACCCCTCTGGATGGTCAATTTGATTTCGCGGTCGGAAACCCACCCTATGTCCGGCAGGAATTGATACCTGCTCCATTATTGGCGGCATATCGGAGTCGTTTCCAGACGATGTACGACCGGGCTGATCTTTACATCCCGTTCATTGAACGATCTTTGTCTCTGCTGGCGCCGGGCGGCAGCTTGGGTTTTATTTGTTCGGATCGCTGGATGAAGAACCGCTATGGCGGGCCGCTACGCAGCCTTGTGGCCGAGCAGTTCCACCTGAGAATTTATGTCGATATGGTGGATACCCCCGCATTTCATTCCGAGGTGATCGCCTATCCCGCTATCACAATCATCAGCCGGGAGGCTCCTGGTGCGACCCGTATCGCCCACCGCCCGGCCATTGACCGGATTGCTCTAACAACCTTGGCCGGTGCGCTGAGGGCGGAGGCCTTGCCGAAGGAGGGCTCTGTGCGTGAGTTGGCTCGAATCACGAATGGTTCCGAGCCATGGTTGCTCGAATCGTCGGATCAAATGGCGCTGATTCGTCGCCTCGAACAGCAGTTCCCGTGCTTGGAAGAAGTCGGGTGCAAGGTTGGAATCGGAGTGGCGACTGGTGCGGACAAGGCATTCATCGACGATTTTGACGCCCTTGATGTCGAGCCGGATCGAAAACTCCCTCTAGTGACAACGAAAGACATCGTGTCTGGTGAAGTGCAATGGCATGGGCAGGGTGTCATCAACCCGTTTGTAGACGGTGGCGGTCTTGTCGAACTGCGCGACTATCCACGCCTGCAACGCTATTTGGAGGAACGGCGGGAGACGATCGCGGGCCGTCACTGTGCCCAGAAGGCACCGGCTTCCTGGTATCGCACAATTGATCGAATCACTCCAGCGCTGTTGCGGAGGCCGAAGCTCTTGATTCCTGACATCAAGGGGGAGGCCCATATCGTGTTTGAAGGTGGGAAGCTGTATCCGCACCACAACCTTTACTACGTCACGTCTGACGAATGGGACTTGCGGGCCTTGCAGGCTGTGCTGCTCTCGGCTGTCACCCGCCTTTTCATAGCGTGTTACTCGACCAAGATGCGTGGCGGCTTCCTTCGATTCCAGGCGCAATACCTGCGCCGCATTCGCATCCCGTGCTGGGCAGTTGTGCCCGATTATCTGCGGAAGGAACTGGCGGATGCTGCCATCAATCGAGACTTGCAAGCCTGCAACCGAGCTGTATTCAAGCTGTATGACCTGAGTCGTGAAGAGCGATCTGCCCTTGGGGGAAACGGAGAATAAATGGCCCTTGATCTTGTCGAATACGAGCAGAAAGCCCGTGAGGCAGTGAAGGCTTTTTGGGGAAATCGCGAGGCGGCGAAACAAAAGCAGATAGCGTCAGGAAAAGCCGATCAAGGCGAGCGTGCGGGCGTCACCGCAGGCAAGAATATGGATGGCTTCTTGTCCTTGGTGTTCGACGTCATCAAGGCGAATGGACTACCCCATGCCGAGATCCATCAGAAACGGGCGATGCTGACGCTCCCCGGCTACTTCCGGCCAACGAAGCTGTGGGATCTTCTGGTTATCTACAAAGGTGAGCTGATTGCCGCTATCGAGCTGAAAAGCCAAGTCGGCCCCTCATTCGGTAAAAACTTCAACAACCGTACAGAGGAGGCCATCGGCACCGCTCACGACCTTTGGACCGCCTATCGGGAGGAGGCTTTTGGCAAGCAGCCACGTCCATTCGTTGGCTGGTTGATGATGGTCGAGGATGCGACCCAATCTCGCTCACCAGTGCGAGATAAATCGCCGCACTTCCCGGTTTTCAAGGAATTCAATGGCGCGTCATACCTCCAGCGGTATGACCTGCTGTGCCAGCGTTTAGTGCAGGAGCAGCTCTACACGACCGCGGCTGTAATCACGGCTCCTCGGCATGCGGTGAATACTGGGGAGTTTTCCGAGTTGTCGCGCATGACAGGGCTCAAGACATTTGTCACCGCGTTGGCTGGTCATGTTGCAGCTGAGGCAGCCCGTCTTGGCTGAGCTTTCGGCCGATAGTACGCAAAACACGACCTTCCATTCACCCAATAATGTGATGCACCGGCAGCTTGCTCATCTGCCACTCGCCGGTCTTCGCGTCGTACCGGGACGCGGTGAAGGCATGCCACTCGGCATCGTCCAGCTTCGGAAAATCCCCTCGATAGTAATAGCCCGGCCAGCGCGTTTCCTGCCGGTATAGCGTGTGCCGGAGCACGGCTTCCGAGGTCCAGACCCGGTGCTTGAGTTCCCAGGTGCGCTGCAGCTGGTGCAGGCCATCGGCGCCGATATGGTCGAGGTCTTCCTTCAGCATGGTCAGCAGTTCGAGGCCGCGGTTGAGCATCGGTTCGCTGGTCATGTACTGCGTGCTGATGCCGCCGCCGTATTCGTCCATGATTTTCTCCAGCCTTTGCAGGCCGTGCAGCGGCGAGATGTAGCTCGGCGCCACGCTGCCGGCGACGATTTCGTGCTTGCCGATTGCGTGGTTTTCCAGCGGCTTGAAGATTTCGTCGCGCAGCATTCCGATCTGCGTGTCGTCCGCCTGCGGTGTGCTGCCGGCCAGGGCCATGACATAGCGCACCGCCGCCTTGCCGGCGATGCGGCCTTCGGTAAAGGAGCCGGACGAGAACTTGTGCGCCGAGCCGCCAATGGTGTCGCCGGCGCCGAACAGGCCTTCGACGGTGGTCATCCGGTTGTAGCCCCACTGATAGTCGGCCGGCGCGCAGTCCTCCGGCCCGCTGGCCCAGGCGCCGGAGCAGGTGGCGTGGGAGCCCATGACGTAGGGTTCGGAGGTGATCAGCTCGGACGGCTTCTCCTTGGGGTCGATGTTCTGCGAGGCCCAGACCACAGCCTGGCCGACGGTCATGTCGAGAAAATCCTCCCAGCCGATTTCCTCCTTCTCCCGGGTATCGATCGCATTCTGGGTGTGCATGTAGATGGGGCCCCTGCCCGCCTTGAGTTCCTGCAGCACGGCGTGATTGCGCAGGCAGGTCGGCAAGGGCGTGGTCTCCGCATACTTGCCGACAAGGGATTTCATTTCCTCCAGCATCGAGGCTTCGAAACGCTCGCCGTAGGCGTTGGTGGCCAGGGCCTTGAGCAGCAGGAACCAGGCGCCGACCGGGCCGTAGCCGTCCTTGAAGCGGGCGAGCACGATGCGGTTCTCCATCTGGATCATCTGCGCGCCGGCGTTGAGGACGAGGCCGTAGGCCGACGCGCTGCTCCACGGCGCATACCAGGTGCGGCCCATGCCTTCGCCGACCGAGCGGGGCTTGAAGATGTGCGAGGCGCCGCCGGCGGCGACGATGACCGCCTTGGCCCGGAAGACGTAGAAGCTGCCGTCGCGCACGTTGAAGCCGACGGCGCCGGCGACGCGGTTGGGGTGCGTCTTGTCCATCAGCAGATGGGTCACCATGATGCGGTTGTGCACCTCGCTGGCTGATTTTCTGGCGGCCTCGGCGATGATCGGCTTGTAGCTCTCGCCGTGGATCATCACCTGCCATTTGCCTTCCCGCAGATAGTGGCCGGTCTCCGGGTTCTTCATGATCGGCAGGCCCCATTCCTCGAACATATGGACCGTGCCATCGACATGGCGGGCGATGTCGTAGATGAGATCCTCGCGCACCAGCCCCATCAGGTCGCCGCGCGCGTAGCGGACGAAGTCCTCCGGCTGGTTTTCGTTCCAGCGCATGCCCATGTAGCAGTTGATCGCCGACAGGCCGTGGGCGACCGCGCCGCTACGCTCGATGTTGGCCTTTTCGACCAGGGTGACCTTGAGCTTACGGCCCCAGTAGCGCGATTCGTAGGTGGCGCCGCAGCCGCCGAAGCCGCCGCCGATGACGAGGATGTCGGTGTCGACGACGTGGGTTTTTCTGGAGGAGAACAGGCTCATGACGTCACCCCTGATTCGGTACGGAAGGCTGCAGCGTCGGCAGCGCCGCCACCATGAGCGCCGCGGGCTCGTGCGCGAGCAGCGGCGAGTTCAGGGCGTCGGCGTCGGGCGCCGCGTAATCGATGGGCGGCTTGATGGACCCCCATGGCGTGGTCCGGATCGGGAAGCTGAACGTCTTCTCCCGCCCGTCGCGGTAGCGGATCTTCCAGGAGATGGTGCCGCTCGCCTCTTCCCTGCGCACCCGGACGCTGTGGCCGAGCGGCGCGAAGTCGGCGTAGCCGCGCACGTCGATCGCATGCTGCGGGCAGGCCTTCACGCACGAGTAGCATTCCCAGCAGAAATTCGGCTCGACGTTGTAGGACCTTCGGTAGACCGTGTCGATGTGCATGATGTCGGACGGACAGATGTCCACGCATTCGCCGCAGCCGTCGCAGCGAGTCATGTATGTGAATGTGGGCATCGCTCACCTCCTGGCGTTGGGGCTGGCAGGTCGGACGAACCGTCGGCTTCTTCGACTCTTTTCTGGAAGGCGACGACTGGCTTGTAGAACATGTGGGCGAACTTGGACCATGGAACGGAAACGAACAGCAGCGTCGTGAAGAAGAGGTAGAGGCCGGCGAATACCCGTGTCGCCACAGGGTTCCATGTCATCGCCGCCCACTCGAAAACGAGTGCGAATGTGACGCTGGCGAGCAGCGAGACGATGAACAGGTCGGCGCGCACCAGCCGCCACGGCGGATGGCCGTCATGCGCCACGTTCACCCGGAGGAAGAAGAAAAACCAGTAGCCCCCGACCAGCGTCATCAGGGCGCCGATGTTCCACAGGACCGGCAGGGCAAGCGGCGGATGCGCGTCGGTCGGATAGGCGAACACCATCGCGACGGTCGTGATGAGATAGAGCACGAAGCCGTAGGCCATCAGCACATGGGAAATCCTTCGGCGCCGGTTGCAGAATTCGCCGAACGTCGCAATGTCGTTGGCGAGGGTTTTGGCCGCGATGGCGGCCAGTCCCGCGGCGCCGAGCGGCTGCTTCGCGGCGGCCTTCGCCCGCTGCCTTTCCTGCAGGAAGAATGCGAGCTTCTTGTCGTGAAGAAGATCGAATGCCGTTCCAATGGCCACCGCCAGTGCCATCAAAACGATGTAGCCCTGCATGAGGTCGGGGGATACGAAAGCGGTCAGCGCGGTGAATGGATTGGTGATGAACATCCTGCCCTCCCCATGCTTGCTCCGGCATTCGCGGCGAGGACGCCGGTGCGCGGGTGCTCCTGCAATTTCAAACTCGGGCTTGCCTTTTGCCAGGCGGTACGAGACGGATTGTAGGAGGTCCGCCCTCGGGCCGAATGCCGGCGGTGATGTGGCGCTGGCACTCGCGGCGAGGGCGCCGCCCCCACTATTTCAAATCGCCTGTTCCATACAACTGTCTGCTTTTTTCTAGTCCCTGCCATGGCTTTGTCAACAAAGCTGCCGCGGAATCGCTGCGCTCATTTCCCGCGAACCAGCAGAACGGGCTTGGTCGCCACGCGCGCGACGCCCTCGGCGACGCTGCCGAGGAACAGGCGGCTCAGACCGCGCCGGCCGTGCGTGCCGATGACGATGAGGTCGGCCGGCCAGGCTTCCGCATCGTTGGCGATGACTTCGGGAATGCGCTGATTCAGGGTGTCGATGGTGATGAGATGGGTTTCGGCGGCAAGCCCTGCGGCCGCCGCGGTCGCTTCCGCATCGCTCAGGACTTTTTGCCCGGCCTTGACGATGCTTTCGGATACCTCGGTCACTTCCGACAGCGTGGGAAACTCGGCGCTCATGTTGATGTGCGCGGCATCGACCGCGTGCACGATCCGAAGCCGGGCCTGCATTTCCGCGGCAAGCCCGACTGCCGTCCGCAGTGCCAGTTCGCCGGTTTGACTGGCATCCACCGCTACCAGGATTCGCTTGAACATGTTGCCTCCTTGGAATTTGGGTCGATTATCAAGAACAATTCGCTTCCTCTTGATACTTGGATGTACTTTGCGGTGGTTCAGAGGCTGATGCGCCGCAGGCGCAACGCATTGGTGATCACGGACACCGAGCTGAAGCTCATGGCCGCCGCGGCGATCATGGGCGAAAGCAGCAGGCCGAAGAATGGATACAGCACGCCGGCGGCGACCGGCACCCCGAGCGAGTTGTAGATGAAGGCGAAGAACAGGTTCTGACGGATGTTGCGCAAGGTGGCGTGCGAGAGTTTCCGGGCGCGCACGATGCCGCGCAGGTCGCCCTTGACCAGGGTCACGCCGGCGCTTTCCATGGCGACGTCGGTGCCGGTGCCCATGGCGATGCCGACCTGGGCCTGGGCCAGGGCGGGAGCATCGTTGATGCCGTCGCCGGCCATGGCGACGATGCGGCCTTCGGCCTGCAGCTGTTTGACCGCACTGGCTTTCTGGTCCGGCAGGACTTCCGCCTGCACCTGATCGATGCCCAGTTTGGCGGCCACCGCCTCGGCGGTCACGCGGCTGTCGCCGGTGAGCATGACGATGCGGATGCCTTCTTCGTGCAGCGCGCGGATCGCCTCCAGCGTGGTCGGCTTGATCGGATCGGCCACGCCGATGAGGCCGGCCGCGCGGCCGTCGACGCCGAGGAACATCACCGTCTGGCCCTCGCCGCGCAGGGCGTCGGCCTGCGCCGGAAGCTCGCCCGCGTCGATGCCGAGGTCCTGCAGCAACGCGAGGTTGCCGAGGGCGATCCGGCGCCCGTCCACCGTGCCGGTGACGCCCTTGCCGGTAATCGACTGGAAATCCGCCACGGCTAGCCGTTCGACCGCGCGTTTTTCCGCGCCGCGAACGATGGCGGCGGCCAGGGGATGCTCGCTGGCCTGCTCGATGCCGGCGGCGAGTCGCACGACCTCCGTTTCGTCGAAGCCCGCGGCCGGGGTGACGCTCACCAGCTCGGGATGTCCTTCGGTGAGGGTGCCGGTCTTGTCCACCACCAGGGTGTCCACCTTGCGCATCACCTCCAGCGCCTCGGCGTTCCTGAACAGCACTCCCATCATGGCGCCGCGTCCGGTGCCGACCATGATCGAAACCGGCGTGGCGAGCCCGAGGGCGCAGGGACAGGCGATGATCAGCACCGCGACGGCGTTGATCACCGCATGCGCCAGCCGCGGTTCCGGGCCCACCAGGTACCACACCGCGAAGGTCGCCACGGCGATGAGCACCACCGCCGGGACGAAATAGCCCGCGACCACGTCCGCCAGTTTCTGGATCGGGGCGCGCGAGCGTTGCGCCTCCGCCACCATCTGGACGATCCGCGCCAGCAGGGTTTCGCTGCCGACCTTCTCCGCCGTCATCAGCAGGCTGCCGGTGCCGTTCACCGTGGCGCCGATGAGCCTGACGCCGGCGCGTTTTTCCACCGGCACCGGTTCGCCGGTGACCATGGATTCGTCGACATAGCTGGCCCCATCGGTGACCGTGCCGTCCACCGGGATCTTCTCGCCGGGACGGACGCGCAGGCGGTCGCCGGGATGAACCTGCTCCAGCGGGATGTCCGCTTCGCTGCCGTCGTCGCGCACGATGCGCGCCGTCTTCGGCGCCAGGCCCAGCAGCAGCTTGATGGCGGCGTTGGTCTGGCTGCGGGCGCGCAGCTCCAGCACCTGCCCCAGCAGCACCAGCGCGGTGATCACCGCCGCGGCCTCGAAATAGACCGGCACCACGCCCATGTGGAACACCGGGCGCGGAAAGATTCCCGGCGCCAAAACGGCGACCGTGCTGTAGCTCCAGGCCACCCCCACGCCGAGCGCAATGAGGGTGAACATATTGAGGTTTAGCGTGAGCAATGAACGCCAACCCCTTACAAAAAAAGGCCAACCGCCCCACAGCACAACCGGGGTAGCCAGAAAAAGTTCGAGCCATTGCCGCGACTGCGGCGCAATGATTTCACCGACGGCTTCGGGCCAGAACTCCGCGCCCATGGCGCTGAACAGGACCGGGATGGCGAGCACCGTGCTGACCCGGAAGCGCCGGCTCATGTCGCGCAATTCGGCGTTGTCCTCTTCCGCCGCGACGGTGCGGGGCTCCAGCGCCATGCCGCATTTGGGGCAGGCGCCGGGGTGGTCCTGCACCACTTCCGGGTGCATCGGGCAGGTGTATTCGGTTTTCGGCGCCGCTGCGGGCGGATTGACCGGCTCCAGCGCCATGCCGCATTTGGGGCAGGCGCCCGGCCCCTGCTGCCGGATTTCCGGATGCATGGGGCAGGTGTAGATCTCCCTGGCATCCGAGGCCGATGCGGGGGGCGACGCCGCGCCCGGCTTCAGGTACCGATGGGGATGGTCGCGGAACCGGTGCAGGCAATGTTCGCTGCAGAAACGGTAGGTGACGCCCTCGAAACGGTGCTGCAGGGGCGCATCCTCGGCCACCTTCATGCCGCAGACGGGATCAATGGCCATGGCGCTTCTTACCGATCCTCATGGCAGGGCGCGTTGCCGGTCATGGCGCCACAGCCATCCCTGGCTGCGCCAGGCATGGGCCATTTGCCGGCGCTGGCTGTCGGTCAGCAGGCCATC
This sequence comes from Thiobacillus sp., assembly GCA_021166845.1. Lineage (GTDB taxonomy): Bacteria > Pseudomonadota > Gammaproteobacteria > Burkholderiales > Thiobacillaceae > Thiobacillus. The sequence goes on from JAJPEP010000114.1 coordinate 37,181, forward strand.
GATTTTTTGCTGCGTGTCGATGGCCGCTTCCATTTGCTGGCGCTGCAGATCGAACACGGCCCGCGCGGCGGCGCGAATCGCCTCCCAGTCCCGTTTTTCGCTGGCGTACAGCTGGTTCAGGCGAGTCTGCGCCTCCCGGCGCTGCCGCATCAAGTCGAGGTTGCGCCGGGTCAGCTCCGCCTGCAGCGGTTCGATTTTTTCGGCCTGCTCCGGCGTGAGGTCGGTCAGCAGCCGGAGCATCGTGGCGTAATCCCCGCCATGCCCCCACATACCGAATCCCATCATCCCGGGTCCCATGCCATGCCACGCATGCGGGCCGCCGCGATCCATTTCCCAGGCGCCCATGCGGCCCCAGCCATGCCACGGCCCGTAGCCCGTTCCCATCGGGCCGTGAGCCCATGCCAGCCATCCTGTCACGACGACAAGTACCAGCCACAGGGCGATCCAGAACCCACGCTTCCGATTCATTCCTGTTCCTTTCTCCCGGCGGCTATCGGATGCCGGGATGCACGGCTACTGGGTCAGATCGTGCTTCTTCTTCTGGAATTCCTGCTCGTCGATCTCGCCCCGCGCATAGCGTTCCTTGAGGATGTTCAACGCCCGGCTCTCGCCGCTGCGCCCTTCCGTAGCGGAGGGTGCGCTTATCCATTTCACCAGCACGACGATGCCGACGATGATGAGCATCGCCCACAGAATCATGAATATCCAGCCGAATCCGAAGCCGCCTGTCATGCCGTAGCCGCCCATCATGTCGTTCGCTCCCGTGATTGATCAGTTACCCCACATGCCGCGGCCAAAGCCGCGGCGCATTTGCGCCTGCTGTTCCTTGGTCAGCACGGCAGCCATCTTGTTTTCCGCGTCGATGTGGGCCTCGAGCGCCTGGCGCTGCAGATCCGCGAGCCTGCCGTAGGCCTTGCCGACCGCCGCCGGGTCGGGTTTTTCCGCCTTCGTCAAATCCCAAAGCTGTTTCTTTTCGTCCCATATCCGGCGCATGAGCGGACGATGCGCCTTCATGAACTCGGCCTGGATCTTCTGCAGCTGGGCGGTCTGCGCATCGCTCAGGTCGAGCATGGCCATCGGCCCCATGCCCATCATGCCCGGGCCGAATCCGCTCATGCCGCCGTCCATCATGCCCATCCCCGGGCCCATGCCACCCATCATTCCCATACCCATTCCATAGCCCATGCCGCCCATCATGGGGCCCATCGTTCCGTAGCCGGGGCAGCCCATGACGCCCGCTTTCGCGCCCTGCATCATTCCCGCACGCGGCATGGCTTTCTCATCGGCTGCAGCCGTCCCCGGCAGGCCTGCCAGTGCGCCGGCAAGCATGGACAGGGCGGCCAGGGTGTTGATTGGCTTGTTCATCTGAATCTCCTTTGCTGTTGGGTAAGGAACGCTGCCCGTGCATGCGGCAGCGTTCCGGAATGACGTTCGCCGAGCCGCCGTATCGGGCAGGCGATGCAAATCCATTTATAGACGGTATTTCCCAAACTCAAGCTGGCGGGCTGTTGCTGCAGCTTTTCATCGGGCCGCCGGCCGATGATCCGATCAACCGGCGCACCGCGATGGGAATGGGCTAGGCCGGGATGAACCTGAGCGCGACGCCGTTGTTGCACCAGCGCTGCTTCGTCGGCGGCGGGCCGTCGTCGAACACGTGGCCCTGGTGTCCGCCGCAGCGGACGCAGTGGTATTCGGTGCGCGGCAGGATCAGTTTGAAATCTTTTTTAGTGCCGACGTGGCCGGGAATGTGGGTGATGAAGCTGGGCCAGCCGGTGCCGCTGTCGAACTTCATGCGCGAGGTGAACAGCGGCAGGCCGCAGCCGGCGCAGGCGTAGACGCCCGGTCGTTTCTCGCGGTCGAGCGGGCTGGAAAACGCGCGCTCGGTGCCATCCCCGCGCAGCACGTCGAACTGCGCCGGGCTGAGGATCTTTTTCCACTCCGCTTCGGATCTGCGCAGCGGCTCGGTGGTGAGCGTGACGTCCGCGCCCGGCGCCAGCAGCGCCTTCCAGTCGCGGCGCATCGCCTCGACTTCCTGTTCGCTGGCCGTGGCCGCCGGCCGTGCCGAACTGTCGCAAGCTACGCCCGCCATGGCCAGGGGAGTGAGCGTGACTGCGCCCAGAAAAGTGCGCCGTTTCATGATGGACCTCTCTTTCTCGCTACTTAACCCAGGACTGGTTAACCTAAGACTGGCAGGCCCGCCTGAAAATTCCACTACATCGGACTGCCCAGGCAACCAACGCGCTGCGGGCGGGTCGAAAACTTCGTGATATCAGGAGGATCAAGCCATGATGACAAATCGGATCTTTACCATGCTGTTGCTGGCCATGCTTGCGATACCCGGCCTGCCGAACGCTGCGGACGCCGCGCCGGCGAAGTCCGACGCAGCCTTCGCCAGGGCCACCTTCGCGGGCGGCTGCTTCTGGTGCATGGAGCCGCCATTCGACAAGCTCGACGGGGTGGTGTCGACGACCTCCGGCTATATCGGCGGCCATACCAAAAACCCGACCTACGAGGCGGTGTCCGCCGGCGGCACCGGCCACGCCGAGGCGGTCGAGATCGCCTACGATCCGGCCAAGGTCAGCTACGCGAAGCTACTCGATGTGTTCTGGCGCAACATCGACCCGACCGTGCCCAACCGGCAGTTCTGCGACGTCGGCGACCAGTACCGCAGCGCCATTTTCTATCACGACGCGGAACAGCGACGCCTCGCGGAACAGTCGAAGGCGGCGCTGGAAAAGTCCAGGCCGTTTCCCCAGCCGATCGTGACGGAAATCGTGGCGGCCGGCGTCTTCACCCCGGCCGAGGCCTATCACCAGGACTATTACCTGAAGAACCCCGTGCGCTACAAGTTCTACCGCTATCGCTGCGGCCGCGACCAGCGCCTGGAGGAACTGTGGGGGAAGGCCGGCCTGAAATAGGCAGCGCCGGGCAGCGCTGTGCGCATTGCGCATTGCGCATCGCGGCGCCGCATCAAGGCTTGCATTGCGGCCAGGCCCATCCGGCTGCGTCGGGCTGGTCCGTGCCGGATTCGTGGGCGTAATTGAGACATTCGATCTGCATGTCCCGCAGGTGGCGGATGAGCCATGGATAGCCGGGTCATGGCCGGGAGGACTGAAGGCCGGAAGGACATGAGACCCATATGCTATGTTGAATGGGGAGGTGCCTTGACATGCAAAATGGAAATCCCATCCTCAAAACGCTGTGGGCGGCGCTCGAGCACGAGCCGCGCATCAACCTGCATCGCTGGCCCGTTCGGATCGACCTGACGGAGAACGACGTTCTGGTTCTGGAAGGCGATGTCGGGAGCATCGCCGCGAAAAAACTCGCCCTCGAACTCGCGGGAGCGACGCCATCGGTGCGCGGGGTGGTCGACCGGCTGCACGTGGCGCCGCCGGAACCCCGGGGCGACGGCGCGATTCTGGACGCCCTCACGGCCTTGCTGCTGGACGCGCGCGAACTGAAGAACTGCACCCTGCGCGCGATCAGGAAGGGCGAGACCCTCACCCTGCAGGAAGCCGACGGGGAGGATGCCAGCGGCGATCTCCTGGTTTCGGTAAAGAATGGCGTGGTGACGCTGGATGGCTGGGTCATCAGCCTATCCCACAAGCGCATGGCGGGGGTGCTGGCATGGTGGACGCCGGGTTGCCGCGACGTGGTGAACGCACTGGAAGTGTTGCCGCCGGAACAGGACAACGACGACGAGGTCAGCGATGCCCTCTCGCTGGTGCTGGAGATGGATCCGTTGATCCCCGATCCCGGGCAGATCCGCGTCCACACCCGCAATTACGTGGTCACCCTGGATGGACTGGTCGCTACCCAGGCCGAGAAGAACCGGGCCGAACAGGACGCCTGGTGCCTGTTTGGCGTGGACAACGTGATCAACCAGCTTTCCGTAAGCAGGTAAACGCCGTCCCGGAGGGCGGCCCCCCCCCGCCCCGCGCTGCGACGGCCGCTACATCGTCCCGATGATATTTCCGCAGGAAACATAAATCTGCGCCTCGGCCGCGCTCTTGTGGACGTTGATCGCCGTCCTGTCTTTCAGGATGACATCCAGCGGCACGGGAACCACGGTCACGGAGCGTCCGCCCACAACGTCTTCCAGACGCCACTTCGGCGCCTTGTCCAGCTTGTCGCAGCGTCCAAGATGGATGTGTGCGGGTTGGGCAACGCCGGCAGGCATGTTGGGAATCTCGATCACAACCCTGGTTGTGTCGCCTTCCGGCATCAAGGTTGCGGTGCCGTTTTGTCCCGAATTGCTCTGCGCTTCGAGCTTGACTGAAACGACATCGTCCAGGGCCTGCGCGGCATGGGTAAACAGGCCAAGCAGCAGTATCACGAGCGATTTACGCATCATTCACCCTTTCGAAAGATAGTGGAGATCGCTTTCTAGCACCTCGCAATCAAAAGACAAGCCGGCGGATTGCCTCCGGTTGTGCCCTGCCCGGATACCCGCCGTGCGTTGCGGCAGCCTGCGGAAAATGTGCCGCCACATCGCTCGTCTATGATTGATGAATCGGACAATGGGGATGAAGACGCATGCCGCGCGATCTGCCCATCGGCAACGGAACCCTGCTCGCCAGCTTCGATCTGGATTACCAGATCCGGGATTTCTATTACCCCCGGGTCGGCAAGGAAAACCATGCGCTGGGCTATCCATGGCGTTTCGGCGTGTGGCTGGACGGGGCGTTCTCCTGGCTCGACCGCGACCGCTGGACGCTGGAGCGGGCCTATGTGCCGGACACCCTGGTCACCGCGGTGACCGCCGCCCCGCCCAACCTGCCGTTGCGGCTTCATTTCAATGACACGATCGACTACGAGAAAAACATCCTGCTGCGCCAGGTGCGGGTGCGGAACCTTTCCGACAGGCCGCTGCAGCCGCGCCTGTTTTTTCATACCGATCTCAACGTGCTGGAAAACGAGATCGGCGACACGGTGTTTTTCGACCCTCGCAACGCCTGCCTGGTGCATTACAAGGGCCCCCGCTATTTCATGATGAGCTGCGCCACCGAGGCGGCCCTGGGCGTAAGCGCCTTTGCCACCGGCAGCAAGCGCCACCGAGGCCTGGAAGGCACCTGGCGCGATGCCGAGGACGGCAAACTGGGCGGCAATCCCATCTCGCAGGGTGCGGTGGATTCGGTAGTCGGCATCCCGCTGTCGATCGCCCCGGGCCAGGAAGCGGTCTGCCATTACTGGATGGCCGTGGGCGAGAACTACCGCGCAGTGGAGGCGCTGCACCAGTTCGTCATCCGCAGCGGCCCCGAGCGGCTGATCGCGCGCAACATCGACTACTGGCGCCACTGGATCAGCGCGGGCGCGCGTGCCTTTCCCGGTCTGCCCGAGCTGCTGGTCGAGCGCTACCGCCGCAGCCTGCTCATCCTGCGCACCCAGATCGACCGCGGCGGCGCGGTGCTGGCGGCCAACGACACCGACATCCGCCAGTTCAACCAGGACACCTACAGCTACATGTGGCCGCGCGATGGCGCCATCGTCGCCCAGGCGCTGGACCGCGCCGGGTATGGCAGCCTGAGCCGGCAGTTCCTCGAGTTCTGCACCCGGAAGGCGGCCGGCTACAGTTACTCGGCCAGCATCCTGGCCGAAACCGGCTTCCTCATGCACAAATACAACCCCGATGGCTCGGTGGGCAGTTCCTGGCAGCCCTGGCTGGAGGGCGAGGAAATGGTCTTCCCGATCCAGGAGGACGAGACCGCCCTGGTGATCTGGGCGATCTGGCACCACTACGCGGTGCACCGCGACATCGAGGCGATCCGCCCGCTCTACAGTCCTTTCGTCGAGCAGGCGGCCGATTTCCTGCTGAATTTCCGCGACGACAAGACCGGCCTGCCGCTGCCCAGCTACGATCTGTGGGAGGAGCGGCGCGGCGTGTTCACCTATACCGCGGCCACCGTCATCGCCGGGCTGCGCGCCGCGGCGGAGCTGGCGGCCCTGTTCCAGGACGAGGCGCGGGCCGAGGCCTGCCTGAACGGCGCGCAGGACATGAAGCAGGCCATCGACCGGCACCTGTATTGCCAGCGCGAAGGCCGCTACGCCCGTGGCATCCTGTTCGAGGACGGCGTGCAGATCCGGGATGCCACGGTGGATTCCAGTCTGTTGGGATTGGTGATCTTCGGCGGTTTCGACCCGCTCGACCCGCGCATTGCGCAAACCGTCCAGGCGGTGGAGCAGCGCCTGTGGGTGCAGGCGGGAAGCGGCGGCCTGGCGCGCTACGAGGACGACGGTTACCAGCGTGCGCTGGTGCGCGAGGGGATTCCGGGCAACCCCTGGATCGTCTGCACCCTGTGGCTCGCCCAGGTCCGCATCGCGGCGGCCCGCAGCCCCAAGGAGCTGGAACGGGCCGTGCCGCTGCTGGATTGGGTGGCCAGGCGTGCCCTGCCTTCCGGAGTATTGCCCGAGCAGGTGCATCCGCTGAGCGGGGAATTCCTGTCGGTCTCGCCCCTCACCTGGAGCCACGGCACGCTGGTGGCGGCGATGCTGGACTATGCTGAAAAGCAGGCGGCGCTAGGTAGCCCGGAGGAGGACGTGAAACCCGGGCGGCATGCCGCGATTGCCGAGACGGACGGGAGATGACGACATGGCGGAACCCCTCCCAAGCGAGCTGATACTGCCTGATTACAGCGAGGAAAAATGCCATCTACGGCTGGCGTTCCAGGAGCTTGGCGAACGGGATATCGAGCTGCTCCACGATCTGGAAGAGTTGTTCGAGCCGCACCTGGTGGAAATTGCGGACCACTTCTATCAACACCTGCTTTCCTTCTATGAGACGCGCCGGGTGTTCAGGGACGAAGGGATGGTCACCCGCCTCAAGGAGGCGCAAAAAACTTATCTCATGCAATCGTTGCGCGGCCCCTACGACGCCAGGTACATGGAGCGCCGCTGGCGTATCGGCTTCATCCACAACGCCATTCACGTCGAGCCACACTGGTTCATCGGCGCCTTCCGGCTCTACCATCGCATCCTCTACCCGATGATCCTGGAGCGCTGGAAAGACGATTCACAAGCAGTGGTGGCGCATATCCTGGCGCTGGACAAAATCATGAACCTGGACATGCAGCTCGGCATCGAAAGCTACATGGTGCATTACCTGGACACCATGGAAAGATTGCGCGAGCTCAATGTCGCGATCGAGGCGACCAGCGCCGCCAAGAGCCAGTTCCTGGCCAACATGTCGCACGAGTTCCGCACCCCGCTCAACGCCATCATTGGTTTCACCGAAGTGCTGCAGGACCAGATCCCCGGTCCGCTCAATGCCGAACAGATGGAGTACCTCGGCGACGTCCACAACGCCGGCCAGCTCTTGCTGCGCCTGATCAACGACGTGCTCGATCTCGCCAAGGTGGAGTCGGGCCGGCTGGAACTCTTCTACGAAACCTTTCCGGTCGCGCAGACCGTGCGCGAGGCCGTCACCACCCTGCGCGGGGCTGCCGAGAAAAAGGGTATTGCGATCCAGTTGAACCTGCCTCCCGACCTCGGGCTGATCACCGCCGACCAGATCCGGCTCAAGCAGATCCTGTTCAACCTGCTGTCGAACGCGGTGAAATTCACCGACCGGGGCGGGGTGAATGTCTCGGCCGCGATCGAGGACGGCCAGCTGCACCTGGCCATCGCCGACACCGGCATCGGCATCCGGCCGGAAGACATGCAGCGCATTTTTGTCGAATTCAGCCAGGTGGACGATTCGCACGCTCGCCGCCATGAGGGAACCGGTCTCGGCCTCGCGCTTTCCAAGCGGCTGGTGGAGGCGCACGGCGGGCGGATCTGGCTGGAGAGCCGGTTCGGGGAAGGCAGCGTGTTTCACGTCCTGCTCCCCCTGCGGCCGCCAGGCGGCAATAAAAAGCCAGACTCGGGAAACTCGAAATGAGCGCCATGAACACCGTTAAGGATCGCAGGCCATGCCCGGATCCGGCCAATACCATCCTGGTCGTCGAGGACGACCCCCGTGCGGCCAAACTGCTGACGCTCAGCCTCACCCGGGCCGGGTACGGCGTGTTGCTCGCCGCCGACGGCGTCACAGCCCTGGAACTCGCCGACCGCTGCCGTCCGAAGGCGATCACCCTGGACATCCTGCTGCCCGACCGCGATGGCTGGGAAGTGCTGGCCATGCTCAAGGCCTCGCCCCGCACCCGGGACATCCCGGTGGTGATCGTCTCGGTGCTGGACCAGCAGACGCTGGGGTTCCGGCTGGGCGCCGCGGACTACCTGGTCAAGCCGGTGGAACGCAGCGCCCTGCTCCACGCCCTGAAGCGCTGCGTTGCGCGAAAGACAAACGCCGGCCGGGCTTGCCGCAAAGTGATGGTGGTGCACACCGACCCCGACGAACTGCAGCTGCTGGCAATGATCGTTGCCCAGGAAGACTACGAAGTGATTCAGGCCCTCGGCCCCGAAGAGGCCGCTGCGCTTGCGGCGTATACCCACCCCGATCTGGTGGTGACCGACCTCCTGGCGGAAGGAATGGACTATTTCGCCCTGCTGGAATGGCTGCGAGCGGCACCCGATACCCTCCACGTTCCTGTCCTTGCCCTCAGCCGGCCCGGCCCGCTGGGCCCCGCACGCGAGGAAGACCGTATCGAGTTCGTCCTGGTCCAGGAGGACGAAATGGTCGAAGAACGCCTGCTGGCGGCGATCACCCTGCTCTTCAAACAGGAAAAGCGAACCGGAGAAACCTGAGCGAACCATGCAAGAGCAGGCCAAACATATTTTGCTGGTCGAGGACGACGACACCAACCGCAAGCTGGTGCGGATCGTCCTGGGTGGCGGACGCTATCGCATCAGCGAAGCGGTCAGCGTGGAACAGGCCCTGGCCCTGCTCGCGCATGAAAAACCCGATCTGCTGCTGCTGGACATCCGTCTCGGCGACGGCAGCGGCCTCGATGTGATCCGCGCCATGCGTGCGGATCCGGCGTTCGACCAGGTTCCGGCACTGGCCATCACGGCCCAGGCCATGAAGGACGACGAGAGCCGTTTCCTGACCGCGGGCTTCGACGCGTATCTGAGCAAGCCGATCGATACCCGGCTTCTGCCGGAAGTGGTGGAGCGCTATCTCCGCGAAGGCAGAAAGGCCGGCCATGCCTGAAGAAGGCTTTTCTTCCCCGCTGCCCGGCGCCGTCGGCGCGACGATCCTGGTGGTCGACGACGCCCCGCCGAACGTCAAGCTGCTGCGCCTGATCCTCAGGGACGCCGGCTACCGGGTGCTGGAAGCCGGCAACGGCCCGGAGGCGCTGGAAATCCTGCGGCGGGAAAAACCGGACGCCATGGTACTGGACGTGCGCATGCCCGGCATGACGGGCTACGAGGTGTGCCAGGCGGTGCGGCGCGACCCCGCGTTCGCCACCCTGCCGGTGATCATGGTCACCGCACTGTCGCTGCCCGAAGAGCGCATCCGCGGCATCGAGGCCGGCGCCACCGATTTCATCAGCAAACCGTTCAGTCGAAAGGAACTACTGGCCCGTCTCCAGGCCAGCCTGGCGCTGGCGCACAACGTGCGCGGCGGCATCCTGTCGCAATTGCCCGGCGCCGTGGTGCTCACCGACCCGGACTGGAAAATTCTTGGCATGTCGCCGCTGGCCGGCGTGCTGCTGGGCCTCCCCGCGCCCGGTTCTGAACGTTTCGAACCGTTCGATCTAGGCGCGCTGATCGGACCCGAGGCGCAATCGGCTGCGGACGCAGGCGGGGATTTCCGCTTTCAGCCACCGGCCGGCGGCGGCACGCTCGCTGCCCGGCAATGCGCCGCGACCGACCCGGCGGGAAATCTGGTCGTTCGCGTCGTCATTGTGGGTGAGGGATGAGGGGTGAGGGGACCGATTTTCCGTGGATACCTACCCGTTTGGGTTATTCCGATAAAAATGGTCAAGTATTGTCTAGACTGAGTCCAGGCTTTCTTTTTTTGAAGGATATCGCCATGTCTACGCAACGCACCCTCCATGACACCCCCCTGCTCGACCAGCTCGAAAGCGGCCCGTGGCCTAGCTTCGTCACCGGCCTCAAGCGTCTGGCCAGGGACAGCGGCATGATGGCCGATCTGCTGGGCCAGCTGGAAACCTCCTACGAAACCCGCAAGGGCTACTGGAAAGGCGGCACGGTCGGCGTGTTCGGCTACGGCGGCGGCATCATTCCGCGTTTTACCGAGCTGAAGGACGAATCCGGCAAGCCGCTGTTCCCCGAGGCGGCCGAGTTCCACACCCTGCGCGTGCAGCCGCCGGCCGGCATGCACTATTCCTCCGACCTGCTGCGCAAGCTGTGCGACGTCTGGATCGACAGCGGCGGCTCCGGCCTGATCGCCTTCCACGGCCAGTCCGGCGACATCATGTTCCAGGGCATCAGCACCGAAAATGTGCAGACGGCGTTCGACGGCCTCAACGAAATGGGCTTCGACCTCGGCGGCGCCGGCCCCGCGCTGCGCACCTCGATGTCGTGCGTCGGCGCCGCGCGCTGCGAAATGTCCTGCTTCGACGAGGCGCGCGCGCTGCGCACCGTCATCAACAACAACATCGACGACATGCACCGGCCGTCCCTGCCGTACAAATTCAAGTTCAAGTTCTCCGGATGCCCGAACGACTGCGTCAACGCCATCCAGCGTTCCGACATGGCCACCATCGGCACCTGGCGCGACAATATCCGCGTCAACGAGGCGCAGGTCCGGGATTACTTCACGGCGCACGGCATGAACGACCTGTTCAACGACGTGGTCGGCCGCTGCCCGACCAAGGCCATCACGGTGGTGGCGTCCGACAAGCTTCAGTCCGATCCGCACACCTCGGTGGCCCACCTGGGCGACGGCAATGCCCTGTGCATCGACAACAGGAACTGCGTGCGCTGCATGCACTGCCTCAACGTCATCCCCGGCGGTCTTTTGCCCGGCAAGGACAAGGGCGTGTCCATCCTGGTGGGCGGCAAGGGGGTGCTGAAGATCGGCGCCACCATAGGCTCCGTGATCATCCCGTTCATGAAACTGGAAACCGACGAGGACTTCGAGAGACTGAACGACCTGGCGCGCAACGTCCTCGACTTTTTCTCGGAAAATGCGCTGGACCACGAGCGTACCGGTGAAATGATCGAGCGCATCGGCCTGGCCAACTTCCTGGAAGCCCTGGATATTCCGGTCGACCCCAACATGATCCGGGAGCCGCGCTCCAACCCCTACTTCCGCTCCGACGACTGGGACGAGCAGGTCGCCAAGTGGGTTGAGTACAAGCAGAAAGTGGCTTGAATGGTCCAGTTCGGTACGGGGCCCGCGAGCAAGCAGACCCCGGCCGCTAACATACGGTCGGCGTTTTGCCACGGTGGAACCGGTGTTCGGCAATCTGCGGCATAACAAACAGCTCAATCGCTTTACCTTGAGAAGGCAGAAAAAGATGCGCGATGGAAGCTCTACTGCCTGGTACACAACATCGAGAAGCTGGCGCATCACGGGTATGCGCAATAGGAGCGGGATAGAGTGCCCGCAACACGCCCCTCAGACGACATCCTGACTTGATCAGAGCTTCACGTCGAAACGGTGAGCCGAATTGCACCAGCAAGAATTAAAAACGGCGTGGAAAAAACCACGCCGTTTTTATGTACCGATGATTCGGCTGGAAAAGGGTTTTTCTACAGCGTCAACGTAAAGGTAACCGGCCTGCACGGCTTCTTTGCGCAGGTCCGGTTGACCACCATGTTAGGTTGCGGGTTTGATCGCTTCAATGGTTGCAGAAACGACGTAATCCGTAATGGCCGTATCTGGCGCCCAGTCACGTATGAATGTCTTGCTTTCGTCTTTTGGTGCAACACGAATCTGTTGGAAACCGGCTGTTTTCAACATTTCTTTCACCTCGGAAATCAGCGATGCACCGGCCATGCAACCAGTGAAGAGCGCCATATCACGCTGAATATCCTTGGGTAGTTCGGCAAACGCCACAACATCCGAGATGGCCAGCCTGCCACCCGGTTTCAAGGCCCGATAGGATTCAGCGAATACCCGAAGTTTGTTCGGCGACAAGTTGATGACGCAATTTGAGATAATCGCATCCACCGTTCCGTCAGCTACGGGCAGGTTTTCAATTTCGCCGAGTCGGAATTCAACATTCCGGTAACCTCCCTTTTCTGCGTTGGCCCGCGCTTTTGAAACCATCGCCGATGTCATATCAACGCCGATTACCTTGCCTGAATCACCCACCTGCCTGGCAGCAAGAAAGCAATCGAATCCACCGCCACTGCCAAGATCAAGAACTGTTTCACCTGTCTTTAAATTAGCGATGACCTGCGGGTTGCCGCAGCCCAAGCCCATGTTGGCGCCCTCGGGGACAAGGGCAGTTTCGTCTGTCGAATATCCCAACGCCTGAGAGAGTGTGTCGGCGGTAGCTGTCGTTTCCCCGCAGCAGGCCGGCCCGCAACCGCAGCCCTCGCTTTCCGCCACGCGACTGTATTGTTGGCGCACAGCTTGGCGAATTTCGTCGTGTCTTACATCGTTCATGGATTCTCTCCGTTCTTCATGGTTGCGGTACTTATTGCACCGTACCCATATAGACGGCGATCGTTCGAAAAGGACGCAAGAATCAAGTTAGCCACAATCGCAACCTCGCCGTTTGTCGCGGACCTCATAGCCGACGATGCCACTTCGTCCGGTCTCTATGTCGCAACACTTGAACAGAAGCTGCCGGAGCTTCTCGCGGCCACGCTGCACGCGCGACTTCGCGCCCGATAGGGAAAGCCCCAATCGTACTGCCACCTCTTTCTGTGTCAGCCCATCAACCTCCGACAATACAAGAGGTAGCCGGTAGGTTTCAGGCAAATCGGCAATCAGCGGTTGGAGACATGAGGCCAATTCGGCGAAGTAGTCAGGCTCCGGTTCAGGGGCCGCGAATTCATCAGATATTTCTTCCGATGGCTTTTGCCCCCGGTAGTGGTCAGTTATTGAGTTCGCCGCAATACGGTACAACCAGGCGGCGAGGCTGCCGGGAGATTTAACCGTATGCAGGCTTGCGTAGGCCTTGAGAAATACGTCTTGAAGAATGTCATCAACAGCGCCACTTTCTCGCACACGTTTGGCAACGTAACTGCGCAAGCGAGATTTGTGTTCTATCCAGAAATCGGGCATGGGGGTCATGTGAGCACCCTAACTAGGCTGTAGAAAAAGCCCCAAGAATATCAATCCCCGCATCTTGCCCCAGCCCTCCATCCTGCATCAACATCGCGTCGGCAGCATCACGCCGCCCTTCAGCTCAGTTCGAGCGGACGAAGATTGCCCCGTAATGATAGGGAGGCAACTCGACCAACGTTTCCAGCTTGAAGCCGGCCGGCTCTACGACCGCACGGGTCTGCTCCGGCGACATGCGCAATTCGGCACTCGGCCCACGCGGCTGGCCCAGGACGGTCGTATCTTCGCGGGGCAATGGATACCAATTGACGATGGCAAAGCGGCCGTTTGGCTTTAAGGCCACAGCGACCTCCCGGGCTAGCGCCGTTTTGTCCGGCACGCCGTGAAAGGTGTTCGCGATCAGCACATAGTCCGCCGGCGCTCCAATCAGACTGCCCAGTTCCCTGGCGTCTCCGAGCAACCAGTCACAGTTCGCCAGCCCCTCGCAAGCCGCCTGCGCCTGCTCAAGCATCTCCGGATCAAGGTCAAATCCGACGACGCGCCCCAGCCCAACCTGCCGGGCAATGGCGGCGGTGAAGTAGCCGTAGCCGCAGCCCAGGTCGACAACCGTCATTCCTCGCTCAACGCGCAAGGCCCTGACGGCGCCATCGGGATCGGGCCACAAGGCATGCCACCAGTTCCTGTCGGGCATCCCCGTCGCCGGAAACAATCGCTCCTGAATCATCATTCGAGTTCTTCCTTCATTTGCCGATACTCCTCTCGGCTGATTTCCCCCCGGGCGTAACGCCCGTCGAGAATCTCCCTTGCGCTTTCTTCTTTCTCCCTCTTACCGTTCTCACGCATCCCCCGCCTGCCGCACATCGGCCCACTCCCGCTCTCGCCGCGGAAGAGGAAGACGAGGAGCACGACCAGGAAGGTTAGCGGAAAGATCCACATAAACGGAAACCATCCCCACGGTCCATACGACGGCCACATGACTACACCTCCCTGGTTCTTGCCAACGCCGAATGACGCTTGGCTTGCTTGCTGTGCTGATGGACTCCGCTTGAGGCCGATCCCTGGCGCACCTCCAGCCAGTGTTTGAGGTCGTGCAGGATGCGCAGCAGTTCGAGGTCGGCGAGGCAGTAATAGATGAACGGGCCGCGCCGCTCGGCGCGGACGAATCCCGCTTCGCGCAGCACGCGCAGGTGGAACGAAACATTGGTTTGTCCCAGGCCCGTCGCGTTGATGATGTCCGTGACCGGGCGGCATTCGAGTCCAAGTCCGCACAGGATGCTCAGGCGATTCGGCTCCCCGAGCACTTTGAGTGCCGGGATGATCTGCGCTTGGTCTTGCTCGCGGAATTCCATATCAAAATACACGTATATAAATCACCACTCATATACTAGACAAAACCAGATCGATGTCAAACCAATTTTTGGATTCTGGTTTCTGGGCCAGCAATGCGTGCGGGCAACTGGGGCGAGCTGGTCGCCAAGCGGGTCGAGTACAAGCAGAGCGCAGCCAGGCTAGTTGCTTATCCCGGCACATAGCCATGGCGCAGCTGGTTGCTGCTGATCACGCGCGACCACACGAACTGCCGCAGATAGTCCTCGCTGCCCGCCTGGATGCCTGTGCCTGAGAGCGCCGTCCCGCCAAACGGCTGGATGCCGACGCGGGCGCCGGTGATCGCGCGATTCAGGTACAGGTTGCCGACCCGGAATTGCCGCTGCGCCGCGTCCAGGTGCTGCGGCAGGCGCGAAAACACGCCGCCGGTCAGCGCGTAGTCGCTGTCGTTGGCGAGCGTCAGCGCAGTTTCAAAATCGGGCGCCTGCAGCACGGCCAGAATCGGCGCGAAGATTTCCTCGCGCGCCAGCCGGTGATGGGCATGGATGTCGGCAAAAATAGCGGGCGCGAAATAGTAGCCGTCGCGATCCGGTACGCAGCCTTGATAAATCAACCTGCCTTCCGTCATGCCGATATCGAAGTAGCGTTGTGCCTTGTCCAGCGCCTGCCGGCTGATCAGCGGGCCGAAGCGGAATTGCGGATCGGCGGGCGGGCCCAACGGCCAGCTCGCCAGTGCGCCGGCCAGCCGCGCCAGCAGGCGCTCGTGCACGCGGCCCACGCTGATCAGGCGCGAGGCGGCGGAGCACTTCTGTCCCTGGTAGCCGAAGGCGGACGCCAGGATGTGCGCCACCGCCTCGTCGAGGTCGGCGTCCTCGTCGACGAGGATCGCGTTCTTGCCGCCCATTTCGCATACCACGCGCTTGACGCGCCTTTGCTCCGGGCTGCGCCGGTGCGCCTGCTCGATCAGTTCCAGCCCCACCTCGCGCGAGCCGGTAAAGGCGATCGCGGCGACGTCGGGGTGCGCCGCCAGCAGCGTACCGAGGCTGGCGCCCTCGCCCGGAAGCAGCTGCGCCACCGCAGGCGGAAATCCGGCTTCCAGCAGGATTTCGTGCAGCAGGCAGGCATTGATCTGCGCCAGCGTGGCCGGCTTCATGATGACCGGATTGCCGCACACCAGCGCCGCCGCGCTCATGCCGGAGAGGATGGCAAGCGGAAAATTCCAGGGCGCGATGACGGCCGTCGGACCCAGCGCCTCGTAGCGCGTGGCGTTCTTTTCGCCGGGAAAGTCGCGCGTCGTGCGCCAGTCCAGCAGCCGCTCCGCGGCGTCGGCGTAAAAGTTCCAGCAGTCGATGGCTTCGGCCACGTCGGCGTCGGCCTCCCGCCACGCCTTGCCGACTTCCAGCACCTGCCACGCCGCCAGCTCGAAGCGGCGACGGGCCATGATTTGCGCCGCCACGCGACACAGGCGCGCGCGTTCGCCCGTCGCCGTCTCGCGCCAGCCGGGAAAGGCGGCGACGGCATGACGCACCGCCTGCTGCGCGTGCGCGGGCTCGGCCTGCTCGATGCGGCCGAGGGTCTGCGCCGGGTCGGCCGGGTTGCGGCTATCGCGCCAGCGCGTCGCCAGGCCCGCACCGAGGACGGGATGCAGCGGATAGTCGCGCCCCTCTTCCGCCGTCACCTGCGCCAATGCCGCGCGCATCGCCCCTACCCTATCGGCCCGGCTGAAATCGGCCAGCGGCGTGTTGCGGAATCCCGGCTCGCGCGACGCCGTCGGCGGCGGCACGGCCGGCGCGGCGAGCAGGCTCTCGGGCGGCGCGTCCTCCAGATAGGCCTGGCGCAGCACCGACGTCGACGCGGTGTTTTCCAGCAGCCGGCGGATGAGATAGGCGATGCCGCCGATGAGATCGCCCACCGGAAGATAGATGCGCAGGCGCGCGCCCTCGGCGACCACGGCGGCGGCGAGCGGGTCGGCCATGCCGTACAGCATCTGCACCTCCCAGCTGCCGGCACTGCGCCCCAGCGCGCGCGCCATCGCCAGCGTGTGCGCCAGCGAGCGCAGGTTGTGGCTGGCGATCATCGGATAGACGCGCTCGCCCGCCTCGAACAGCAGTGTGCCGAGCCGCTCGAAACCGGCGTCGGTGGCGGCCTTGTCGGTGTGCACCGGGCTCGGCCAGAAGCGCTGCGCGGCCAGCGCCACTTCGCTGTCCCAGTAGGCGCCCTTGACCAGGCGCACGCGCAGCGGCCGCGCGGGCGTCCACGGCAGTTCGAGCAGGCCGCGCAGGTCCGCCTCGGCGTCCGGACGGTAGGCCTGCAGCGCGAGCCCGGGCGGGATGCCGGGCCGTTCCGCCAGATGCCGGAACAGCGCCAGCACCAGCGGCCGGCTGTCGTGGTTTTCCATGTCAAGGGTGAGGCTGACGCCGGCCCGCGCGGCGGCGGTCCGGATCGGTTCCAGGCGGCCGAGCATCCGCGCCACGCTGCCCTCCAGGTCGATCGGGTCGAAGCGCGGGGTGAGTGCGGAAAGCTTGATCGAAAGATCGGGCTGCTGCGTGGGACTGGCCTCGAGCCAGGCGAGCAGCTTCAGGATGCGCGCGGCATAGGTGTCGGCCTCGGCCTCGGACAGAACCGCTTCGCCGAGGGCGTCGAGGCTCACCGTTGCGGGCAGGCCGGCCATTTTCTTCAAGGTCGCCGACAAGGCCGCGGGGGCCTCCTCGACCATGAACAACCGCGCCATGCGCGCCACTGCTCGCCGCAGCAGCGGCGCCATCCAGCGCTGCCCGCCCAATCTCAGCGCCCGCCCGAACAGCCCGCCCAGCTTGAAGCCGCCGAGGTAGGCGCGAAAATGCGCGGCGATCATGGGGGCGTCATGCAGTTGCGGCAGGACGTCGACGAACTGGAACAGCGCATCGCGCAGCCGCGCGTCGGCGATGGCACGCTTCAGCATCCAGCGGCGCCCGGCGTAAAAGCCGGGCGGGTGCGCCCGCGCCCGCTGGTAAAGCGTGCGGCCGATTGCCTGAATCAAGGGTTCGGGGGGCGCGTCAGCCATGGCATGGAGTGTTTACGCAGTATAGGCCGCCGCCCGCCTGCCCGAGACGGCCCGACGGGCGGCCTGCAGTGGAAACCTGGCCTAGACTGAGTAATTCCATCAGGGCGTGCCGGAAGGCGGGATGCCTACGCTGCGCCTGCCGGCCGTTGATCGAGATTATCGGATGAACGTACTTCTGCTTGGGCTGCTCGTCTTCTTCGGCGTGCATTCCGTGTCCATCGTCAATGACTCCTGGCGCAACCGCATGGCTGCGAGAATGGGCGAATGGTCGTGGAAAGGCGTGTACGCGCTGGTAGCCATTGCCGGATTCATGCTGATCGTCTGGGGCTACGGGCTCGCCCGTCAGGAGCCGGTGGTTCTCTACACGCCAGCCCGCGTGGCTGCAAGCCGTGTCGATGGTCCTGCTCATCCCCGTCTTCCCCCTGGGTTACCTGCTCGGTGGCGCGCTCACGGCCGTGGGGTTGCTCGTAAGCACCACCGACATTTGCATCCCTTCACTCATCTACAGAACCATCTTCGGGTTCCACCCGAGATCGGGCGGCGGCAAAGCTTGACCTGCCGCCCAGGCGGGCGCCGCAACCAGCGGCTACCAATATCTGCGTCAAGCCAATCTAGAGGAGACAGGATCATGCTGAAATCACCGTCATTTGCAAAAACAGTCGTGCGCGCAGGCCTTCTGGCTTTGATGCTTGGCACAGCTACCGTCCAGGCTGCCGAAGCCCAGACCGCGAAATCCCTCTATGACCGACTCGGAGGAGACTATCCCATTTCAGTGGTGGTGGACACCTTCATCGATCTGCTGCTGGTGAACGATGTGCTGAATGCCAACCCAGCCATCGATGCGGCCAGAAAACGCGTTCCCGCAGCGGCGCTGAAGTTTCGCGTGACCGAGCTGGTCTGCCAGCAGACCGGTGGTCCGTGCAAGTACACCGGGCGCGGGATGAAGGAATCTCATGCCCACCTCAATATCAGCGAGAAGGAGTGGCAGGCCATGCTGACGGACTTCCGCCGCGTACTGAACAACTACGGTGTGCCGGCGAAGGAGCAGAGGGAACTGGTGGCCATCGTGGAGAGTACGAAGAATGACATTGTGGTCAGGAAGTAAAGGAAAGTAACGGCATCGCTGCCCGGAACAGGCGTTGGGTATTACTGCAAGCTCAGTAGAACCATGTGAGCTGCAGGCTGGCACGATTGCCCAGATTATTGGCGATGGCCAGGGCGTTGCTGCGCTGGTATTGGGGGGCGGCATCTGGAATGGCGAGCGGATAGGACACTTTCATGTCCCGCCATTCATAGTTGAAGCTGATCCGGATGTCCTTGCGCAGGAAGTGCCGCAGCCCCAGGGTGGTCGTGGTGAGTTCGCGGGTGTTGATGGGGTTTTCCGTCATCATCATGAAGCCGTCCCGGCGCAGGTCGACTTCCCATTTTGGATGGAAGCGCCAGCCCCCCTCCAGGTACCAGCCGTCGGCCTTTTCGTCGGTGCCGACGGCGACGGGGTTGCCTGGAAAAGGCGGATTGAAGCCGGCGATGATCATGCCGTCGCCGCGCAGCCAGGAACCCGACAGCCTGCCCTTGCCTTTCGACAGCTTGAAGCCCAGCCCCTCGCGGATGCGGTCATGGTCAGCGGCGCCAAAGCGGCGCTCGCCGTCCTGGCGCCAGAGATAGACGGAAAAATCCTGCCGGTTCGGCCCCTTGCCGCCGAAAACACGGGAAGCCTGCAGGCGCAGGGTGAGATCCTTGTTGTTGTCCTGGTCGGAAAAGTTCTCGATTTCGCCGCCGTTGGACAGCATGGCGGCATAGGAGAACTCCCACTTGCCGCGGTTGAACCAGTCGTAGACCTGGACCCCCCAGTCATGGAAGCAGTTGCAGCCGCTCGCCGCCCGGGCATTCGACAGCGTGGGGTTGGCGGTGGGGCCGGTGTACTGCACCGGCTGTTCGATGAGCAGGTTCTGCACGGCGTTGCTGAAGTAGGTATAGGAATAGGCGTTGTGCACCGCCACCATGGCCTCTTCGTCGGTGGGCAGCCTGAAAAGGCCGGCGCGGATGCGCGCGCCGGGAAGATGGTTGAAGGTCAGCGACAGGATGCTGGGGATCACGTCCCGCTGGGCGGTCATGGGATTGCTGCCCGCCTCGATGAGGGCGAAGTAGTTGATCTTGTCGGTGAGCTTGCCGCGGGCGCCCAGGCGGGCGCGCATGAACTGGAACTGCCTGGGTTCCTCGAAATTGGGCTGGATCCGATTGTTGAAGGTGTATTGCCCGTTGTAGCTGCCGAGCGGTCCCTGCAGGCCGGAGACAGGGTCCGCGTCGATGTGGGTATAGGTTGGCTGCAGGATGGCCATAGGGCGGAAAAGCGGGGCGTCGGGGCTTTCGTTGCCGAACACCTCGAGCCAGTTGGCGGCATGGGCCTCGTCGAGCAATGCGGGCAGGCAGGCCGCCAGCAGCTGCATCACATGGCGCGCATGCATTTCATGCCCTCGTCGATCCGGCAGCGGGCGCCGCGACCCCCTGCCCCGTTCTTGCGGCGTTGTCGCCCAGCCAGATTTCCAGCTGATCCAGCGGCATGGCCTTGCCGAACAGGTAACCCTGCAGGCAGCTGACGCCGATCCGGCCCAGGATGTCCGCGGCCTCCTGGGTCTCGACTCCTTCCGCCACGGTCTTCAGGCCCAGGGCGTGGGCCATGTTGACGATGGCCTGCACCATGCTCTTGCCGGCCGGCTCGTGCAGGCGACGGACGAAGGAAATATCGATCTTCAGTTCGACCACGTTCATCTCGTGCAACTGGGACAGCGAGGAGTAGCCGGTGCCGAAGTCATCGATGGCAATCAGGAAACCGGCCTGGCGCAACACCTGCACATGATCGGCCCCGCGCTCGACATCGTTGAGGGCCACGCTCTCCGTCACTTCAAGGATCAGCTGGCCGGGCTGCAGGCCACGGTTGCCGACCTCCTCCGCCAAGCGCTCGGCGAAGGACCGGATGAACAGCTGTCGCCTGGAAATGTTGACCGCCATCAGGATGTCGCGGCCCTGGCCCTGGAGATGCTTCAGGGAGTCGAGGCTGCCGAGCAGGATCTGGTTGCCCAGCACGTGGATGAGTCCCAGGTTTTCGGCCATCGGAATGAAGGTGGCCGGACTGATCCAGCCATGCTCGGCATCATGCCAGCGGGCCAGCACCTCCACCGCGGTGCAGCGGCCGGTCGCGGCATCGACGATGGGCTGGAACCAGGTCTGGATCAAGCCCTGATCGATGGCCGCGGCGAGGCGGTTCTGGATATAGAGATCCTTCTTGCCGATGCCCTTGCTGGTCATGTCCTGGAAGAAGCAGACCTGGTTGCGGCCCTGGGCCTTGGCGTAGAACATGGCCCGATCGGCTTGGGAAAACAGCGTTTCCATGTCGTCGCCGTCGATGGGGTAGATGGCCGCGCCCATGCTGAAGGTGACCCGGATATCGCTGCCGTCGAGTTCCAGGGGGTGCTGCAGGGCGGAAATCACCTTCTCCGTCACCTGCCGGACGCCGGCCTCGCTCTCCATGTCCGGCAGCAGCAGCACGAATTCATCCCCGCCCCAGCGGGCCAGCGTGTCGCCGGCACGCAATTCCTGCCGCAGACGTTCCGAGAAAGCCAGCAGCAGGCGGTCGCCTGCCTTGTGGCCGAGCGTGTCGTTGATCGTCTTGAAGTGGTCGAGATCGATGAAGCAAACCGCCACCTTGTCGTGATTGCGCGAGGCCAGGCGCAGCGCAACCTTGAAGCGATCTTCCAGCAGCACGCGGTTGGGCAGCTCGGTGAGCGCATCGTGCAGCGCCATGTGGGTGATCTGCTGCTCGTGCAGGTGATTCTGGGTGATGTCGCGCAATACGCCGCGAATGCTGACCGCCTTGCCATGCTGGTTGTCGAAGGCCAGCAGCCTGGCCTCCACCCAGTTTTCGGAACCCTGCCCGTCGTGGGCGCGCAGGCGTATCCGCAGGGCCACGATGTGCTTGTCGCCCCTGAACAGCAGGGCGGTCTGGGATTGCAGCATCGGCACATCATCCTCGTCGATGAATTCGTGGACGTCGCAGCCCAGGCTGTTGTCCCGCCGGGTGAGCTTGTTCCAGCCCGGACTGGCGTGCTGGATCCTGCCGTCGGCATCGAACTCGATGACAGCCTCCTCCAGCAATGCCAGGGTCTCCAGGTAGCCGCGCTGCTCCTGGTCGCGCGCCTCGACCGCCTGCACCAGATGGTCGAAAGCCCTGGCGGTTTCCCGGATCTCGTCGTCATGGCTGAGTGCCGGCGTCAAGGCGATGCCCAGCGATGCCCGGTCATGGCCGTCGGCGTAATGGCGGGCGCCATGACCGAGCGAGGCAATGCGCAAGGTGGTCCTCGAAATCCAGCGCCCCAGGCCGAACCACAGCAAGACGAGAATGACCAGGGAGACCATGATCGGGCGCATCACAAAGTAGGAGAAGGGGTAGATGTCCTCCAGATCGCGGTAGACCACAAGCATCGGCCGGACTTCGCCATCTGCCCCCGCCTTGGGCCACGGAACGTCTACACGCAGGAAGCGATCGGGCTGGTTCAGCTCCGGCCCCAATCCCCGCTTCGAAATGGCCATACCCCGGCCGTTGTAGATCAGCTGCAGGTGGGTCTGGGGAATCGCCAGCTCGCGCATCAGGGAATCGGACAGGGTCTTGAACAGCACCAGCTCCCCCTGGTCCTGGGCGCCCAGCCTGAGCGGCACGCGATAGACGCGGTAGAACAGGCGATTTTGCGGCACATGCAACCATGCTTTCTTTCCTGTCGCCAGATTTCGCAGGATTTCGGCTTCGGAACCGTAGTGGTACAGCACGCGCCGGCCGGCATCCAGGATCACCATATTGGAAAAATCGCCGAAGACCCATTGGGCATCCAGAAAGGCAGCCAGAACCGGCCAGCGGCTGGCGCCATCCCTTTCCAGAATTTTTGAAAACTCCATGCGGGAACCCAGTTGAACGGCCGCAATGTAGCGGCTGTTTTCCAGCCTCGGCAGGGTATTGCCGTAGTGCTGCTGGATCTGGTCATGGCGCAGGGCCAGCTCGCGCTGGTTCAAAAGCCTGTATGAGAGCGCGCCCACCGTGAACAAGAGAGCGCTGGCGATCAGGGCGACCAGCAGCATGCGCCGGTTGGCCTGTGCCCGGAGGGACCGCCCCGCGAGGAAAAGTCTTTTTGCCGCGCGCAAAGGCATTATCCGTCCCCGCCAACCCAGCGACCGCTGATCGAAAAACGTACGGCGAACCCAGGCGGAACAGACGCTGCCAGAACCGCCAGGAATCGGTGCGCGGCGGGGCCGGGGACATCG
Organism: Thiobacillus sp.; assembly: GCA_021166845.1. Classification (GTDB taxonomy): domain Bacteria; phylum Pseudomonadota; class Gammaproteobacteria; order Burkholderiales; family Thiobacillaceae; genus Thiobacillus. Next base: position 59,947 of record JAJPEP010000114.1, read on the forward strand.
ATGCGGAGCCTGCAAGGGGCCGCGGCTCGACCGATCCCGACCCATGAGGCAATGCTCGCGGGCGGCAGCGTTTGAAGCGCGGTTGCTCTTTTCAATTTCGTCTCCCCATTACTACCCTCGTGCCGGCGTAATTTTGTTTGTGGGTAAGGCATGTGGCCCCCTACGCCCGCTTCCAACGAAAAACAGGGGTAACAAGGTGTTCAACGGTACATTTGGCAGTTTTCTGAATGGCCGCGGCAAGATTCTGCCAATGGCCGAAAAAAGTCAGGGCCTGGTTTATTCCGGTAGCAGAAATACGCCGATGAGCCGGAATGGCTCCGGAAAGGATCGGCTTGCCGCAAGCGAAAACGCAGTGGGGAAACTTGGCTAGACTGGTATTTCCATTGGGACACGCCCGGAAATCTGGATGCGCCGGCCGCACCCGTCGGCCGTTGATCGAGGGCTATGCATGGATGGTAGTCGGCGTCCGCTCATCGAGCGCACATGAAAAACCGGGATTGATTGAAAAGGAGAAGCGACCATGACAAATCCATTCGTACATGTCGAATTGCATACCGGCGATCTCGCCAGGGCCAAGACGTTTTATTCCGGGCTGTTCGGCTGGAATCTGCAGGATATGCCCATGCCCGGCGGCGGCACCTACACCATGATCAACGTGGGGGAAGGCACCGGTGGCGGCATGGTGGTCGACTCCGGCACGCCACCGCACTGGCTGGCCTATATCGGCGTGGAAGACGCCGCCGCCGCGACGGCCAAGGCCAAGTCGCTGGGTGCGACCGTTGTCCAGGATGTCATGGAGGTGGGGGACTATGGCTGGATGAGCGTGTTGACCGATCCCACGGGAGCCGCCTTCGCACTCTGGCAGGCAAAAACGCCCGAGCAGAGAGGGGGCGATTAAAGCTTCCTGCGTGTTCCACCCTGCCGAGGCCCCTCACCACGGAATTTCGGTGCCGTCGTAGCGGAAGAAGCGTCCGCTCATTTCCGGCCTGAAACTCTCCACCAGCGCGCGCATGCCGTGGACGCTCCGCGCGGGGGTGAGCGGCGCATCCGGCCCGCCCATGCGGGTTTTCACCCAGCCCGGATGCAGGAGCAGCACGCCGATGCCGCGTTGCGCGAGCGCATGCGAGAGGCCTTTCATGGCGGCATTCAGGGCCGCCTTGCTGGAGCGGTAGGCGTAGTTGCCGGGCGCCGCGATTTCGGCGATGGAACCCATGTGGCTGCTGATCGCAACGACCCGCTTTTTTTCGCTGGCAGCCACCTGCCCGGCCAATGCCTCGCTCACCCGTACCGCCCCCAGGGTGTTGACGGCGAAAGAACGCAGCCAGACTTCATAGTCGATCCCGCCAAGGTCGCCCATGAACTTGTCCAGATACACGCCGGCGTTGTTGAGCAGGACGTCGATCCGCGCTTCTTCCAGGTCGAGCTGCAGGGTGCGCAGCTGCTCGCTGTCGGTGACGTCGAGACGGTGCACGCTCAGCCGTGGATGCCTGCCAGCCAGGGCATCGAGTTCCCCGGCCTCCGCCGGGCGGCGGCAGCTGGCATATACCCGCCAGCCGGCCTCGGCGTACTGCCGCGCCCATTCCAGACCGAGACCCCGGTTGGCGCCGGTGATCAGCACGCTGGATGTCGTTCTCGCCACAATCGCCGGCGGTCAAATCAAATCTTTACAGGCCAACGACCTGCGCATGCAGGCCGCGTTCCTTGAAGCTGTGGAGCAGGCTGGACGCATGGATGGAATCCGAGTCGTAGACCACCATGAGGATGTGGGGCTTTTCCGGATTGTGACCCACGGAAACCACCCCCGCATCCTGGCGAATCCCGTCTTCGAGACGGTGCAATGCATCTTCGTCGAGACCTTCGTCGATATGCACAATCACTTCGTTAAGTCGTGTGTTCATCATGATCTCCTCAGGTTCCGGGTATGACGACGGGCCGTCGCGGGCAGCGATGGTCTTGCCGCGAATGGTTCATATTTATTCTAGTCAAGCGGACAAGCAGGGCAATAGGCAACGCCGCTTCCCGTGCACCCCTCAAGAACAGGATAAATCTGCCGAATACAATCTTACAAAGCATTGAAAAAACTGAAAAACAACATGAAAATTTCGTTCCCCCGCGTATCGCTCCCCGCCTCACGATGCCGGCATGCCCAGCGCCTGAACAATCGCTCCGAGTGAATAAACCCGTTTGACCGAATGGACGCGGCCAACGCGGTGTGACCGTGCGCAAGCCCAGGAGCCTGAAGCACCCCAATGAATAGACAGACCTATATCGAGCCGGCGATTCGCAGCATTGCGGGGGGATTCATCGTCATCCTCGGGACATTGATTTATGTGTTCCCGGCGTGGTCGTGGCTGTGGCTTTCCCTCCTGTTTTTTGTGGGTCTCAACCTGTTCCAATCCGGTTTCACGAAATTCTGCATGCTGGAAAAGCTGCTGAAGAAACTGCATTTCCGCAGCGAGCTGGATGAAATCAGGGATTTAAGCCAGGCCAATGCGGAAGCGGAGGCGGGAGCCGCCTTCTACGACACACTGGGCCTGCTGAATGAGGTGGTCATCGAACTGTCGCAGGACGGCAAGCTGGCTTTTCTGTCGGATCACTGGCTTCAGCTGCTGGGCAGCGACCACCGCAGCAATGCTCATTTTCTGGGCCGCCCTTTCATGGTTTTCGTCAACAAACAGGATCGGGAGTCGCTGGGATTTCTGCTGCATGCCTTGCTGAGCGGTGACAGGGATCCGGTCAGCATGCGCTTTCGCATGCTGCGCGAAGACCGGCTTGAACATTGGGTCGAGGGGAATTTCGCCTTGTATCGAAAGCAAGGTTTGGTGCGGGGCATACGGGGCGTGTTGCGGGACGTGACCGAAGCGTACGTGCAGGAAAAGCGCATCAGCCACATGGCCATGCATGACACCCTGACCAACCTGCCGAATCGGACCTATCTCGACGATCGAATCGGCGAGGAAATCAAGCGTTCGAATATTAACGGATCGAAGTTTGCACTGCTGTTTATCGATCTCGACAATTTCAAGCAGGTCAATGACTTGCACGGGCACAAGTCGGGCGACCAGTTGTTGATTGATGTGGGCAATATTCTTCGTGCAAACCTGCGTGCAACCGATGTGCTGGCGCGTTGGGGCGGGGATGAATTCGTGGTGCTGCTGCCTTTTTCCCAAGATGTCGAAATCGCGCGAAAAGTTGCCAGCGAGATGATGCGTAAGCTGCAGACGAATCTTGAAAAGATGGACAGCGATATGTATGTCACGCTCAGCATCGGTATCGCGGTTTATCCCGATGACGGGGATAGCGGCGAATCGCTTCTGATGCTGGCGGACAAGGCTCTTTTTTATGCGAAATCGCAAGGCCGGAACAATATCCAGATGTTCAGCGACCTGCAAACCCACGCGACAGGCTTCGAGGATGTGGACATGACGTCGCATTTCGTGGCCGCGGTCAAACAAAACCTGCTTCAGGTCAATTATCAGCCGGTGATGGACGCCAACGATCATGCCAGCATGGTCGGCGTGGAAGCGCTGGCCCGCTGGCACGACGACAAATACGGATGGGTCAGCCCGGCGAGTTTCATTCCCATGGCCGAAAACCTGGGACTCATCAACGAGGTCGGGCGCCAGATTCTCGAGCAGGCGATGCATCACTTCAGCCAGCGCAGCGGCTTGTGCACGGGTGTAAAACTGGCGGTGAATGTTTCGAACCGCCAACTGGTCTCGGATGACTTTTACCCGATGATCATGGCCATGGTGGAGCGGTTTGGCCTGATGCCCGGACAAATCAAGCTGGAAATCACCGAAAGCATTGCCCTGCATGGCGTCGAGCAAGCCCGGGGCCATCTGCAGAAGCTTTCGGATGCGGGCTTTACCTTGTCGCTGGACGATTTCGGCACGGGATTTTCTTCCCTGTCCCTGGTGCATGAATTGCCGTTCGACGAAATCAAGATTGATATTTCCTTTGTGCGGCGCATCAAGACGCCGGAAGGGAAAATCCTGGTCAGGACGATCGTGGACATGGGGCATGCGATGCAATTGGCACTGGTTGCCGAAGGCGTCGAAGACAGGGAAACCGCCGACATTCTCCGGGAAATGGGCGTGGAGATGCTGCAGGGCTATTATTTCAGCCGCCCCATGCCCCAGGAAGAATGCACGAATTTCATCCGGGGACTCTCAGCGATGGACGGCACTTCAGCTGCCCCCTGTTCGCCTGTCCTGCCTGTCGCCTGAAGGCGAAAAAAGTACCTGCGAGCGCTTTGTGTCGGCCCGTTACGCCGGAATGTCGCCCGCCGGGTGGCGCTGCCAGATCAGGCCGCCGTCCCGCCACACCTCCCGCACCCGATGGAACGGAATGCTGTGCGCCACCCTCTTCTCGTCCAGCAGGTTGAAGAGGGCCGGGTTGTCGGCGTCCCAGCTGATCTCGCGCAAATCGGCGTAAAGAACCCTGCCCGCCACCCGATCCCAGTAGCCGACGACGAAGCGGCTGGCGGAGAATTGCGGATCCCAGCGGATGCGCGACAGCAGCTCGTGGATCGGGATCATGCCGGTTTTGGGGCGCCCACGCCCTGCAGGCGCACCTTCCCGGGCTGGTCGGTCTCGCCATCGATCTCGACGCGAACGGGCAGAAAGTAGCCCAGCAGTTCGGCGTTGGTGCGCAGATGGCGGCTGATGCGGCAGACGGAAAGCTCCGATCGGCCGGGAACAAAGGCCAGCGGCAGCAGCAACTGGTCGGCCAGCCAGGCATCGATGGCGCCCCCCGCCTTGATGTCCGCCCGCAGTTCGTCGACAGCCTCGTCCGCCACTTTTTCCGCCGGCTTGTGCCGGGCGCCCAGCGCGAAGGCGCAGCAGCGCCCGCCTTCGAACTCCGCCTGCAGCACGATGAAGGTGCCGGGCGAGGCGGCGGGCACATCCGCGACCTCGATTTCCAGCGGCGCCCCCAGTTCGCGCAGCCGCTCGACCGCCTGGCCGCGTTGCCGCTCGGCGATCGAGCGGTCGAGCCGGCCGACGCCGGACAGGCCGCGGATGCGCAGCAGCCGGCCGCGCCCGGCGATGGATAGCGGCACGAGGTGGCGGCTCGGCACGATGTTCGCGTGCAGCAGGCCGCCGCCGCGCGGATAGAAACCGGCGCGTTCGAGGCTGCACTCGACGTGATAGCCGGCCGCGGCCAGGCAGGGCAGCCATTGCCATTGCAGGTAGTGATAGCAGGGGCTCCAGGGCACGTGGGTGCCGCCGGTCAGGGTCAGCCGCGACGGCCCGTCGGCGAAGCAAAGCGGCAGGGTGACGGTCTGCAGCAGCAGGCTGACCGCGCCCGCGGTGCCGATGTCGAAGGCATACTTTCCTCCTTGCAGGCCCGTTGGTTCGAAGCGCAGGGTCTGCGAGCCGGGGGTCGCCCCCTCGACACGGGCCGCGCCGATCCGCGCCGCCGCCTCGACCGCTTTCAGGTGCTGGGGCTTCATACCCGGCTGCGGCCGCCGGGCGCGGATATTGGTCAGCCGCATGGCCTCGCCGGTGATCACCGACAGGGCCAGGGCGCTGCGCAGGATCTGGCCGCCGCCTTCGCCGAACGATGCGTCAATTTCGATCATCGCGGCCAGTGCGCCCGAACCGGGCGCCGGACCCGGTCAAGGTCCAGGCGTGGCGCGCAATCACCCGCTCTTCGTCGGCGGGGATGATCCAGGCCGAAACGGAGCTGTGCGGAGCGCCGATGCAGGGGCCATGACGAAGGTTGGCGGCCTCGTCCAGCGTCAGGCCGAGCCAGGCCAGGCGGCGGCAGATGGCGGCACGCACCGGCGCGGCGTGCTCGCCGATGCCCGCGGTGAAGACCAGGGCGTCGATGCCATCCAGGGTGACGGCATGGCGCAGCACGCCGGGGTCGAGCGCGCCGCAGCGGCTGGCCAGGCCGCCCGCCGGACCGGCCCGATAGATGGCGAATTTGAGACTGGAAGAACCGGCGTTGAGAATCAGCGGGGCGGTGGGCATGTCGTCTCTGAAAATAAAAGGCTATGTCACTGTTGGCTGTTGAAGTTATGTTTTGCCGCTCCGATGAAGCCCCTGCCTGCAGCATCCCGAAGCGGCGCCATAGCGGCTTCAGCGCCGCGATGCGCCGCAAGGCGCAAAGAGCAAATGCTCGCCAGGGTCTTGCCGCGCCACCTTTGCGGGCTGCCGCCCGCATCGCGGCTGAACCGGCCGACACCAACAAATAACGGCGAAAGAGCCAAATAAAATTATTCGGCACAGAGGCACAGAGGCACAGAGGCACAGAGGCACAGAGGCACAGAGGCACAGAGGCACAGAGGCACAGAGGCACAGAGGCACAGAGGCACAGAGAAAAATTGTGCGTACAGGACGTTTCCTTTTTTCAACTCTGTGTCTCTGTGGTGAACCGCTTTTACGGGAGGAATTCCTTCTACTCGGAATACCCGCCGCCGTTGCGATAGCCCTCGCGGGCGTAATACCGGACATCTCCCAGCGGGAGCACGACCAGTCCGCCTTCGGTGACATGATAGCCAGCCGCGCGGTCGCGGTCGTGGTCGTAGCCGATTTGTGTGCCGGGCGCGATCGCGTTATGCCGGTCGATGATCGCATGCCGCAGCCTGGCGCCGGCGCCGATGCGCGCATAGTCCATGATCACGCAGTCCTCGATCACGGCCCCCGGTTCGACCACCACCTCGCGCCGCAGCAGCGAAGTGCGGATGGTCGCCTCGCTGACGATGGTCGCCGCGCCAAGCAGCACATTGTCGAGTTCGCCGCGTATCACCCGCGCGGTCGTGCCCTGGTAATGGCTGGAATAGATCGGCCATTGCGGATTGAAAGCGTCGAAGCACGGCTCGATGCCGAGCACGTCCATGTGCGCCGCGAAATAGGTGTCCAGCGTGCCCACGTCGCGCCAGTAGCCCGCCTCCTCATAAGGCTTGGTGCCGGGCACCACATTGGTTGAAAAATCGTAGGCAAATACCCGCTGGGTCTGCGACAGGCGCGGCAGCACATGGTGGCCGAAATCCGTCTCGCCGCGCTGGTGCGCCTCCTCCAGCGCGGACCTCAGCAGATCGGCGCTGAACAGATAATTCCCCATCGATGCGTAGGCGCGCCGCGGATCGTTCGGCATCGGTTTCGCCTGCGCGGGCTTTTCCTGGAAGCCCTGGATTCTTCCCGCCGCGTCGGTCTCGATGATGCCGAAGTTCGAAGCCTGATCGAGCGGCACCGGCAGCGCGGCCACCGTGACATCCGCCCCGTTCTCGCAATGGAAACGCACCATCTGCCGTACATCCATGCGATAAATATGATCCGCGCCGAATACCGCCACCAGGTCCGGACGATGCATGTTCATCAGGTTCAGGCTTTGATACACCGCGTCCGACGTGCCGCCGAACTGCATGTGTTCCTTGGTCATTTGCGGCGGCACCACCGTCACGAACTGGTCGGAGAACAGCGTGGAAACCGTCCACGCCTTGCGGATATGCTCGATGAGCGTCTGCGGTTTGTATTGCACCAGCAAATAAATGGAGCGAATATCGGAGTTCGCCAAATTGCTCAACACGAAATCGACGATGCGGTAGCGGCTGCCGAACGGCACCGCCGGCTTGCAACGGTCTGCCGTCAGGGGCCGCAGGCGTGAGCCCTCGCCCCCCGCCATGACAAAGGCCATCACCTTTTCGCGCCCCCGTCTTTCAAGCACCGCGGTTCTCCACTACTGTTCCCCTCGTGGGTGATATCTCCTACTCATTGTTTATAGCCAACGAAACCACAACGCATCCCCGAACATGAAAATCTGGCCTGGCAATTCCTACCCGCTCGGCGCCACCTGCGACAATGGCGGCACCAATTTCTCGCTGTTCTCGGAAGTCGCCGAGCGCGTCGAACTGTGCCTGTTCGACGAAGCGGGCCGCGAAACCCGCGTCGACCTGCCGGAGGTCAGCGGCCACTGCTGGCACGGCTACTTCCCGGAGATCAAGGCGGGGCAGCGCTACGGCTTTCGCGTGCACGGCCCGTGGCAACCGCACAACGGCCACCGCTGCAACCCCGCCAAGCTGCTGCTCGATCCCTACGCCAAAGCCATCGATGGCGACGTTCAGATGGATGAAGCGGTGTTTCCCTATCCCTTCGCCGAAGGCCCGGACGTGCGCAGCGACGCCGACAGCGCGCCTTTCATGCCCAAGTGCATCGTCCAGCAGCCCGTCTTCGATTGGGCGGGAGACCGCCTGCTGCGGCGGCCCTGGCACGAAACCGTCATTTACGAGCTGCACGTCAAGGGCTTCACCGCCCGCCACCCGGAGGTGCCGTCCGAACTGCGCGGCACCTATGCCGGTCTTGCGCACCCGGCATCGATCGGGTACCTGAAGCGCCTGGGCGTCACCGCCGTCGAGCTGATGCCGGTGCATTACTTTGTGCACGACAAGCACTTGACCGACCAGGGATTGCGCAACTACTGGGGCTACAACTCGATCGCCTACCTCGCGCCGCACACCGGCTACGCGGCCGACAAGCGCCCCGGCGGCGCCGTCGCCGAATTCAAGCGGATGGTGAAGGCGATGCACCAGGCCGGCCTCGAGGTCATCCTCGACGTGGTCTACAACCACACCGCCGAGGGCAGCGAGTACGGACCGGTGCTGTGTTTCGAGGGCATCGACAACGCGTATTACTACCGGCTGCTGGAAGACAACCGCAGCCGCTACATGGACTACAGCGGCACCGGCAACAGCCTCAACATGCGCCATCCCCACGTGCTGCAGCTGATCATGGATTCGCTGCGCTACTGGGTGCTCGAGATGCACGTGGACGGCTTCCGTTTCGACCTCGCCGCCGCGCTGGCACGCGAACTGCACGATGTGCACCGGCTGTCCGCCTTCTTCGACCTGATCCAGCAGGATCCGGTGATCAGCCAGGTCAAACTGATTGCCGAGCCGTGGGACGTCGGCGAAGGCGGCTACCAGGTCGGCAATTTTCCCCCCGGATGGTCGGAATGGAACGGCAAGTACCGCGACAGCCTGCGCGACTTCTGGCGCGGCCGCGACGAAACCCTGGCCGAGTTCGCCTACCGCTTCACCGGCAGCTCCGACCTGTACGCCGACGACTCGCGTAATCCATATGCCAGCATCAACTTCGTCACCGCCCACGACGGCTTCACCCTGCGCGACCTGGTGTCCTACCAGAACAAGCACAACGAAGCCAACGGCGAGGGCAACCGCGACGGCACCGACGACAACCGCGCCTGGAACTGCGGTGTCGAAGGCCCCACCGACGACCCCGATATCCTGGCCCTGCGCGCGCGCCAGCAGCGCAATCTCCTCGTCACCCTGATGCTGTCGCAGGGCGTGCCCATGCTGCTCGCAGGAGACGAAATCGGCCGCACCCAGAACGGCAACAACAACGCCTACTGCCAGGACAATGAAATCTCCTGGCTCGACTGGGAACAGGTCGACCAGGCGCTGCACGCGTTCACCCGGCGGCTGATCGCCTTCCGCCATGCCCACCCGGCATTCCGCCGGCGCCGCTGGTTCCTCGGCTGCGCCATCCACGGCGCCGACTGCGAAGACATTGCATGGTTCACGCACGAGGGCACGCAGATGAGCGAGGAGCACTGGGGCGAAGGATTTTCCAAGAGTCTCGGCATATTCATCAACGGCGACACCATTCCCAACCCCAACACCCATGGCGACCCGGTGACCGACGCCAGCTTCTACCTGATCTTCAACGCCCACTACGAGGCGCTGAATTTCATCCTGCCGGAAAAACGCTGGGGCCAACGCTGGGCGCTGCTGCTCGACACCGCGCGCGGCTGGGTCGACACGACGCCATTGCACAAGGCAGGCGCCCGGCTGGAGGTGGCGCCGCGGTCCGTCATGCTGCTGCAGCGTGAGGCCTGATCGGGCCTGCTCGACGGGTGCGGACGGCGGCACTCGTTGGTCACCGTGCAGAGGCGCGCATTCAGCCCCACCCAGCCAATAGCCGCACGTGCCTGCCGCACAGGCAAGCGTGAACGCAGGATCATGAAAGCCGGAAAATCTGCTGCTATGTTTGTACTTGCAGTACCCAGACAAGGCGAAGCTTCCGACCGAGGCCGACACCAGGCAGCATGCGGATTTCGTTCGCCAAGCCTGGCATGCCATGCCATGCGACCGGAGGAACTGGAGCACGCGCTCGACACCGATTGACCGAATCCTCTGACCGAAAAGGCCCTTCATTCACCGGGACGGCCCAGCCGCTCGGCCAGGGCGGCCAGGAAGCGCGCGGCGTCGGCGCCAAACACCACGCGGTGATCGCAGGTCAGCGTCAGCAGGGTGCCCTTGTCCCCTGGCGCCGCCACCGCCAGGATGGCCGCGGCGCCCGGCGGAATCACCGCATCGAACTGCACGATTCCCGGGAACATCCCCAGATTGGACAGATAAAAAGTCGCCCCGCGAAAGTCTTCCGGCAGCGCGCGGTGATGCCGGATTTTTTGCTTGAGCGCACGCCAATCCTCGGCAAGCCGGGGAAACGGGCGGCCGGCAACGTCACGCACCACCGGAGTGAGCAATCCATTTTCGGCTTCCATGGCGATCCCCACGTCCACCCGCTCGCGGCGCGCGAGGCCATCGGGGGTCCAGGCCGCATTGAAATCGGGCTGCTCCTGCACGGTCAGCGCGCAGGCCCTGGCGAGCAGCAGCGTGAACGACGCATCGTGCGCGTCCGCATACGACTTGATGGGTGACAGGTCGGACTGCATGCCGATGCGAAACTGCGGGGTCTCTACTGCCCGGCTCATCGTGGCGGCGATCACCCGGCGCAGTTGCCGCTGCGGCTCGATTTGAAAAGGCGGGCCGGACTCGATTTCCCTGAGCAAGGCAGCGTTTTCATCCGATCGTTCGCGCGGGCGGGACGAGGCCCGACCCACCAGCGCCTGCTCCAGCACCGCACTTGAGACGCGCGGCGTCGCCCCCGGCTTTTTCCTGGCATCGGGCGCCTTGCGTTCCGGTTCCTGCGCACCGCTTGCGCCGGCGGCCGGCTCAAGCTGCTGCGCTGCCGGCATTGCGCCCGTTGCAGGTCTTTTCGATTCCTCCGCAGGCTTTTCCGCACCCGGCCCGGCTCTTTCTTCCGCTTGCTTCCCTTCGGTTTCTTTAGCTTCTTTAGCTTTCTCGGCTTCTTCGGACGCTTCGTCGCCGATCCAGGCCAGCGTCTCACCCACCGGGTATTCCTTGTCCTCATCCGCCAGCGGCCCGATCAGCATCCCTGAATGAAACGTCTCCATCTCCATCACGGCCTTGTCCGTCTCGATTTCGGCGACGGCCTCACCCTTTTCCACGGCATCGCCCGGCTGCTTCAACCAGCGCAGCAGGCGGCCGCTTTCCATGGTGTCCGAAAGCGCGGGCATTTTGACGGGCTGTTTCATGTCACGTCCTCTCCGGCGGCCGGCACAGCCGCCGGGCCGCCTCTACGATGTCGTCCACCTGTGGAATGCAGGCAGCCTCGAGCGCCGCATTGAAGGGCGTCGGCAGATCCAGGCCGCCGAGCCGCAACGGCGGCGCCGCCAGCACGTCGAAGCAGCGCTCGGTCAGGGTGGCGGCGATCTCCGCACCGGCGCCGGCGAAGCGGCAGTCTTCTTCCGCGACCAGCAGGTGCCGGGTTTTGCGCACCGAATCCACGCACAGTTCCCAGTCGATGGGCCGCAGGCTGCGCAGGTCGATCACTTCCGCATCGAGCCCATCGCCGGTCAGGATGCCGGCCGCCTCCTGCGCCAGGTTGGCCATGCGGGAATACGCGATGATGGTCAGGTCCTTGCCGGGGCGCCGTATCGCCGCCTGGTGCATCGGCGGCGGCGCGGCATGCTGGTCGACGACGCCCGTGTCGCCATACAGCAATGCGTGCTCGAGAAGCACGATGCAGTCATCGCTGGCGATCGCCTGGCGCAGTTGCCACCAGGCATCCTGCGGCGTCGCCGGAACCGCGATGCGCAAGCCCGGCACGTTCATCAGGGTGTGCTCCAGCCGCTGTGAATGCTGGGTCCCGAGCGACTTCGCCACCCCGCCCGGCATGCGCACCACCAGGGGCATGGCAAACTGGCCGCCGGACATGAACGGGATCTTGGCGGCCATGTTGACGAGGGCGTCGAGCGCCAGCAGGGCGAAATTGACGGTCATGATCTCCACCACCGGACGCAGGCCGATCATGGCTGCGCCCACGCCCAGCCCGGTAAAGCTGTTCTCCGAGATGGGCGTGTCGCGCACGCGCCATTCGCCATATTTGGCATACAGGCCCTCGGTCACGCGGTAGGACCCGCCATACAGGCCGACATCCTCACCCAGCACGAACACCGAGTCATCCCCCGCCATTTCCGCATCGAGCGCATGATTGAGCGCCTGCCAGTACGCCAGCTTCTCAGCCATGCCGCTGCTCCGCGCGGATGAGCGTCTCGTTCCGCCGGGTGGCGTGGAACACATCCCAGGCTTCGGTCAGGGTCGGCGCGGGGCTCGCTTCGGCAAACGCGACCGCCTCCGCCACGATCTGCTCAACCTCGTCGCGCAACTGCTGCATCGTCGTCTGGTCCAGCGCCGCGGGGGAGCCATTCAGCCGGTCCACCGGCGCGACCAGTTCCTGCTCGACCCGCTGCAACGGCCCGGCCTGCTTGTAGGACTCGACCTCGGCCCGCGACCGGTAGGCGCCGGCATCCGCCATGGAATGGCCGCGAAACCGATAGGTGTCGAGCTCGAGCAGCTGCGGCCCCTGGCCGGAACGGATGGCGCGCAGCATGCGCTGCGCGGCTTCATGCACCGCCAGAACATCCATGCCGTCAGCGCTTTCGCCCGGCATGCCGTAAGCGCAGGCACGCTTGTGAATTTCCGTGATGGCCGCTTGCCGGTGGATCTCGGTACCGATCTGGTAGCGATTGTTTTCGCACACGAACAAAACCGGCAGCCGCCACATTGCGGCCATGTTGAGGGATTCGTGAAAGGCGCCCTGATTGGCCGCGCCCTCGCCGAAGAAACAGATGACCGCTTCCGGAAGTTTGCGCAACATGATCCCGTAGGCGATGCCGATGGCGATCGGGAAGGTTTCGCCAACGATCGCATAGCCGCCCATGAAGCGCCTTTCGCGGTCGAACAGATGCATGGAGCCGCCCATTCCTCCGCTGCACCCGTCGCGGCGGCCATACAATTCTGCCATCACCCGCCCGGGCGGCACGCCTTTCACCAGCGCATGCACATGCTCGCGATAGGTGCTGACCACGTAGTCGGAAGGTTCGGCCGCGTGCAGCACGCCGACCGCCACCGCCTCTTCCCCCGTATACAGATGCAGAAAGCCGCCGAACTCGCCCTCGCTGTAGGCCTGCCCTGCGCGCTCCTCGAAGCGGCTTGCAAGCAGCAGATCGCGCACCATGCCGCGCACTTGTTCGCGTTCCATTCTTCAGCCCCGGTTGGATGCGGCTGGCGCATGTGCGTTTGCGACCGCCACGACATCACCTTCCCCCGCCGCTGCGACGAAGTCTCTCGTTCCAGTCTAGACATCTGGCGGCTGAATGCGCGACTCGACGGCGGCCACTCAATCGGCTGCCGGACACGCCTTGCCGGGTCGGCGTCGACCGTGGTAACGCACAGCGCACTTCAGATGGGAAAAATTGATCATCACAACGTTCGGTCATCGTCCTTATGTGGAGCTTCACATAAGGCCGAGCTTCAGTCCGTTACCGACCCAAAGCTGCCTGAAGGCTGCGCGCAACTATGAACTATGAACCGCCCCGGGTTTTGAGGAGGCTCCAATCCTTGAGAAGATGGAGTCCTTATGAAGAAATCCGTGAAGTTTTCCCCTGAAGTCCGCGAGCGCGCTGTGCGCCTGGTTGGCGAGTGTCGCGCCAGCCATCCGTCTCAG
>JAJPEP010000028.1 GCA_021166845.1 Thiobacillus sp.
CCGCACCCGGGCTTAGCCGGTATAGTGCGGCCTCCCGCACCCTGCCAATCGGTGCGCGGTTCTCTTACCCCCGATCTCACGATCCCCTATTCGTCTGCCTCGATTGGTGTTGCCACAAGCGCAACAGGCCGTCGCAGGAAAACCTACATGACTGCTGAAACACTCTCAGCCAGCCCGGCTTTTGCCGAGCTCGGCCTGGCCGAACCCATCATGCGTGCGATTGCCGATGCCGGCTACACCACGCCCACCCCGATCCAGGCGCAGGCGATTCCGCAGGTGCTGGCGGGCGGCGACCTGCTCGCCGCGGCGCAGACCGGAACCGGCAAGACCGCCGGATTCGTCCTGCCGATCCTGCATCACCTGTCGACGCGCGCGGCAGCGGCGCCCAGGCCGGGCCGCCCGCGCTGCCTGATCCTGGTGCCGACGCGCGAACTCGCCGTGCAGGTCGAGGAATCGGTCAAGACCTACGGCAAGCACCTGTCGCTCACCTCGATGGTGATGTTCGGCGGCGTCAACATCAACCCGCAGTTCAAGGCGCTGAAGTCGCGCGTCGACATCCTGGTGGCGACGCCGGGCCGCCTGCTCGACCACATGGGGCAGAAGACGGTGGACCTGTCCGGCATCGAAATCCTGGTGCTCGACGAAGCCGACCGCATGCTCGACATGGGCTTCATCCGCGACATCAAGAAAGTGCTCGCCGTGGTGCCGAAGCAGCGCCAGACCCTGCTGTTCTCGGCGACCTTCTCCGACGAGATCCGCGCCCTGGCCAACGGCCTCCTGAACAACCCGAAGAGCGTCGAAGTCGCGCGCCGCAACACCACGGTGGAAATCATCGAGCAGTCGATGCACCGGGTGCCGCAGGCCCACAAGCGCGATCTGCTGGCGCACCTGATCAAGCACCACGACTGGCAGCAGGTGCTGGTGTTCACCCGCACCAAGCACGGCGCCAACAAACTGACCGAAAAGCTCATCAAGGACGGCATCACTGCCGCCGCGATCCACGGCAACAAGAGCCAGCCGGCGCGCACCAAGGCGCTGGCCAGCTTCAAGGACGGCAGCGTGCGCGTGCTGGTGGCCACCGACATCGCCGCGCGCGGCATCGACATCGACCAGCTGCCGCAGGTGGTCAACTTCGAACTGCCCAACGTGCCGGAAGACTACGTGCACCGCATCGGCCGCACCGGCCGCGCCGGCACCACCGGCTCGGCGCTGTCGCTGGTGGACGACGAGGAAATGAGCTACCTGCGCGACATCGAGAAGCTGATCAAGCGCGCGATCGTGCGGGTCGAAATCGAACCCGGCTTCGTGCCGCCGGCCAAGGCCGACCTGATGTCCGACGAGCGCCCACCGCGCCCGCCGCAAGGTCGCGGCGGCCCGCGCCAGGGGCAGGGCGCGGGACGTGGCGGGCAACCCGGCGGCCGCAGCGGCTCCGGCCGTACGTCGCAGGCCAAATCCGCCAGTGCCGGCGCCAAGCCGGCAGGTGGTCGCAGCGGCGCACCGGGTCAGTCGGCCCAGGCGCGCAAGCCGCGTCCCCCGGCCGCCTTGTTTGCGGGCAAGCCGGGTTCGCGCGGGCACTGATCCAACTATGACCCGGTCATCCCGTCCGGGTCAGGCGCCCCGCCACCCAGGTGGCGCTCAGCGCCACGCTCACCAGGGCGAAGGCAACGCCGATCCGGTTCAATGCATCCGGCGCCAGCACCGGCAGTATCCCCAGTTGCAGCATCTTCTCCGCAGCTATTCCTTTGTGCCGAGAAGATTCGTGCATTGGCGGAACGTGAGCGGCCGCGTGATTTGTACGATGTGGTTCATGTTTCGCCACGACGAACTCAGGCCTGAGCGATCATTGGGTTCAGCACGCTGGAACAGAAATACGCATTCAAGGGCATAGAAGTGCCGACGATGCAGACCGTGGACAATCAACCTGCAAGGCCGCAGCACCTTAACCGCAACCACCGATTAATAACTGGGCTACGGCGACTATTAATTCTTGAAATGAGAATGCCGACGAACGACCACAACGGATTGAAGCAATGAGCGCTTCTCCTGGCGCCTACGCCAGAATCTTCCTGCTGAGCCATATGCGCGCCTACACCAGCCTGGCGGGGCATATCCTCGGCTCGCATCCGCAGATCAACGGCTACTACGAAATGCACCTCGGCTACGAGGAGGCCGCTGCGCTGGACAGGCAGCTGGAGGCGTTCCGGCAGGACGAGGTGCTGAAGCCGGGGAGCCGCTACCTTTTCGACAAGCTGCTGCACGACGATTATGCGCTGAAGCCCGAGCGGCTGGGGCTGGCGGACATCAGGATTCTGGTGGCGCTGGCGGAGCCGGCGCACACGATCAGGAGCATCGTGCATCTGTTTCGGCAGAAGCCGAACCCGGATCTGTATGCCTCGCCGGTGGAAGCGGCGAACTACTACGTCGAGCGGATGCGGGCGCTGGCCGATTATTGCCGGACGACCGATTGGCCCTACACCTACTTCGATGCGGAGCTGTTTGTACGCGCGCCGGAGAGGCTGCTGCCCAGGCTGACGGCATGGCTGGAACTGGATTCGCCGTTGAGCGAGCGGTACGAGGTGTTCAGCCACACGGGGAAGGCGCGCCGGGGGGATACGTCGGAGCGGGTTCGAAGCGGGCGGATCGACCGGGCGCGGAGCGATTATTCGGAGGTGGTGGTGCCGGAGGAGGCGCTCAGCGCCGCGCAGTCGGCGTATCGGGAATGCCGCGAGAAGATGATCGCCGGGGCGACGGATTCGGTCACCCTTTAAGTGCGAAAATCGCGGCGCGGGCGCCGCTCCCCTATTCGAGAGCCGTCAGAACAGGCTGTCCCACGCATCCCGCTCGGCGCGGTAGTTCATCAAGGCTTCGACAATCTGTCGCTTGCGTTCGGCGCGATGCGTGGCGGACTGGATCTGGCGCCAGGCGGCGGCGTGCGCGCCGAAGTTGCGGTCGATGTTGTCGATGAAGGCACGGACGTGGCGCAGGGCGTCCGTCAGCCCGGGCGTGCGCAGCCACCAATGGCCGGCGTCGAACACGAGCGCGTGGAGTTGCCGGTTTTTCTCGACAATGGCGTCGTGCTTTTGCTGGTACAGCGCCAGCAGTTCGGTTTCCTTCTGCGCGATCGCCGCCTCGACCGCCTCGCGCGCGAAGGGCTGGTTCACGTCGGCGTTCTTCACCAGTTCCTCGGTGGAAAACAGCATCAGGTCGCCGAAGAACTGGCGCTCGAATTCGTTGGATAAATCGACGCTGGCTTCGCCCACTTCCACGCCGGGGCGGAAGTCGTCGCTGAGGCCCGCTTCGGTGGTGCGCCGGTGCAGGTTGGGCATGTTGAACGAGGCGAAGCGATGCCCGATCTCGGCGGCGATGAGCCGCCCGGCGGTGGGGCCGGACATGCGCAGCCGCAGGTGGCCGAAGGGGATGAGGTACTTGAGTCCGGCGTAGTTGACGATGTAGTTGCCGGGGTAGATCGTCCGCGCGGGGGTGAGTTGGGTGAACCCGCTGCCGTAGGCAAACCAGGTTTTGCGGGTGAGGTGCTCGCCGAAGAAGAAGGCGTTGAGCCGCTGGGCAAAGTCGGCCAGGCACGCGCCGTGGTCGTGCGCGCCTTGCAGCCGGCAGGGGTAGGGATAGGTCGTCGGCTGCTGGTCGAAGCCGAACAGCCTGGCCATGTCGTGATACGCGGCGTCGCCCGCAACCGGCCCCGCGCCGTGGAACTGGCAGGCCGCTTCGCTGCGCAGGCCGGCGAGCTGGGTGAAGAAGGCGGTTACGTCGTCGAGAAAATTCGCCGCCATCACCGCAGGCGACACGGGCGGGTCGCCCACCATCTTGCCGGTGAGCATGAGGGTGTCGGTGCCGCGGAAAATCCGGTCGATGGCGTGGAAGTAGTTCAGCGCGTAGACCGCCTCTTCGCCGGCCTCGGTCTGCCGGTTCACGCACAGGCTCTGGTCGCTGTCGATCGGGTAGTACAGGGTGCGCTCGCGGTCTTCGGTCAGCTGCAGGAATTTCAGGTAGCTGAGGTTGCGGTTGGCGGCCTGGCCTTTGAGATAGAAGGCGTCGCGCGGCTGGGTGGTGAGCAGATGGTCCAGGCGTTCGCGCTGCTGCGGGGGCAGCGCGTGCAGCAGTTCGTATTGCTCGGCCAGCCCGAAGTAAACGACCTGCAGGCCTTTCTTGCGGTATTCGTCGACGAGTTCCTGGTGGCGGCGGACATTGGCTTCGTCGCGGCTGTCCTCGCTGACGATGACCTGGATCTTCTCCCAGGCGCCAGACGCGTGGCCGCCGTAGTCGAACAGCGTGCACACCTGGTAGAGGCTTTCCAGGCAGGCGCGCAGATGGGGCGGCCGGTCCGCCACCGGGATGGCGAGGATGAAGTGATGGCGTTCGTCGCTGACTTGAGCATTCTTGCAGCGCTGCCGGATCAGGGCCTCCTGTTCGCGAAACAGGGACTGGTAGCAGGCCAGCAGCGGATGGAAGTCTGCCGCGCCGGACCACATCGCCTGTTCCAGCAGGGGGTAGCACTGCTCGTAGAGGTCGATCAGCGCATCGAGCGACTTTGCGTCGTGCGATGCGGAAAAGCTTTGCAGGCGCACGCCCAGGTCGGCGAGACCGTGAATGAGGGACTGATAGCGCGCGATGCAATCCTGCAGGGCCGGGGTGGCGGGTACGAGGTCAGGAGACGAAGTAAAGCGGGAGCGGCGTTTTTGGAGCGGTCGGTTCATTGGCACTGGGGCGGCGCGTGCGCGAGCCCGCTGCGAGGCAGAGGCGTAATAGTACCTGCCTGCGCATCAAATCCGGTGGACAGGGTGGGTCCAACAAGCGGGGGCGTCCTGGTCCCCCCGGGAATAACAAGTTAGGGAATATCGATGCGGGCTTACAGGTCCCAGGGATTGAACACCTGCGGGAGCAGGCCGAAATCCTGCACGTTGCGCGTGACCACGGTGAGGCCGTGGCACTGGGCGGAGGCCATGATCAGGCCATCCATCACCGGCAGGGGGCGCCCGGCGAGTTCGGACTGGGCGGCGGGTTGCGCCCAGCCGCGCAGGGCTGCGGCGTCGAGGGGCAGGATGCGGCCGGCGAAGCGTTGTTCCACCTTGCCCAGCCAAGCGGTGAGCTTCTGGCTGCGGCGGGTATCGGTGGCGCGCAGCTTGAGGATGCCTTTCTCGATCTCGCCCAGGGTGACGACGCTGAGGTAGAGGCTGGTTTCGTCCTGCTCGTCCAGCCAGGCGATGACCTGCGGCGCTGGTGATTTCTTGAGGTATTCGGAGAGGACGCAGGTGTCCAGCAGCCAGCTCATAGCTCGACGTTGCGGCCGGTGTCCGGGCTGCGGGCGAAGTCCAGGTCATCGCCTGCGAGGTCGGGCTGCAACAGCGCGGCGGAGAGCTTGCCCTTGCGTATACGGGTGAGCTTTGCGTAGGCTTCCGCCGACACTACCACGGCCGTCGGCTTGCCGTGCACGGTGACGACCTGGACGTCACCGCTTGCGGCGTCCTTGATGAGCTGGCTCAGGTTGTTCTTCGCTTCCTGCAATTGCCATTCGCTGTGCATGATGAGCCTCCGCTTATTCTGGCTAGTCTGGCCAGAATATAGCACTGTACCGGCGCGTTGGCCATTTCCCGCTTCATCTGGCGATCGGCTCATGCCCCCAACCGCACCCGCCGCTCCACCGTCAGCACATCGCCCGCCGCATCCACCACCGCATACAGCCTGGGCATCGGGCGGCTGGTCCAGCCCGGATTGGGAGTGGGGCTGTCCAGGTACACCACCTGCGCGCCGTCGAACTGCCTTTCCACCTGGCCGCGGGCGAGCAGATCGTTGAGGGCGGCAATGGAAATCCCGCGCTGCTTCATGCGGCTGAAGGCGAGGGGGCTGATCTTTCCGAGTTTCATCATGAGGGTTCTCCTGCCTGCGCGGGGGTATGCCATCGCGCAGTGGTGTTTTCCGGATTCGGTATTTATACTGTGGTTGCATACACTGTACATGCATACAGTATTCGGAGGAAGCCCCATGCGAGATTTAACGAGCCGCCAGGAAGAAATCCTGAACCTGATCAAAGAATGGATCGAGACCACCGGCCTGCCGCCGACGCGCGTGGAGATCGCGCAGCACTTCGGCTTCAGTTCGCCGAATGCGGCCGAGCAGCATCTCAAGGTGCTGGCCAGGAAGGGTGCGCTGGATCTGGCGCCGGGAACGTCGCGCGGCATCCGGCTCAAGGGCGGCGGCGGGGTGCCGCTGGTGGGCCGGGTGGCGGCAGGCAGTCCGATCCTGGCGCAGGAAAATATCGAGCGACACTACCAGTTCGACCCCGCGATGTTTTCGCCGCGCGCCGACTATTTGCTCAAGGTGCGCGGCATGAGCATGAAGGACGCCGGCATCCTCGACGGCGACCTGCTCGCGGTGCATCGCACCGCTGAGGCCAAGGCCGGGCAGGTGGTGGTGGCGCGGATCGGCGACGAGGTCACAGTGAAGCGCTTCCAGCAGCGCGGCCACACCGTGCAGCTCTTGCCGGAAAACCCCGACTTCGAACCCATCGTCGTCGACCTCAAGCGCGAGGAACTGGCGATCGAAGGCATCGCCGTCGGCGTGATCCGCAACGGCAAGAGTCTGTGAGCATGCGCTGAAATGGATGTGCTTCGGCAGCGGGTATACGACGGCGGTTTGAATGGGGAGGCATCGCGATGAGCACTGGGCTGGGTGAAATCGTTCTTTACCGGGCGGCCGATGGCGGGCCGGCGCTGGATGTGCGGCTGGAGCGGGAGTCCGTTTGGCTTTCGCTCAATCAGCTGGCTGACTTGTTCGGACGGGACAAATCCGTGATCTCGCGCCACCTCCGCAATGTCTTCAAGGAGGGCGAGTTGATGCGCACGGAAGTTGTTGCAAAAAATGCAACAACTGCATCCGACGGCAAGATTTATCAGGTCGAGTACTTCAATCTGGACGCCATTATTTCAGTTGGATACCGGGTGAACTCCCTGCGCGGCACCCAGTTCCGCATCTGGGCCACCAACGTGCTACGCCAGCATCTGGTACAGGGCTACACCGTGCACGCGCGGCGACTGAGCGAGCTGAACCAGGCGGTGCGCCTGATCGCCGACGTGGCGCATCGCCGCACGCTGAGCGGCGACGAGGCGACTACGCTGCTCGAGGTGGTGGCGGACTACGCCTACGCGCTGGAGGTGCTGGACGACTACGACTACCAGCGGGTGCGCCTGGGTGATGTGTCGCCCGGCCCGGTGGCGGCGCTGGCGCTGGACGAGGCACGTCAGGTGATCGTGCGTATGGGCGAGCGCTTCGGCGCCACCGGCCTGTTCGGGCGGGAGAAGGACGAGGGGCTGGAGGGCTCGCTGTCCGCCGTATGCAGACTTTCGGCGGGCAGGAGGTCTATCCCAGCCTGGAAGAAAAGGCGGCGCACCTGCTGTACTTCCTGGTCAAGAACCACCACTTCGTCGACGGCAACAAGCGCATTGCGGCGGCGTTGTTCCTGTGGTTTCTGCAGAAGAACCTGGCGCTCTACCGCGCCGACGGCGGCAAGCGCATCGCCGACAATGCCCTGGTGGCGATGACGCTCTCATCGCCGAAAGCCGGCCGGATGAGAAGGACGTTCTCACCCGCGTGGTGGTGAACCTGATCAACCGGAGAAATCCCTGAGCGAAGCCGACTGGGTGTATTAAAAATCATGGCTTTACAGATATCCTATGCGGTGCTTTAATCGGTACTGATTGAAGTATAGGAGGCAGCCATGAACGTCGTCCCCGCCCAGGAAATCAAGCGTCGCGGTATCGCTGCCGTGGATGAAGCTCTGGCCCAAGGCCCGGTGCACATCATCAAGAACAACCGCCCGCAATATGTGGTGCTGACCGAAGAGCGCTACCGCGAACTGATCGAGTCCCAGGAAGAAGCCGCCCTGGCCCGTATCAAGGCATCGCTGGAAGATGCCAAGGCCGGCCGTGTCACCCGCCACGACAGCGTCGAATCTCTGATGCAGCACCTGGACAGCAAATCGGCGGCATGAGTTGGACGCTGACCACCACGGCTTTTTTCGACCGCCGTGTCCGCAAGTTTTTGACCAGACACCCCGACCTTAGACCCCGCTTCATTGAAACCATGGCGCAACTGCGCGCCGATCCCTTCGAACCCAGCCTGCGCCTGCACCCTCTGACCGGAAAGCTCCAGGGCATTCAGGCCGTCAGCCTGACTTACAGCTACCGCATCACCCTGACGCTGCAAATCACTGAGAACGAAATCCTGCTGCTCGATATTGGCAGCCATGACGAGGTGTACGGGTGAACGGGTGGGGTGAATAGTTTTATCCCGTCAATCGCACCCCGCTTCTCACCGTCAACACCCCGCCTGCAGCATTCATCACCGCATCCCCCTCACTGCCCCGCGTCGGGAACGAACCTCAGCACGTTGCCGTTGATGCAAGCCCATGCCCAGCACGATGGTGTCGAGCTGGACGGCGGGGTCGCTCGACGCCGGTTTGGCGGGCGCGGCGGGGGTTTCGCGGGCGCAGGCGCTGACCAGGGTGCCCAGGCTGAGGGTCAGCAGGAGAGCTTGCAGGATTCGAATTGAAAACATGGGCGATTTCTCGTTCGGTTTATGATCGGGAGTGGGACAGGCGTGCTGCCCCACACGGCTTACAGCGATTGGTCGCGCATCGCGACGATTCCTGACAAAAAATTATCGAAGGACTGAATTTCCCCATGACCCGCTTCGCCGCCATTGACTTCGAGACCGCCAACAACGCACGGGACAGCGCGTGCGCGGTGGGGGTGGTGATCGTCGAGGGCGGTCGCATCGTCGATCGCCTGTCGGCGCTGATCCGCCCGCCGTCGCGTCAGTTCCTGTTTACGCATATCCATGGCTTGTCGTGGGACGACGTGAAGGGTGCGCAGGACTTCGATGCGGTGTGGGCGGAGTTGGCGCGCGAGCTGGCGGGGGTGACGTTTCTTGCGGCGCACAACGCGCCTTTCGACAAGGGCGTGCTGGGCGCCTGCTGCGAGACCTACGGGCTGGCGGCGCCGACGCTGCCTTTCGTGTGCACGGTGAAGCTGGCGCGGGCGCGCTGGGATCTTCGCCCGACCAGGCTGCCCGATGTGTGTCGTCATCTGGGCATCGATCTGCAGCATCACCAGGCGGATTCGGATGCCGAGGCGTGCGCGCGGATCGTGATGGCGGCGCAGGCGGACGGGTGGCGCCGTGGGGCATAGCGTTTCGTCTCCGGCCTGCCGACAAGCGGGCTCGCATTCGGGGCTCTTCGCTTATTCGCTTCCTTCCTGTTCCCCCACCGGCTCGGCATCGTGCATCTGCGGATGCGCGGTGCGCAGCCAGCCCGCTTCGCTGTCCCAGAACACGGGCTTTTCGGTCTGCAGCATGTGGAGCAGGTTGCGGTAGTCCTCCGAGCCCAGGTTGGTCAGGCGGAACAGCTCGGTGAGGCGGGTTGCGCTGCGCAGGATGATGCGCCCGCGGCCGGGTTTGTCGGGCGAGCCGGAGGGCATCCACTCGGCATAGTAGTGACCAATATTCACAACAGCCATCGTCGTTCTCCTTGTGTGCCAATCAAGAAACAAAGCGTTCTACATCAACACTATTTGTATAGATCAGCCACAGGAAAGACGCGGGCTTGTCCCGTATGGATACGGGTCTAGATTGGCTGCAGGGCTGTTCGAGGCTTTTCGGGATCGAATGCCCTGGCAGCCTGTCAGCCGCTTGCGGCCGTGTCCCCGCCAAGCAGCGCTGCGACCTCGTCGGCGCTGAGCGACTCCCGTTCCAGCAGCGCCGCCGCCAGCGCATCCAGCTGCGTGTGGTGCTGTTCCAGCAGCGCACGCACCCGCTGTTCGCAGCCGCGGATCAAGGCCCGCACTTCCTCGTCGATCAATTGGGCCGTCTGCTCGCTGAAGTCCCTCTGCTGCGCCATTTCGCGGCCGAGAAAGATGTGCTCTTCGCCGCGCGGGAAGGCGGCCGGCCCCTGCTTCCCGCTCATGCCCCACTGGCTGACCATGCGCCGGGCCAGGCGGAGTAGCGCAGGTTGTGCAGTTTTTCACGTCGGGCTGGTTGGTGGCGGCCAGTCACGCCGGCGACGCCGTCGAACGAGACATGCGTCGCCGTCACTTCGAAGCGCTTGGCCCGCGACTGGCCGAAGCCGAAGATGCCGC
The DNA here is from genome assembly GCA_021166845.1 of Thiobacillus sp. Lineage (GTDB taxonomy): Bacteria > Pseudomonadota > Gammaproteobacteria > Burkholderiales > Thiobacillaceae > Thiobacillus. The sequence continues at coordinate 10,146 of JAJPEP010000028.1, forward strand.
CGGGCCCGCCGCCCTTCAGCAGGCGTTCCTGCATCTTGCTGGAGAAGTAGAAAATGAGGCCGAGGATCAGCACCCACGGCAGCATGGCCAAAAGCATGCGTGCCCACCAGACCGGCTCGGCGCTCCTCGCATTGACCGTCACCCGGTGCGTTTCCAGCAACTGCTGCAGCTCCGGATCGTCGATGTCGGGAAGCAGGGTGCTGAAATGGGCCAGCTGGCCCGCCTCGCGTTCGGCTTTGGCATAGACACCGCTCAACTGGCGCCCGGCAAAGGTCACGCCGGCAACCTTGTCGGCACGCACCAGCGCCTTGAACTCGCTGTAGGCAATGGTCTGCGTTTCCTGTTGAACGCTGTAGGCGGACCAATAGAAGGCGATCACCATGGCCACCAGGAACCACAGTCACAGCCTGGGGCCGCGGCCTTCGCCCGGGGGGCTGCCGGCAGTCGCTGTTGCGTGTCAGCCATGTGTCTCGTCGGGATCAAGAAGATTGCGGTCGCGGTGCGCGCATTCGGGGGAAGACGGCTTGGCGATTCATTTCCATATTCTAGGAAACACGGGCGTGATGGGGCCTGATGGCGCGCCCCCGAATGTCCTATAAAGGACGAAGACCGCTGCAGCGGTTTGCGCGATGGCGCATCGTTCTTCATACGGGGGTGGAACCAGGCATGACCAAGACCGAACTGATCAGGCTGACGTGGGGCGGGCAGGGAACCACCAACAGCACGACCGCGGCCCTGCTGCGCCACGCGAAAGTGGAGATCGAACTGCCGGGGAGCATGCACCATGCGCTGTTTTGCCATTTGTATCCCGACGCCGACGCGGCCGCCACCAAGGAAGTGGACGTTGCTGGCGGTGCGGAGCTGATCGCGACGCTGGCGACGCTAGACGGGCTGGAAGCGATGGCGGGGCTGGCAGAGCCCGTGGCCCGCTCGGGTTATCGCCTGCATTTACGCAGCCCGGGACCGGTGCTGTCGCTGATTCCCCCCGAGATGGGATAGCCGCCCGCCTGCATCCTGGCTTGCGCGAGCGCGCGGGTGGCGTTTTCCGGACAAGGAGAAATCGCATGACCGAGACCCTGGCTTTTGCAATCTGGCTGATCCTGCTGGCGCTCGCCTTTCCCTATGTACGCCGCGCCAAACATCCGCGCGTCAAGACCCTGGCGGCCTTCATGCTGTTCGTGATGCTGTTTTCGGTTGTCAGCACCACCCTGTTTTTCGTGCTGTCGTGGGTCGCGGCGGCGGCAGGGTGGGCGTCCGCGCTGACCAATGTCTTGTGGGCACTGCTGTTTCTCGCGCTGATCTTCGTTCCGGCTTTTCTGGCCGCGCGCTGGCTGATCAAGCGGCCGCCCCTCGAGCGGCCCGTTCCAAAGTAAGCCGGAGTGGGGATGGCGGGCAAACAGCGGGTTTATCACATCGGCATCGTCGGTTCATACGGCGGCCTCAACCTGGGGGACGAAGCGATTTTGCAGAGCATCGTCCAGCAGATCCGTGCTTCGATCAAGGCACGGATCACGGTTTTTTCCCGTGATGGGGACGACACCCGCAAGCGTCACGCCATCGATGTCGCGGTCTCGACGCGGCAGCTGTCGCGCGATGCGCTGGCCCGGCTCGTCGAGCCCCTCGATCTGCTGCTCGTCGGCGGCGGCGGCATCCTGTTCGATGGCGAGGCGCGGCTGTTTCTGCGCGAAGCGGTCATCGCCCATGAGCTCCGCGTGCCGTACATGGTGTACGCGATCGGTGCGGGGCCGCTACAGGACCCGGCCGCGCAGGAGGCGGTGCGCGACTGCCTCAATGACGCGGCGATCATCACCGTGCGCGAGGCCGCCGCGCGCCAGGTGCTGGAAGAGGCGGGGGTGCGCCGCGAGATCGTCGTCACCGCCGACCCCGCGCTGCTGCTGCGGCCGGAACCGATGGCGCGCACCGCGCTGCCGGCCGAGGCCGTCGAATGGAAGCGGCCGGTGGTCGGGATGTCGGTGCGCGAACCGGGCGGGGCGGCGCCGAATCTGAGCGAGGAGGTCTATCACCAGCTGATCGCCAACGCGGCCGACTTCATGGTGGACCGCTACGGCGCGGAAATCGTTTTCGTGCCGATGGAGCGCGGCGTCCTCGACATGCAGCACAGCCATGCCGTCGTCTCGCGGATGCTGCGGCCGCAGCGCGCAGCGGTGCTCAAGGGCGAATACACGCCGGGCCAGCTGATGACCTTGATTGGCCGTTTTTCCTTCGCCGTCGGCATGCGCCTCCACTTCATGATCTTTTCCGCGCTGCGGCACGTGCCCTTCGTCGCCCTGCCGTATGCGGCCAAGGTGGGCGGATTTCTCGACCAGATCGGCATCGGCGCGCCGCCTATCGAACTGGTCAACGCGGGGCGGCTGATCGCCCATATCGACCGCACGTGGGACCGGCGCCGCGCGCAGGCGCAGCATGTCGAGCATGCCTTGCCGGCGCTGCAGGCCGCCGCGCGCGCCACCCACGAGCTGATGCTCGGTCTGTTGCGGGCGCGCGAATGATGCCCGTGTTGCGCCGCCCCGAAGCCCGCGTTCCCGTGACGCTGCCGCCGCGCCGGGCGATGCTGGCAGGCGATTGCGACGTGCTGGTGGTGGGCGGCGGGCCGGCCGGAATGGGGGCCGCGCTCGGCGCCGCCGCGGCCGGTGCGAAAACCGTGGTGGTGGAGCGCTACGGCTTTCTTGGCGGCAACGCCACCGCGGCGCTGGTAATGCCGCTGATGTCATTCCACACCGGGCATCCGCAGCGCGAGAAGCTCGGCGCGCACACCCTGCTGCCCACCGACCACGGCCCCGGCGATCCGGTCATTGCCGGCGTGGTGCGCAGCTTCCTGGCGCGCCTGGTGGCGCAGGGCGGCGCGCTCGTCCCGTCCCTCGAGACCGGCTTCACGGTGCCGTTCGATCCCGAGCAGTTCAAGCTGGTTGCGCTGGAGATGCTCGACGAGGCCGGCGTGCAGTTTCTGTTCCACGCCTTCGCCTCGGGCGTTCTCGGTGAGGGGGACTGCGAAGGCGTGGTATTCGAGACCAAGGCCGGGCCGCAGGTGATCCGCGCCCGGATGATCGTCGATGCCACCGGCGACGGCGACATCGCCGCCGCGGCCGGCGCGCCCTACGAGATCGGCCGCGAGGGCGACGGCCTGGTGCAGCCGATGACGCTGATGTTCCGCATGGCCGACTTCGAGCGTGCCGCATTCGAAGGCTACCTCGCCGCCCACCCCGACCAGTGGCGCGGCGTGCACGGCCTGTGGGACCTAATCGCCCGCGCGACCGCCGCCGGCGAACTCGATCTCCCGCGCGAGGATATTTTGTTTTTCGCCACGCCGCATCCGCGCGAGATCAGCGTCAACAGCACGCGCGTCGCCCATGCCGGGCCGCTGCTCGGCATCGACCCCTTCGACCTCAGCTACGCGGAATGGGTGAGTCGCCGGCAGATGCGCCAGATCGTCGCTTTCCTCAGCAAATACGTGCCCGGATTCGAGCAGGCCTATCTGGTGCAAAGCGGCGTGCAGGTCGGCGTGCGCGAAACGCGGCGCATCCGGGGCGACTATCGCCTCACCGGCGAGGACGTGCTGGCGGCGCGCAGGTTCGACGACGTGGTGGCGCGCAGCACCTATCCGATCGACCTGCACAACCCGGCCGGCACCGGCACGGCGCTGCAGCGCCTGCCGCCGGGCGAGGCCTACGACATTCCGCTGCGCTGCCTGCTGCCGCAGGGGCTCGACAACGTGCTCACCGCCGGCCGCTGCATTTCCGGCAGCGTCGAGGCGCATTCCTCGTACCGGGTGATGCCGGTCTGCATGGCGGTGGGGCAGGCCGCCGGCGCCTGCGCCGCCCTGGCGGCGCGTCACGGGGTGCCGCCGCGCCGCCTCGACCCGGCCGAGGTGCAACGCGAACTGCTGCGGCAGGGCGCCAACCTGCGCGAGCTTGCGCCCCGCTGACGCCCGCGGGCCCGAACGATGGAACTCGACGCGATCCTGCTTTCCCGCCTGCAGTTCGCGTTCACCCTCGGCTTTCACATCCTGTTCCCGACCCTGACCCTGGGGCTGGCGCCGTTTCTCGTACTGCTGGAGGTGCTGTGGCTGCGCAGCGGGAAGGAGGTCTACATGCGGCTGTACCGCTTCTGGGCCAGGTTGTTCGGCCTGGCTTTCGGCATGGGCGTGGTCACCGGCGTGGTGCTGTCGTTCGAGTTCGGCACCAACTTCGCCCCGTTCTCCCGCGCCACCGGCAACGTGCTGGGTCCGCTGCTCGCCTACGAGGTGCTGATGGCCTTCTTCCTCGAAGCGGGCTTCCTGCCGGTGATGCTGCTCGGCTGGGGACGGGTGGGAGGGCGCCTGCACCTGTTCGCCACCTGCATGGTGGCGCTGGGCGCCTACCTCTCCGCATTCTGGATCCTGGCGGCCAATTCCTGGATGCATACGCCGGCAGGCTTCGCGGTGGAGGACGGGGTGTTCTTTCCGCTCGACTGGTGGCAGGTCGTGTTCAATCCCTCGTTTCCCTATCGCCTGGCCCACATGCTGACGGCGTCCCTGCTGACCGGCGCCTTCGTGGTGGCCGGCGTCAGCGCGTGGCGGCTGCTGCGGCGGGGACACGAGCAGTCGTCGCGCCGGGCCTTTTCGCTGGCGATGGGCGCGGCGCTGATTTTCAGCGCCGGCCAGATCGCGCTCGGCGACCTGCACGGGCTGCAGGTGCAGCGCGACCAGCCGATGAAGGTGGCGGCGATGGAGGCGCTGTGGCAGACGCGCGCGGCCGCGCCCTTCGTGGTGTTCGCGCTACCCGACATGGACGCGTCGGCCAACCGCTATGCGCTGGAAATTCCCTATGCGACCAGCCTGATTCTCAAGCATGACCGGGAGGGCGTCGTGCTCGGCCTGGACCAGGTTGCGGCGGAACAGCGGCCGCATGTGCCGACCGTGTTCTTTGCGTTTCGCATCATGGTGGGAATCGGCTTCTTGCTGTTCGCCGTTGCCGTGGCGGGGCTGATCCTGCGCCTGCGCGGGGTACTGCACAGCCGGCCCTGGTTCCTGCGCCTGTGCATCGCCTGCACGCCGCTCGGGCTGGTGGCGGTGATCGCGGGCTGGGTCGCCACCGAGGTGGGGCGCCAGCCGTGGGTGGTGCAAGGCATGATGACCACGGCCGAGGCCGCCACGCCGCTCGCGGTGTCCACGGTGGCGTTCTCGCTCGCGCTTTACCTGCTGCTCTACGCCGTGCTGCTGCCGGTCTTTCTGTATTTCTTTGCGCGCCTTGTCGCCCATGGGCCGGAGCAGGAACTGCCGGCGCAGGTGCGGGCGATGCGGCGCACCGCCTGGTACCGGTGACGCTCCCATCATTGATCTCGCAAAGGCGCGATCTATAGTGTCTGAACGCCTCTCGCAAGGAGAACCGCATGAGCGCAAACAGTGCCCCGGGATTCAAGGACTATCCCGACCATCGCATCTCGACCCGGCCGGCGGGCGAGCATGTCCAGGTCAGCTTCAACGGCGAAATCATCGCCGACACGACCGACGCGGTGCGGCTCGAGGAGACGCACGTCGGCCACGTGGTGGCGCCCGTCGTCTACTACCTCCCGCGCAAGGACGTGAGGATGGATCGCCTCGTCCGCACCGATCGCCACACCGATTGCCCGTTCAAGGGACAGGCGTCGTATTACTCCCTGAAAGACGGTCCGGAGAATGCGGTGTGGACCTACGAGCAACCGTACGACGAGATGCTCGCGATCAAGGATCTCCTCGCGTTCTACCCGGACAAGGTCGATACGGTCGTGACCGCTGCGTAGGGGCGAAAGGGCCATGGACCATGCCCTGATCGCATATCTTGTCCTCGGCTTCAGCGTGGCGATGTACGTCGTCCTGGACGGCTTCGACCTTGGGATCGGCATCCTGCTGCCCTTCGCCCGCGATTCGCACGAACGCGAGCTGATGATCGCCAGCGTGGCGCCGGTGTGGGACGGCAACGAAACCTGGCTGGTGCTGGGCGGGGTGGTCCTGTTCGCCGCCTTTCCCGTGGCCTACGGGATACTGCTTGCGGCCTGGTACGTCCCGTTGAGCCTGATGCTCGTCGCGCTGGTGCTGCGCGGCGTCGCCTTCGAGTACCGACCGGAGGCGCGCTGGAAGGGCCTGTGGACGGCCAGCCTGTGCGCCGGCTCGCTGCTGGCCGCGCTCTGCCAGGGGGCGATGGTGGGCAGCTTCGTCCACGGCCTGCAGGTGAGCGGACAGCGCCACGCCGGCGGACCCTGGGAGTGGCTCACCCCCTTTAGCGTGATGACCGGCAGCGCGGTGGTCGCGGGCTACGCGCTGCTGGGCGCCGCCTGGCTCATCCTTAAGACCGAGGGCGCGCTGCAGGCCCGCTGCTACCGTCTCGCCCGGCCGCTCACCGTCGTCCTGCTGCTGTTCTTCGCCGTGGTCAGCGTCTGGACCCCGCTCGGCCAACCCGCCATCGCCGAGCGCTGGTTCAGCTTTCCGGCGCTCGCCTGGCTCGCGCCCCTGCCGCTGGCCAGCGTGGTCGCCGGCGTTGCGCTGTGGCGCAGCCTGGGCCGGCGGCGGCGGGAACTCGTGCCGTTCCTGCTGTGCGTGGCCCTGTTCCTGTTCGCCCTCGCGGGACTCGCCTACAGCATGTGGCCCTATATCGTGCCGCGGGCGTTCACGCTATGGGACGCGGCCTCGCCGCCCGCCACCCTGGGCTTCATCCTGGCGGGGGTGCTGATTCTGATGCCCTTCGTGCTGGCCTACACGCTGCACACGTACCGACTGTTTCGGGGCAAGGCCGCCCCCGCGGCGTACGGCTGAGCGCGGCGCACGTCTTACGGGGCCAGCCGTTTTCCGTTCTATAGTGAACGGACATTTTGGCGTGCAGGCGCGTGCGATGTCGCATGCACGTTTTTCCGCAGGGCGGCGCTGAACCCGGCTGGCAGCGACAACGCCGGTCGTTCGGACGCGACCCGTCGAGAATCGTTAAGGAGACGCCAATGAAGGCAGATTCATTGCTCCAACTGGTGGCACACGGGCAAAGCTACTGGCTGGACAACCTCACCCGTCACAAGATCGCCAACGGCGAGATCGAGCGCCGGGCGCGCGAGGAAGGCCTGCGCGGCATCACCTCGAACCCGGCGATTTTCTACAAGGCGATCAGCGGCAGCCGCGACTACGACGACGAAATCCGCGACGCCTTCGCCGCCGGCCGCACCGCGGCGGAGGTCCACGAGGCCGTGATGGTGAACGACGTGCGCGACGCCTGCGACGTGCTGCGTCCGGTCTACGACGAGAGCGGCGGCGTCGACGGCTACGTCAGCCTGGAGGTGTCGCCCCATCTGGCGCACGACACCCAGGCCAGCATCGAGGAGGCGCGGCGGCTGCACGCGGCGGTGGAGCGGCCCAACCTGTTCATCAAGATTCCCGGCACGCTGGCCGGGTTGCCGGCGGTCGAGCAGTGCCTGTTCGAGGGGATCAACATCAACATCACGCTGCTGTTTTCGGTGCCGCGCTACGAAGCCGTCGCCGAGGCTTGGCTGCGCGCGCTGGAGCGCCGTCTCGAAGCCGGCAAGCCGGTGGCCGGCGTGGCGTCGGTGGCGAGCTTTTTCCTCAGCCGCATCGACATCCTCGCGGACGGCCTGCTGGCCCACCGTTTCGGCACCGCGCACGAGGCACAGGCGCGGCAGCTGCTGGGCAAGGTCGCCATCGCCAATGCCAAGCTCGCCTACCAGCGCTTCAAGCGCATGGTGGCGGGCGAACGCTGGCAGAAGCTGGAGGCCGCGGGCGCCCAGGCGCAGCGCCTGCTGTGGGCCAGCACCAGCACCAAGAACCCCGACTACCGCGACGTCATGTACGTCGAGCCGCTGATCGGGCCGCACACCGTCAACACCCTGCCGGACGACACCATCGCCGCCTTCGCCGATCACGGCCTGGTGGCGGCGACCCTGGAAGACGGCGTCGACGCGGCGCGGCAGACGATGGAGGCGCTCGCTGCGCTCGGCATCGACTTCGCCCAGCTGGCGACGCAGCTGGAGAACGAAGGGGTGCAGAAATTCATCGAGCCCTACGATGCGCTCACCAAACTGATACAGGAGAAGGGCCGCCGGCTGCAGCGGCGCGAGGGGGCGGAGACGCTGCCCGAGGCGGCGCGCCTGCTGCGGCGGCAAGTCCTGCGCATGACCACCGCGGCGGGCTCCGGCCACCCCACCTCCTGCCTGTCGTGCGCCGAGATCGTGGCGGCCCTGTTCTTTCACGAAATGCGCTGGGACCCGGCGGATCCGCAGGCGCGCAACGTCGACCGCTTCGTGCTCTCGAAAGGCCACGCCGCGCCCATCCTGTGGGCGGCGCTGGCCGCCGCCGGCGCCATCGAGGAGGACCCGATGAGCCTGCGCCGCATCGACAGCACGCTGGAGGGCCACCCGACGCCGAACAACCCCTGGATCAAGGTGGCGACCGGCTCGCTGGGGCAGGGCCTGGCGGCGGCCAACGGCATGGCGCTCGCCAACCGTCTCGACGGCATCGACGCGCGGGTGTTCTGCCTGCTCGGCGACGGCGAGTGTTCCGAGGGATCGGTGTGGGAGGCGGCGCAGTTCGCCTCGCTCAACCAGTTGGCGAATCTGGTCGCGATCGTCGACGTCAACGGCCTCGGCCAGTCGGGCCCCGCGCCCTACGGCCACGACACCGCGGTGCTGGCGCGCCGCTTCGAATCCTTCGGCTGGCGCGCCATCGAGATCGACGGCCACGATCTGGACGCGGTGCTGGACGCGCTGGAGCGCGCCCGCGAGGGCGGGCCGACGGCGATCCTCGCACGCACCGTGAAAGGCCGCGGCGTGTCCTTCCTCGAAGGCGCCGGCGGCTGGCATGGCAAGCCGGTCGAGCGCGAGCGGCTGCAGCAGGCGCTGGACGAGGTCGGCGAGGTGCGGGCGCAGCCCCGCGTCGAACCGCGGCGAACCGGCGCGTTCGAGGCGGCGATCGCGGGCACGCCGGGCAGCATCGACGTCAACTACGCGTCCGGCGCAGAAGTGGCCACCCGCGAAGCCTACGGCCACGCGCTTGCAAAGCTGGGCGCGCTGAACCCGGACATCGTGGCGCTGGACGGCGACGTGAAAAACTCCACCCGCTCGGAGTTCTTCGCCGAAGCCTTTCCCGAGCGTTTCTTCGAGTGCTGGATTGCCGAGCAGAACATGGTGGGCGCGGCGCTCGGCCTCGCCGCCTGCGGAAAAATCCCGTTTGCCTCGACCTTCGCCTGCTTCCTCTCGCGCGCCTATGACTTCATCCGCATGGCCGGCCACAGCCGGCCGCGGCACCTGGTTTTCTGCGGCAGCCACGCCGGGGTGTCGATCGGCGAGGACGGTCCCTCGCAGATGGGGCTGGAGGACCTGGCCATGTTCCGCGCGCTGGGGCACAGCACCGTGCTGTATCCCTGCGACGCGGTGAGCGCCGAGCGCCTGACCGAGCAGGCGATGCGCAGCGAGGGCATCGTCTATCTGCGCACCAGCCGCGGCAAGACGCCGGTGATCTACGGCAACGACGAAACCTTCCCGGTGGGCGGCAGCAAGGTGCTGCGGGCCTCCGGCGACGACCAGTGCACGGTGGTGGCGGCCGGCGTGACGGTGCACGAGGCGCTCGCCGCCCACGACACCCTGAAACAGCAGGGCATCCATGTGCGCGTGATCGACGCCTACTCGGTCAGGCCGCTGGATGTGGCCACCCTGGTCCAGGCGGCCGGGGAGACCCGCGGCCTGGTGGTGGTGGAAGACCACTGGGCGGACGGCGGCCTCGGCGACGCCGTGGCGCGCGCCCGCGACTGGCTGGTTCCGCTGCGCTTTCTGGCGGTCGGCAGCGAGCCCCGCTCCGGGACGCCGCACGCGCTGCTCGAGCGCCACGGGATTTCCCGCCATGCCATCGTGCGGCAGGTGCTCGCACTGGTGAATCATCCCGACGCCGGACGCTTGAGGGCCTAGTATTGTGCTGGTCGAGGGGAAAAACTGCTGGCGCCGGGTCCGTGCGAACCGCGCAGCTTTCCTGATCGACGGCGAGGCCTACTTCGACGCCTTCGTGCGCGCGGCGCTGCGCGCGCAAAGGTCGATCCTGATCGTGGGCTGGGATTTCAACAGCCGGACCGTGATGGGACACGGCGAATGGCCGCGGGGCGTACCGGTCGTTCTGGGGGATTTCCTGAATTTTCTGGTCAAGCGCACGCGCCGCCTGAAAATCCATATCCTCGACTGGGACTTCCCGATGATTTACGGCGTGAGCCGGGAGGTCCCGCCGATTTTCGGGCTGGGCTGGAAACCGCGGCATCGTATCCAGCTTCGCTTCGACTCCGATTTTCCGACCGGCGGATCGCATCACCAGAAGATCATCGTGATCGACGACGCCATTGCGTTTGTCGGCGGCATGGACCTCGCGCCGGATCGCTGGGACACGCCGGCGCACACGGCCGATGATCCGCGCCGCGTGATCGGCGACGTGCCTTATCCGCCGGTGCATGACGTGATGGTCGCGGTGGACGGCGACGCCGCCCGCGCACTCGGAAACCTGGCGCGCGAACGCTGGCGGCGCGGCATCGGCGAAACCCTGGCGGCGGCAGGAAATGGCAGCGACCCCTGGCCGCAGGCGCTGGTGCCGGATCTGGGCAGCGTCATGGTCGCCATTTCGCGCACCGAACCTCCCTACAACGGCAGGGCCGGGGTGCGCGAGGTGGAGACGCTCTACCTGGACATGCTCGCGGCAGCCAGGCGCCTGGTCTATCTCGAGAACCAGTATTTCACGTCGGCCCGGATCGGCGCGGCGATCGAGGCGCGGCTGGGGTGCGAAGACTGCCCGGAGATCGTGATGGTCCTGCGGCGGTCGTCGGATGGCTGGCTCGAGGGGCCGACCATGGGGATGCTGCGAACGCAGCTGCTGGAACGGCTGCGCCGGGCGGACAGGTTCGGCCGCCTGCATGTCTATTACCCGGTAGTGCCGGGCCTGGGCGATCACGCCATCAACGTGCACGCCAAGCTGTGCGTCGTGGACGACGAGTTGGCCCGCGTCGGTTCGTCCAACCTCAACAACCGTTCGATGGGCTTCGACACCGAGTGCGACCTCACGCTGGAGGCCGGCGGCTCGGACGCCGTTCGCTGCGCGATTGCGGGTTTCCGCAACCGCCTGCTGGCGGAACACCTCGACGTCAGCCCGGCGCAGGTGGCCGCCGCCGTCGAGCGGGAAGGCTCGGCGGCGGCGGCGATCGCCGCGCTCGCTCATGGCGAGCGCCGGCTGCTGCCGTTCGCGAAGGCCGACGAGTGGCCCGTCTCGCTGGCGCCCATCGCCGAACTGGCGGACCTCGAAAGCCCGGTCGCAGCCGAGCAGCTCATCACCCGGCTTGCGCCGGACGTCACCGCGATGAAGTCCGGCCATCCGCTGGCCTGGCCGCTGCTGGGCCTGCTCGTTCTCGCCGGCCTGTTCGCCGCCTGGCGCTGGACGCCGCTTTCCGGATACGTTTCCCCGCAAGCCGTCGTCGCCTGGGCGGGCCTGCTGGCCGGCCAGCCTGGCGCCCCGCTCATCGTGATCGCGGCCTATACGCTGGCGACGCTGACGATGTTTCCGCGCCCGCTGATTACGCTCGCCGCAGTGGTGGCGTTCGGGCCGCTGGCGGGGTTCGTGTACGCCATGGTGGGGATACTGGCGGCGGCGCTGCTGACCTATGCCGTCGGCCGCTTCCTCAGCCGCAACGCGATCCGGCGCCTCGCCGGCACCCGGTTGAACCGGGTTGCCCGCGAACTGCGGCGCCGCGGCCTGCTCTCCGTCGTCGCCGTTCGTCTGGTGCCGGTGGCGCCATTCATCGTGGTCAACCTGGTGGCCGGTGCATTCCACATCCGGGTCAGCCATTATTCCCTCGGCACCGCGATCGGCCTGCTGCCCGGCACGCTGACGGCCACCCTGTTCGGCGGCCAGCTGCACAGCTTCCTGCGTGACCCCGGCAACATCAATTACGGCCTGATCGCGTTCCTCGTGGCCGCGGTGGTGCTGGCGTTTTTTGCCCTGCGCCGTTGGCTGCGCCGCCGCCTCGACTCGGCAGACGGGGAGGCGCCGACCCATGCGGCTTAGCGGAAATGCGCGCAGCGTGCGCATCATTCGGCGCAACCCATGAAGCTCTACGTCGGCACCAGCGGCTTCGCCTACAAGGAATGGAAGGGCAGCTTCTATCCGCACGACCTGCCCGCGAAGGAGATGCTTCGCTATTATGGCGAGCATTTCCGCACGGTCGAAATCAACAGTACCTTCTACCGCATGCCCACCGCCGCGCTGCTGGCAACCTGGGCGGGCGAGGTGCCCGCCGGTTTCAGGTTCGTGCTGAAGGCGTCGCAGCGGATCACCCACCAGCACCGGCTCGCGGATGCGGACGAGGAGGTTGCATATCTGCTCGACGTCGCGGCCACCTTGCAGTCGCGCCTGGGCGCGCTGCTGTTCCAGTTGCCGCCCAACCTGAAGAAGGACGCGCCGCGGCTGGATGCGTTTCTGGCGCTGCTGCCGCCGCCGCACCGCGCGGCGTTCGAGTTCCGTCATCCATCGTGGTTCGACGACGAGGTGTTCGCGCTGCTGCACGATCATCAGGCAGCGCTGTGCATCGCCGAGGCCGAGGGCGACCTGGCGGCGCCGGTCGTGGCGACCGCGGATTGGGGCTACCTGCGCCTGCGGCGGCCCGATTATGGCGAGGCGGAGTTGAAGGCTTGGGCGCAGTGGGTGCGGAAACAGAACTGGCAGGAAGCCTTCGTGTTCTTCAAGCACGAGGAAGCCGGCAGGGGCCCGCAGCTGGCGCAGCGGTTTCTTGAGCTGGCCACGTAGGCGCGCATTCCAAGACGCGAAAATCCGCGGGATCATCCGCTGCCGAAAATCGCGGCGCGGACGCCGCCCCTTGTGGGAGCGCCTTCCGGGGGAACGCCTTCCAGGTGGGTCACCATCAACTCGGGTCTTCGCCTGACAGCTTGCGATACCGCGCCAGGTGGCGGATGGCTTCCTGGGGCCGGCCTTGCGCCTGGTAGAGGCGGGCGAGGTTGTAGTGGCAGTCGGCCAGGCCGGCGTCGTCGGCGAGCGCGTGCTCGTAGGCGTGCACCGCCTCGTCGATGCGGCCGGCGTCTTCCAGCAGGACGCCCAGGTTGTAGTGCAGCAGGGCATCGCTGCCGCACGCGGCGAGACACGCGCGATAGACGCGTTCGGCCTGGTCGAGGCGGCCGTCTTCGTGGAGCAACCGGCCGAGGTTGGTCGCGGCGCCGGCGTGCGCCGGGTTGGCGGCGAGCGCCTGTTCATACGCTTCTTGCGCCGCTTCGGTATCCAGCGCTTCGAGGACCGCCCCGCGGCTGAACCAGTCCTCGGCCAGAGCTTTCGCCGCTTCGCGGCGGTCGGTCAGGTTGAGGACGCCGTCGGCCAGGCCGACCTCGAGCGCGAGCAGATACTGTCCGGAGTCGGCCTGCCACCGCGCGTCGCCTTCCTGCACCGCGACGCGGTCGCCGACCGCGACGATGCGCAACCCGGACAGCGGCACGCTGTCCGGCAGCTGGGCGCGCAGCTGCTTGAGCGAACGGATGATGCGGCGCGGCGGCAGCTGCGCCTGGGTCAGCGCCCAGGCGGTGCGCAGCACGATCAGGTCCTGGAAGGAGAACAGGAAGGCGCCGCGCGGGCCGCGCGTCGGGGTGACGAAGCCGGCCTGGATGAGGCCGCGGAGGGTGCTGCGCGGGAGATGCAGCAGCTTCTCGACCGTGCGCACGCCATACTGGTGCATCGGCAACCCGTGGCGACCTTATTTCTTCGCCGCCTTGCGGCCGGCTACAGGATGGGCCGTGGCGGCCTTCCTGGGCGGCTTGCGGGTTCCCGCCTGGGGCGCCTCGGCGGGCGCGGCGCCCTTCGTGCCGAGGCTCTGACGCAGCGCTTCCATCAGGTCGATGATCTGCGCGCCTGCGGCCGCCTCTTCGGGCACGGCAATTTCCTGGCCTTCCACCTTCTTCTCGACCGCGGCTTCGATCCGCGCGCGCACCGCGTCGGTGTAGGCCGTGGGATCGAAGGTCTTGGAACTCTGCTGTTCGATCAGCTGGTGGGCGAGCTTGAGTTCGGCCTCCTTCACGTCGACCGTCGGGATCTCGAGTTCGCCGATCGGCCGCACCTCGTCGGCGTACAAAAGCTGCTGCATCACGAGCCCTTCCTCGAAGGGGCGCAGCATCACGATGTGCTGCTTGCCGTGGCTGGCCCAGCGGCCGAGCGCGCAGCGATCGGTGTCGCGCAGCGCCTGCGAGAACAGTGCGTAAGGCTTGGCGCCGCCCTTGTCGGGGGCGAGATAGTAGGCCTTGTCGAAGAAGATCGGATCGACCGATTCGATCGGCACGAACTCGGTGATCTCGACCGCGTGCGATCCGGCTTCCTCCAGCGCCTTCAGCTCGTCGGGGGAGAACACCACATACTGGTCCTTGGCGAATTCGTAGCCCTTCACCATGTCCTCCTTGGGCACCACGATGTCCTCCTTGATGCACAGGTATTGCTGCCTGAGGCGCGAGCCGCAGTCCTTGTGCAGGAGGTTGAAGGAATAGCTCTTGCTGGCCGTGGCGACATAGAGCTTGACCGGAATCGCCACCAGACCGAACGAAACCGTCAATGAACTGATTGAGCGTGCTGCCATGTTGGGCCTCCTTGGTCTGTCGTTGCGAGCGAAGCGCGGCAACCCAGGCTTTTGATTCAGCGACCTTTCTGGATCGCCACGTCGCTTCGCTTCTCGCGATGACGAATAACGGGTTTTTCTATGCCTTCGTCGGCGCCAGCGTGCGTTCCAGGCTTTGCTTGCGGGCGAGGGCGTTGCGCCAGGGATCGCCGGTTTGCGCCAGGCGCTCCGCGACGTTGCTCAGGTTGAAGTCCAGCGGTTGCGCCGTCTCGAGTTCTTCCCAGGTAAGCGGCATCGAGACCGGCGCGCCGGGCGCGCCGCGGGGCGAATAGGCGGCGGCGAGCGTCTTGGTGCGCGTATTCATAGTGTAGTCAAAGAAGATCTTGCCGCTACGCTTGGCGATGCGCCAGTCCATGGTGATGAGCCTGGGGTGCTGCCGCAGCAGATGGCGGCCGACCAGGCCGGCGACTTCGCGTACCGCGGCGAAATCGAGCGTGCGCTCGATCGGCACGAAGACGTGCAGGCCGGTCTTGCCCGAGGTCTTCACCAGCGGCGCGAGTCCCATCGCCTGCAGCACCTCGCGCAGGCGGAAGGCCGTCTCCCGGCCCTTGTCGAACGCGGCGACGCTGTACTCGGGCTCGGCGCCGGCGGCCTCCTGGCCGGAGTAGATGTAGGGGTCGAGGTCGAACACGAGGTAGTCTGGATAGTTCAGCAGCGAGCGCTCGAGCGCAGCGGTCGAACTGGAATAGTCGGTGCCGAGTCCAGGTGCGTCCGCGCCGGACCGCGCCCGTGAATGCCAGACGTGGAATTCGAGCGTGCCCGACTGGCCCAGCCACAACAGGGTCGGCAGGTTGTTGCACAGGAGATAGTCGTGGCGCTCGTCGCGGCTCCCGGAAAACACCGTGACGGATTCGGCGAAGGCCGGCAGCGGCGGCTCCCAGTGCTTCTGGAAGAAGCGCTCGCCGCCGATGCCCTCGGGCATGCGGATCATGGTCAGCGGCCGGTCGGCAAGATGCGGCAGCAGATAAGGCGAGACCTGCGCCAGGTAGCGCAGCAGGTCGCGCTTGGTCAGCGCCGGCTGCTTGAGCGCCTGGTCGGCGGGCCAGTAGACGCGGTCGAGATGGGTCAGCCGGATGCGGTGCGGGCCGACTGCCAGGGTGAACGCCTGCCGGACATCTTCGAGCTGCCGCAGAACCTCGCCCACCGAGGTGTCTGGAAGCTGGACTGCGTGCTTCGGCTCGCTGCGCCGCACCGACTTGGGGTCGACATCCTCGCGCAGCCGCAGGAACACCGGCGCGCGCAGATAACCGTCCGGGGTCCATTCCGCGAACTTCACTTCGGCCACCGTTTCGGGCCGCATCCAGACGGTGGCGCGGTGCAGCGGCGGCGCTTCGGCGAACGGGTGGCGCTCGGTCTCGAGCGGCGCGAAGCGCTGTTTCAGCTGGGCCAGCGTCGCGTCGCCGAGTCCGCTGCCGACGTGGCCGGCATAGTGCAGTTCGCCTTGTTTCCAGTAGCCGAGCAGGAGGGCGCCGAGCGGCGCGCGCACCCCGCTGCCCAGGGTGTAGCCGCCAACCACGAATTCGGCGCTGTGCGTGGGCTTGATCTTCAGCCAGGCCGACGAGCGGCGGCCGGCTTCGTAGCGGCTGTCGCGGCGCTTGGCCATGACGCCCTCGAAGCCCTGTGCCAGCGCCGCCGCATGGAGGGCGACGCCGTCTTCGGCCGTATGTACGCGCTGCACGTGGGGCGAGGGCAAGAGGCACTGGGCGAGGTAGCGGCGGCGGTCGGAATACGCTGCCTGGCGCAGATCGAGGCCGGCGAAATGCAGCAGGTCGAAGCTGTAGAAAACGGCCGGCGTGTCGCGCTCGGCCGCCGCAATCTCGCGCGGCGTCTTCAGCAGCGCGCGGTTCTGCAGCGCGTTGAATGACGGCCGTCCTGCCGCGTCGAGCGCCAGCACTTCGCCGTCGAGAATCATGTCGGCGGACTGCCGGGCGAGTTCGGCGGCGATGACGGGGAAGGCCGGCGTCAGGTCGAGGCCGCGGCGCGAACGCAGTTTCACTTCGCCGTCGTGCACGAAGGCCAGCACCCGGTAGCCGTCGAGCTTGGGCTCGAACAGCCAGTCGGGGTGGCTGAACGGCGCCTCGGCCAGTTCGGCCAGCATGGGCGAAAGCTTCTTCGGCATCGGCTCCGGGCTGCCGGCCGGGCCAAGCCGTGAGGCGGGCAGTGGCGGCGGGGCGGGCAGACGCTTGAGGTCGTCGATCGTCAATCCGGATACGACCGAGCGGTTTTGTTCGGCGAGGTTCCGCGCGCCGGCATAGGCGTCGCGATGCTTGATCAGCAGCCAGTTCTTGCGGTCGGCGCTGCGCACCAGCGCGAACGAACCCTTCAGTTTTTCGCCGCGCAGGAACAGACTCAGTTTGCCCTGTTCCAGCGCGGCGCGGACCCGGTTTTCGTCTTCCGCGCGGTCGTGGAATCCGCCCCTATGCGCCTCGTCCGGCGCGTAGACTCCGCAATCCCACACGACGACTTCGCCGGCGCCGTATTGCTTCGGCGGGATCACACCTTCGAAGGCGGCGTAGTCGAAAGGATGGTCCTCGGTCTGCACCGCCAGGCGTTTGACCTCCGGATCGAGCGACGGCCCCTTGGGAACGGCCCACGATTTCAGCACGCCATCGAGTTCGAGCCGGAGGTCGTAATGCAACTGCCGCGCGGCGTGCTGCTGGACCACGAAAAGCAGCGGCCCGGTGCGGGGCTGGATCGTCGGAGCGGGCTCCGGCGTGGCCTCGAAACGCCGCTTGGCGGCATATTTGCCCAGTGCGCCTGAAGCGGCGGGCGCAGCGGTATTGGCAGCGGCACGCCTGGCTGTCGGTGGCGGCATGTCAGGCTTGCCGCGAAACCGCGGGTATCGTCGTCATATCGGTCTCCTGCGATCGCGGCGCCTTCAGCCTGTTTCCTTGCGTCCTGTGCCGTTCCCGATGAGATCGCACAGAGGATGCAAGGCCGGGACATAGGCGCAAAAGATTCTGAAGCTTACGAGGATGGGCACGGCGATCAGCGCGCCGACGACGCCCCACAGCCAGCCCCAGAACAGGATGCCGAGGAAGACGATAATGGGATTCAGGGTGAAATACTTGCCGACAACGATGGCCGTGAGGAGTTCGCCCTCGAGGATGTTGAGGATCAGGAACATGGCCGGGACGAGCAGCGCCTGGCCCAGCGGTTCGATGCTGAGGATGGCGACCGGCGTCAGGACGATGAGACACAGCACCGCGCCGAGATAGGGCACGTAATTCAGGACAGCGATCATCACTGCCCAGAGGACGGGGTTGGGCATGCCCAGCCAGTACAGGGCCAGCCCGGCGACCACGCCCAGGCCGACGCTCAGACACGTCATCAGAAGAAGATAGCGGGCGATGTCCCCCTGGAACGAGCGGGCGACCTTGATGACCGCCCGCTTCTCCGCGACGGTGGGCGCCATGCGCACGAACTGGTGCGTCAGCGTTCCGCCGTATGCGAGCAGGAGATAAACGAGGATCAGCGTCGAGGCGACCGACACCAGAAAGGCGGGCGTGGCGGTCAGGGTTCGGCTGAGCAAGCTGGGCGCGGCCACCGCAACCTTCCCGGCGCCCCCCTGGCCGGCGATTTGTTCGGCCTTCTCCGTGATTCTGGAGACCTCCTGCACGGATTCCCTGATATCGCGCAGCTTGATTTCCACCTGGCGCAACATGCCGGGCGCCTTGTCGATCCATTCCTTTGCGGGCTGGGTCAGAGATGCTACGCCATAGCCCATGGCCGCAACCAGCGCACCCACCACGAGCGCGGCACCCCAGGGCGCCGGCAGGCGAAGCCACCGCTTCAGACCGAGCACGGCGGGGGACAGGATCAGGCTCAGAAGCACCGCCAGGACCACCGGAATCAGGACTGCGCGGGCAAAATACAGCGTGTACAGGCCGGCCAATACGAGCAGGCCGAGGAGCACCAGGCGGGGGACGCGCTGCGCGTGTTCGCTGAAATCGAAGGGGCTTTCGCTCACGAGTTCCTCCCGGTTTCTATCCGTCGGCCGCTTGCGGCGCCGCGAAGAGGCTGTTCAGGGACTCGGCCAGGGTGGGATGGGCGAAGATGGCGTCGCGCAGGCAGTGGTAGGGAATCCCGCCCATCATGGCCAGTTGCAGCATGGCCATCAGCTCGCCGCCTTCCAGGCCGAGGACGGCGCCTCCCAGGATGCGCCCGCTTTCGGCATCCACGACGGCCTTCATGAAGCCGCGTGGTTCGCCTGCCTCCAATGCCCTTGCCACATGTTCCATGGGCAGGCGTGCGAGGAGAATCCGGCGTCCGTTTTCCCGTGCCTGCGTCTCGGTGAGGCCGACGCGCCCGAGCTGCGGATCGATGAACACCGTGTATGGGACGGGCCGCCCGCTCACCGTCGCATCGCCTTTCTCCAGCAGATTGGTCTTGAGCACGCGGTAGTCGTCATAGGCAATGTGGGTGAACGCAGGCCCGCCCTTCACGTCGCCCATGGCATAGACATCCGGCGCCCGCGTCTCCAGCCGCTCGTTCACCTGGATATATCCCGCGGCGTCCGTTTCCACGCCTGCCGCGGCGAGATTGAGGTCGTCGCTGTTGGGGGTTCGGCCGGTGGCGACCAGGATGTGGGATCCCTGCAATCGCATGGGACCGGCGGGCAGCTGGAGCGTGAGTTCCACGCCGTCATCTCCCGGGCCCGCCTCCAGCACCTCGGCTTCGAGGTAGAGGTCGAGCCCGTCTTCCACCAGGACGCCGTACACCGCTTCCGCCACGTCCGGGTCTTCCCGGGGCAGCAGTTGCGGCCCGCGCTGGATGATACTGACCCGGCTGCCGAAACGGCGGAACATCTGGCCGAACTCGAGCCCGATGGTGCCGCCGCCGACGACCAGCAGATGGCTGGGCAGCGTGTCCAGTTCCTGGATCGACGAGGCATCCAGGAACGGCACCCGGTCGAGGCCCGGAATGGGCGGAATGGCCGCCCGCGTTCCGGTGTTGATGAAGATGCTTCCGGCGGCAAGCCTGCGGCTGCCGCCCGCGTCGTTCAGCCGCACGGCAAGCACATGTGGGCCTTCGAAGGCGGCGTGCCCGAAAATGAGTTCCACGTTGTCCGCGCCTTCCAGCACTTTTTGTACGCTGTCGCGGAAACGGCTCACGATCTCATTCTTGCGCTTGAGCACGCTTGCCAGGTCGATCTCCACCGCCCCCGTGCGCACGCCGTAATCATCGGCACGACGCGCGAGATACGCCACCCGGGCGCTGGCGGCCATGGCCTTGGTGGGCGTGCAGCCGAAATTGATGCAGGAGCCGCCCAGGTGCTTGCGCTCGATCACGGCAGTCTTCCATCCCGCCTGGCCCATGGCAATGGCCAGGGGCTTGGCGGCCTGCCCGGCGCCGATGACGATGGCGTCAAACTTTTCGTAATCGGAAGCTTGGGTTTCCATGGAGCCTCCTTATGAAGCGGGCGGGGCGCGCTGCTTCCGGCACCAGCCTTGGGTGCTGACTTTTCCCTTTACCAGCTTGCAGGAGCTGTCTGCGGCAACGAAGTGCAGACATTGGGAACAACTCTGGTTGTCCTTGGGGCCTTGCCGCTCTGGGCGCAGCCACCTCCGGCGGCAAAGTACGCATCCTGCGGCGAATTACGGCGCGCAACAGCGCCCGACGTTTTAGGTCATTGGATTGTTGCTGTCATCGCCATCCCCTTCCTCTTCTTCGTCAATTCGTGCCTGACCTATCCACCACAAGAAAGATGGTTCATTTCTTCTTGAGCAGCAAATCTATCTGTACGCTTTTAACGCCCTCCACGGTGCTGGCGATATCCACTGCCTTCGCCACCTGTTCGGATTTTTCGACCTGGCCGGATAGCCGCACTACCCTGTCCTTGGTGTCGACATCGATTTTCAGGGCGCTCAGTACATCCTCTTTCAGCAGCAGAGCCTTGACCTTGGTCGTGATCCAGGCGTCGTCGATGATTTCACCCACCTGTCTGCGCTGATCGTTGGACGTTTCCTGCTTCGCGTCGTCGGCTGCCAGGGATGGCGTTCCCAACATGCCGGCCGCGACCAGCAGGGCGGCCAGAAGACCAAGTGCTTTGTGTGGATAGTGGCGCATGATTTTTCTCCTAATCCAACACGACAAATTCCTGCCATCCCAGGCGCCGTCGTTACACCGGTACTGGTTTTCGACTGGGGCTGCTGCAATGGCTTTCATGGCTGATCGGGCAAGTGCAGATTGTTATGCAGCATCAGGATGAGCAGCTTCAAGTCACTTGAGCAGCATGTCGTTCCTGACGGAGGTCACGCCCTTGACTCCGCGTGCCAGTTCGACTGCCCTGTTCATTGCCTCTTGCGAACTCACAAAGCCGCTCAACTGAACCTTGCCCTTGAAGGTCTTGACTTTGATTTCCGTGGCCTTCGTGATGGGGTCTTCGACTAAGGCCGCTTTGACCTTGGTGGTGATGACGGCATCGTCGACAAACTCGCCGGTTCCCTGTTGAGTGGGTGTCGGCGCGCATCCGACAACGGACGCCAGCGAAACGGCCAGGAAAACTGCGGAAAGATATTTATTGACTGGTTTCACTGTGATACTCCTAAAAGTGGGGTTGGAATAGTCGCTCGTCATTCAGTGCAAAGGCTGCACAAGCGAAGTGCTTGTCCAAACCGCAGGGACGCTGGACAAGTCCTGCGGCCCAAACTGCCGGTCTGTCTCCGATCGCGGCTACTCGCACCGCTGGCCTGCTTTCAGTTTCGCCTTCATGGCGTCCCCGACCTTGTACTCCGCGAGCGTTTCCTGGGACATCACAAATTCATGCGTGCTGCCATCGGCCGCGCGCATGGTCAGCCTGCCCTGGTCCGAATCCACCTTGATGACCTGGCCTTCCATCGTGTCGGGCGCAGCGTCGACCTTGTAGCACGGCTTGTCCGCCGCCCCGAGGGCAGCCCCGCTCGACACCATCAGGCCGGCCGCCGCCACTATCCAAAGCATCCTGTTCATCACAGCCTCCGTTAATGAGTAAAGTCGTAAATGGCACCCGCTGCACCGCCGATGCCGCCGCCGATCAAGGCGCCTTCCTTGGCGCCATAACCCGTACCCGCACCGATGGCGGCGCCCGCGCCCGCACCCACGGCAGCGCCGGTAACGGTGCCACAGGACGTGCCCAATACAGCGAGAATCAACAAACTGGCTATTGCAATTGTCTTCGGGGCTTTCATGGTCTCACCCTCCTTGATACATCATCCGACTCGGAAATCCGGTGGCGAATCGGCCTTGCGAAACCACCGGCCACATGACGCTTATTCTTGCCCCCTGCCTTGATGAAGCGACTCAAACCTTCTTGGTCCACAGGGTGCACCAGCCCTCGGACCCCCTGACTGTTTTAGCCATTGCCCCGTGTGCGCTCGCTCGGAGACAGGCTGCAAAGGGGGAAGATGTAGCGACTGCCAGAATGGCCTTTATGTATAGAAATTCACGATGAAAGCGCAAGGGGAGTGGTGGCCTGCCCAGTGCTCATGCAAGGCCAAGCCACTTCGACATGCAAGCTCCCGCACCAGCCGCGTATCCTTCATGAAATTCCGGTTTTTTGTTCTATCGTGAAAATGTCAGCGTGTGCGAGCTGCGTAGTCTTCAACCTGTGCACACGCTGCTCATGAAGGGGAATCACCATGTTTTCCTGGGCTTTGACTTTCTTCATTGTTGCGATCATCGCTGCGCTGCTTGGATTTACAGGAATTGCCGGAACCTTGGCGTGGGCGGCCAAGATGCTGTTCGTCGCTGGTCTGATAATGGCTATCGTGTTCTTCGTGCTCGGTCGCCGGCCTCCTCCGCTGTAACCGCGCCTGCGGCTGGGTAGTTGACCCTAGCTCGCTCACAGAGCGTCAAGAACGGGTCCATCACGGAAGCAGCCTATCGCCGGCGCTGAACGAAACGATCAATCAGGGGCAGGATGCGGCTGATTTCGGAC
This sequence comes from Thiobacillus sp., assembly GCA_021166845.1. Classification (GTDB taxonomy): domain Bacteria; phylum Pseudomonadota; class Gammaproteobacteria; order Burkholderiales; family Thiobacillaceae; genus Thiobacillus. Next base: position 32,724 of record JAJPEP010000028.1, read on the forward strand.
CAGTCGCCATTGACGTAGCGAGTGGCCAAGTCCGCGCGTTCGATTGAGACAAACATCAACGTGCGAACAAGCTCGGGCTGATGGAAGCCTGAGCATTCTCCGCTCCGGTAGGCAGGCGTGAAATTAGCGTTAACAGGCCCTATACCAGATAGCGGCTCCACGCTCCGTAGGTGTTGTGGATCCGGCCTCGCGGGATACTCAACAGGGTAAGCAGTATCCCCGCCGCCACGCCCGCCAGATCGGCGACCGCGCTGCCGCCGTCGAACATGAAGGGGGCGAACATCAGGGCGACGGCGAGCAGGATGTCGATGAAGCGTGCCGGGCGTGCCGCTTCCGCCAGGGCGGTCACCGAAACGGTGACGATGAGCGCGCCGAGGAGGTGGTCGCTGTCGGCCTGCGCGCCCTCGGTGCCGAAGACCAGCCGGGTGCACATCAGCCAGATTCCCAGGGCCGCGCTTGCGGCAAGCGTCCACGGAACATTCACGCCGCCGCCCAGCATGTCCTTCACCACCGCCATCGCCGGCCGCTCGAAATCGTCCGGCGGCGCGCGCTTGCCGCCCTCCATGGTGTCGCCGCGCAGGAAGGCGAGGAGGACCGATTTGCCGCGGCGCCGTCGGTCGAGCAGGAACTGGCCGCTCGCCACCAGCTCGTCGAGCGAATAGGGGATCTGCAGCAGCATCGCCGCGGCGGCGACCAGGCACAGGCTGCACCAGGTGCCGATCACGATGGGCTGGATGATGATGAAGAAGATGCTCACCGCGCCCAGGGGAACGATCATCACGCCGAACAGCACCACCAGCCAGGGCATGGTGCGCCAGCGGGCGCGGCCGCCGACGATGCCGGTGAGGATTTCCAGCATGTAGGTCAGCGCGCCCAGGCCGGCGTCGGGCACCGGCCACGCTTTCGACACCTCCGAGGTGATGATGCGCTCGGTGCCGTCGCCGAAGAAGGGGTCCCAGGCGGCGTCGGTATGGCCCAGCTGGTAGGCCGCGAGGTAGCGCGAGATGACGAGGCCGACGAAGGCCAGCGCGATGATGGGAATCCGCTGCGTCCAGGTGGAGGGGCTGTAGCGCCACCCCGGCGGAATGTCGGGCCCGGTGGTGCGCGCAGCCACGCCGACGCCCGGCGTCGGGCGCACGAGGACGGAGAAGCCGATCACCAGCGCGCCGACCAGGGTGTCGTTGAGGTAGCCGGCGGCGGTGGGCGCCCAGAATATCAGCGGCGCGAACAGCAGCCATACGCCGACCGTTGCGTTGGCGAAGCGCGCCCACGCCATGTGCCGCGACAGCGACAGCAGGCTGAAGAGCAGGACCAGGACGCCGCTCGCCAGATCGCTCAGGATCATCGGCCAGTCCGGATAGCCGAGGATGGGCGGGCTGGCGATCAGCCACAGGCCGAGGCCCATGTTGAGGAAATGCGCCCACAGGTTCTGGCTGTGCTGCAGCCGGGTCGAGCGTTCGTATTTCTCCAGCAGGGCGTGCGCGGCGGCGGGGTGCTCGGTGATCGTCTCCAGCCACTCGGGCGCGGGAATCCGATTGGCCCGGTACCAGGCCAGCGGATCCGCCTTCAGCGCCGCGACCATGGCGGGCAGTTCCTCGCGCAGCGCATGCCGGGGCGTCCAGTCCAGCAGGGTCCGCGCCCGCGAGATGTCGAGTTCGTAGTGATCGTCGGCCAGCTCGACCATGAAGGGTTTGACGAAGGGTTTCTCGCCGCGGTCGATCGAATCCGGCACCACCGCTTCCAGTTTGCCCTGCAGCCGCGCGCCCAGTTTGGCCAGCGGCTTGGGCACGGTCTCGGTCTCCCATTGCTCGCCGTGGATGAGGGTGCCGAGCCGGTTCTGCAGCGCGGCGTAGCTCAGGGTCGTCGGCTCGCCCACCAGCAGCTTGAGGTCCGGCGGCAAGCTGTCGCGCCGGTCGATCGTGCGCACCACGGCATCCGCCAGGTCGTCGATATGAATGAACGATTGGCCATGCGCGGTTTCGCCGGGGAAGACCCGGCCCTTGAACTGGCGCTCGAAGATCCAGCTGATCTGGTGCGCCAGCGTCGGCGGCTGCGCGACCCGGCTGTAAACCCCGGCGATGCGCAGCAGCACGTAGGGAATGGCGCCATGCTCATGGGCGACGACGCTTTCCGTTTCCAGCTTGGACTGCGGATACGTCCAGCGCGGCGCGACGGGCGAGGTTTCGTCGATCGGCACCCCGGGTTCGGTCGGCGCATGGACCAGCATGGTGGAGGCGTAGACGAACTGTTCGACCTGGAGCGCCTGCAGCGCGCGCAGCAGGCGGCGGGTCCCCTCGACGTTGACCTGCCGGTACAGCGGGTTGGGCTCGCCGCTGAAGTCGAAGTAGCCGGCGAGGTGCACCACCGAAGCGATCCGGGTGCCGTAGCGCGACTTCACTTGCCGGATCGCCTCGCCGATGCTCCGGTCGGAAGTCAAATCGCAGTCCACGCATTCCGCGTGCTCCATATCCACCGGCCTGCGGTCCAGTCCGACAATTTCATAATCCGCCGCCAGCACTTTGCACAAGGCCCCGCCGAGGAACCCCGTTGCGCCGGTCATCAGCACGACCGGCTTGGTCGCGCCCGAATGTCCGCTGCCGCGACCTGTGGCACGCGTCGCCATCAGGGTTCGATCCTTTCCAGGAACCGTCCGAGGGCGTCCCGGGCGCCGCCGATCAGGGGCGCGCCGTGGGCGAACAGCAGATGGTCGAATTCGCGTTCGCGCAGGTGCTGGCGGAACGCTTTGCGCAGGCCGCGCTTGACGCCTTCCGGGTCGTCGCCCATGTACGCGTCCGGCACGAAGCCGAGCTTGCCGCGGCTGCGCACGATGGCGTCGCCAAGGCTCAGGATGCCCCCGTTCAGCGGCAGGTAGAGCGCGGTTTCCTCGGGGCACAGCGCCGCGACTTTCAAGGCGAGGATGCCGCCCGGCAGTTCCCTGCCATGACTGAATCCCCGGACCTTCTCGCCGCGGCTGAATTCGTGCAGGCCGTCCTTGTGGCACCAGACCTGCGCGCCGTAACGGCCGGCAAAGCGGTCGCTGTGCCGGTAGTGGTGGCGGTTGGTCAGGTAGACGTGCCTGGGCGCGCCGTGCGCGGCGAACCACTCGATGCCCTGCGCCGGGACGCGCGGGTCGATCAGCACCGCCGGATCGGTGGCGTTGCTGTAATAGGAGTGGACGTAGGCCTGGATGCCTTCGTGGAAGGTCTTCCAGTGAAACACGCCGGGAAGGATTTCTTTCATGGCAACTGTCCTCGAGTTCAGTAAAGACGATTCCCGTGCAAAAGAAAGCAGCCTGCGTTCCAGTCAGGCGACGACCAGCGGCACGATCATTTCCGCCATGGAGAGCCCGCCGTGCACGCCGATGTGGGTGTGGCGCTCCTCGCCCTGGAGCCAGTCGCGCAGGATGGTCCGGCCGCGCGGGATGAGGACATAATCGCCGAGGCGGTCGGCGAGGGCGGGGTGGGCTTCCCCCGGCCCAAGCCAGCCCTGGCGCAGGACGTCCTCGCTCCTGAACAGGCGAACCCGGTCTCCCAGCCGTTCCCGCACCTGGTTTTCGAACTGCGCCTCCCGGCCGGCGCGAACGTAGGCGTAGGCCGCGCGCGATTCGCCGCACAGGGGCAGCAACAGGGTTTCGCGCAGTTGGGGGTGGTCGTCGAGGTCGATGGTTTCTTTCGCCGAGGTGTCGATGAAGCCATGGTCGGCGGTGACGATGACCAGGCTGTTGTTGTCGCACGCCACGTCCGCCAGCCTGGCAAAGCCCGCGTCGAGCGCGGCGAAGGCCTCCGCCACCGGTTCGCTGCGGATGCCGTGTTCGTGGGCCAGGCTGTCGAGCTGCGGCCAGTAGGCCTGGATGTAGCTGCGCGGCCCGGCGCTACGCAGGATGCCGGCGATCTGGGCGAACATTTCATCCAGGGTGTCGTAGCCGTGCCGCTTTGCCCGGCCGGAGAAGGCGACGTTGAAGTCCGAATGGATGATGTGATTCGGGCTCACCGCATGGGAGGGCCGGAGCAGTCGGTCGACCAGCGGGGTGAGGCCGAACAGTTGCGCCGGGGTGACGCCGGCTTCGCGCAGGGCATGGCGGCCGGTGCGCACGCGGAAGGGCAGCGGCGCGACGACGGCGCCGACCTCGCGGAAATACATGTGCCAGCCGGTCAGCCCGTGCTGCTGCGGGGCCAGGCCGGTGAGAAAGGTGGGAATGGCGCTCGCCGTGGTGGAGGGAAAGACCGAGGTCATCTGTCCGCGCAGATGCCGGCGCAGGGCGCCGTCGCGGCCGAGCAGGTAATCGTGGCCGAGCCCGTCGACCACCAGCAGCACCAGATGGCGCGCATCGGCCAGGGCTTGCGGCGGCAGCGCCGCCAGCGGCGGGTAGGTGCTGCCCGAGCCCAGCGCGGTGGCGATGGAGCTCATGAGGTTGACGATGCCGCCGCCGCGGTAGTCGGGCAGGGTGAGGTCGTCCTGCCTGGGGTCAATGCCGGGTGCCGGCGTCATGGCTGTTCCCTGGTGAGCATGTTGTGTGCTGGAAAGTGCGTTCGCCGGATCAAGCCGGCCTAAAGTGAATATAGCCTCACGCGACAACAAACCATGAAAAAGCCCTCGACGCGTCTGAAAAGCCTGGCCCACGCCCTGCGCGGGCTGGATCGCATCGTGCGCACGCAGCCCAACGCGCGGCTGCACCTGCTGGCCGCGGCCCTGGTGTGCGCCGCGGGGGTGTATTTCGGCCTCGGCCGGGCGGAGTGGCTGTGGATCAGCGTGGCCATCGTGCTGGTGTGGAGCGCCGAGGCGTTCAATACGGCGCTTGAGCAACTGGCCGACGCCTTGCATCCGGCGCTGCATCCCGGCATCGGCCGGGCCAAGGATGCGGCCGCCGCCGCGGTGCTGATCGCCGCACTGGGCGCGGTGGTCATCGGTCTGCTGGTGTTCGTGCCGCATCTCGCCGGCCCGGGCCGTTGAGCCGCCGACCGCGGAGCAGAGCGCGTGCACGAGACGATGAGGCGGCGACGGTTCTTTGGCCAGGCTGGCCGCTTGCTGCTGGGCGGGGTGGCGGCCGCCGCCGTCCCGGGCCAGGCGGCGATATCCGGGAGGGCGGAAACGATGACACGGGCGACGGAAAACCCAGCGGCGCGCGCGCTGACCCTGTTTCTGTGCGGGGATGTCATGACCGGGCGCGGGATCGACCAAATATTGCCCCATCCCGGCGACCCGGTCCTGTACGAGGGCTATGCGACGTCCGCCCTGGATTACGTGGCGCTGGCGGAACGGGCCAACGGTCCGATCCCGCGTCCGGCGGATTTCGCCTATGTGTGGGGCGACGCGCTGGCGGAATGGGCGCGCATCGCGCCGGACCTGCGGATCGTCAACCTGGAAACGGCGGTGACCACGCGCGACGACTGGCAGCGCGGCAAGGGCATCCATTACCGCATGCACCCGGCCAATGCGCCCTGCCTCACGGCGGCCGGAATCGACTGCTGCGTGCTGGCCAACAACCACGTGCTGGACTGGGGGTATGCGGGGCTCGCCGAGACGCTGGAGACGCTGCGCCGCGCCCGGCTCCACACCGCCGGGACTGGGCGCGACCGGCCCGAGGCGGCGGCGCCGGCGGTGCTGAGCGTGGCCGGCAAGGGCCGCGTGCTGGTGTTCGCCTTCGGTGCGCAAAGCAGCGGAATCCCGCCGGACTGGGCTGCGGCGGCGGGCCTGCCGGGAGTGAACCTGCTGCCGGATTTGTCGCCGGCGACCCTGCAGCAGATCGCGGCGCAGGTGGAAGCGGTCAAGCGTCCGGCGGATGTGGTGGTGGCCTCCCTCCACTGGGGCGGCAACTGGGGCTATGCCGTGCCCGCGGACCATCAGCGCTTCGCCCGCGGGCTCATCGACCGGTGCGGGGTGGACGTGGTGCACGGCCACTCCTCGCATCACCCCATGGGCATCGAGGTGTACCGGGGCCGGCCGATTCTCTATGGCTGCGGCGACTTCCTCAACGACTACGAAGGCATCGCCGGCTACGAGGCCTACCGGGGCGACCTCGGCCTGATGTACTTTCTCGACGTGGACCCGGCCAGCGGCGCGCTGCTGCGGCTGCGGATGGTCCCCATGCAGACGCGGCGCTTCCGGCTCAACCGGGCGTCGGAAAAGGACGCCCGCTGGCTGCGCATGCGGCTGGACCGGGAGAGCCGCCATCTCGGCAGCCAGGTGGAGGCGGGGGCGGACGGCAGCCTGGAGCTGCGCTGGTGAACGGCCGGGCTACTCCGGCTGCATTTCCCCTCTGCGCACCCATACGCCGCGTTCCTCGCAGTGCAGGAGTTCGCTGCCGCTCAGCAGATACTGGCCCACCGGATAGGCCTGGTTGTTGAAATAACAGGCGCCGGTTTCGAGCTCAAGATCGGGCGAGATGTCTTCATCGAATTCATCGAAGATCGGCGAGGTCCTGAGTTCGGGATCGGGGGCGCCGACCTGGGTCACATGGCTGGTCATGAGGCTGCCTTCTATGAGAGTGGACCTGGTTTCCGGCCTTATTCTTTGAACGGCGCGTTTTCCGGCTCGATGCCCTCGATCTGGGGAATGCCTTTTTGCGGATGCTGCCGGGCGACCCGCTTCAATTCGTCGTCCATCCCGGCGCCGTGGACGCTGCTCTGCTGCATCTCGGTACCCGGCGGGAATTCCAGAGACTCGGGCGTTCCGCGTTCAATCTCGGCTTCGGCCGCAAGCCAGTCATCCAGTTCATTCCCGGGGGAGTAGCCACGCTTTGTGTAGTGGAAGTAGGCGGCGTCGCGAATCATCGCCTCGCGCTGCTCAAGGCTGAATTCCCCTCGCCACGTGATGTCGGGGGCGCTTTGCGGGTTGACGGGTTTGGGTGTCTGTCTGGCCATGTTTTCGTTCTCCATCAATTTTGCCAATTCTAAGAATAGGCAGTCTTGCGAGAATTTTCTGCCAACGAAAGCGAAGGCAGTTTGCCTTGCCAAGTATCTACGGCGTAAGGCCGAACGGGCAGCGAGCGCCTAGCCGCCCCAGGTCCGCACGCGGCCCACGTCCAGGTGCACGAAATTGGAACCCGGGTAGTAGCCCACGCCGCCGCCTTTCAGCATGAGTCCGGCCCGACGCAGGTCGGCCAGTTGAATGCCGGGCAGGCGAATGTCGATGGCCTTGCCTTCCATATGCAGGCTGCGCCTGGCGACGCCTGAACTGTTTCCGGCCAGCATCCGGTTGCTGGCCGGCGAACGGTAGCCGGAAATGACCTGGAATGGCCGGGAGGCGCCGAGTGCGGCATTGACGCGATGCAGCAGGTCCAGCAACTGCGTATCGATGACGGCGACCTCGCCGGTGCGGTGGTCGCGCAGGACGCGGTTGATTTCCGCCAGCGATTCCGGCACGTAGTCGCCCTGGATCCAGTAGGGCAGGTCGGCCTTTTCCCCGGTGTGCAGGTTGAGGAAGCCGAGCCGGCGCTCGGATTCGGACAGCCCCTGGCCGGCGAATGCGGGGCCCGGCAGGGCGGCGGCCAGCATGCCCAGTTTGAGGAATTTGCGTCGGCTGATCATGTGCTTCATGGATTTCCCTTCAAATCATAAGGCGCGAGGCGGCCTACTTCGCGGGCAAGGCCGTCCTGCGCCGCGATGACCGCATCCGCCGCGGCCCAGTCGACAGCGTGGCTCAAGCCGTTGGCTTCTGCCATGTCGCGCATGGTTTGCGCCGGGTCGATGCCCTTTTTGTAGATGTCCCGATGGACTTCGAGCAGGATGCGGCCGTCCTCGACCACCGCCAGCAGCACGGGCTGGTAAATAAGGCGGCCCGCAGTACCGACCTTCACCTGCTCGAATAGTTCGGCGATATCGTCGGGATGGAGGCGGATGCAGCCATGGCTGCGGAATTGATAGATGCTTGCGGGGGCGATGGTGCTGTGGATGCCGTAGCCCCACAGGTTGAGTCCGAGCCAGTGCGCCCCCAGGGGATTGTCGGGCCCGGGCGGCACTTCCTGCAGAACGACTTTCCCCTCGCGGCGCATTTCTTCCTGGATGGATTTGGGCACCAGCCAGGGCTTGTTCTTCACCCTTGAGACGATCCTGAACTCGCCTCGCGGCGTGGGCCAGCTGGGCTTGCCGAGGCCGACCGGATAGGCCGCGCGCAGCTTGCCCTGGCTGAAGTGGAACAGCATGCGCTGCGGGAGGTTGATGAGGATGCCGTCGTCGGACGCGGCCGGAACGATGTGGGGATTGTGGATGCGGAGGCGCTGACCGGGATGGATGATGGCATCAAGGGGAATCGCGTTCTGCTGCGCCAGGTGCTTGGGCGCGACGCCGAAACGGGCGCCGATGGCGGTCAGGGAATCCCCGCGCTGGATGGCGTATTCGGAGTCGCCCCCCGTCATGCTGCGCGAAAGCGGCGGCAATTCGCCCGCCAGGGCAGGCAGGGCGAGGCCTGCCAGCAGCCATATGAAGAGGCGGCCCGCACCCGCAATCGGTCGTGCCGGGATCATCGGCAGCAACGGGATGTCGCGCCGCTATTGAAGCGGCATCGGCTTGTTGTCATTGAGGTTGAGCCAGCCCTTGGCGATGCGGTAGATGAACCAGATGCCGGCCACGCCCCAGACGAGCCAGCCGAGCAGGATGATCCAGGTGATTGCGCCGACGACCAGCCACAGCAGGCCCCACCAGAAGGTGCCGATCTGCCAGGTGAAGTGGCTTTCCAGCCAGGTGCCCTGGGCGTCCTCGCGCTTGATGTAGTTCAGCACGATGGCGACGATGGCCGTGGTGCCGAAACCGAGAAGCGCTAGCGCGTACAGCGCATAGATCACCGTGGTCAGGGTTTTGAGGCTGGCGATTTTTTCGTCGGAGGCGGGGGTGAGGTCCATGCTCATCCTTATCAACGCGCTTTCTCGTAAATCGGCATCATTTGCGGCACCAGCGCGCCGAGCGCCTGGATGCGGTTGCCGGGGGCGGGGTGGGTGCTGAGAAACTGCGGCGGTCCGTCGCCGCTGGCGGCGTCCATTTTTTCCCACAGGCGCACCGCGGCGCGCGGGTCGAATCCGGCGCGGGCGGCGAGCTCGATGCCGTAGCGGTCGGCCTCGGATTCGCTGGCGCGGCTGTGGGGCAGGGTCAGCGCGATGTCGGCCACCGGCGCCAGGACGCTGAGGTCGCGACCGGCGAGGATGGAGCCGATTTGCATGCCGCCCTGCATGGCGATGGCGCGCGACATGCGCTCGCGCCCATGCCCCAGCAGGGCGTGGGCGATTTCGTGGCCCATGATCTGGGCGATTTCGTCGTCGGTGAGTTTCAGCTTGTGGACGATGCCGGTATAGATCGCCATCTTGCCGCCGGGCATGCACCAGGCGTTGAGCGCGGGCTCGTCGATCACCGCGACCGACCATTGCCACTCGCGGCTGGGCGCATACATGTTGCCGGCCTGCACGATCAGGCGGTCGGTGATGCGCTTGACGCGGCCGTTCAGCGCCGCGTCGGTGCTGAGCTTGCCCTGCTTCTGCGCTTCGCTAAGCGTTTGCGTGTACGCCTGGGCCGACGAGGCCTGCGTTTGTTCCTCGGACACCAGCACCAGTTGATGGCGGCCGGACACCGGATTGGCCTGGCAGCCGACCAGGCTGGCGGCGAGCAGGGCGGTGGCGATGAGTGGGTATTTCATGGCGACTCCTTGAAACCGGTCAGGCCCGAAAACGGGATGATCGTCACGCCGGCACAAGCCGGCGCCCGTTTAAGCGCCTGTTCCGGCTGCTGCCGGAACAATGCGCTCAAATCCCGCGCAGCAGTTCGTTGATGCCGACCTTGGACAGCGTCTTCGCGTCGACCTTCTTCACGATCACCGCGCAATACAGACTATAGCTGCCATCCTTGGACGGCAAGTTGCCGGACACCACCACCGAGCCGGCGGGGATGCGGCCATAGGTGACTTCGCCGGTCTCGCGGTCGTAGATCTTGGTCGACTGGCCGATGTAGACGCCCATCGAGATCACGCAGTTGTCCTCGACGATCACGCCTTCGACCACTTCGGAGCGCGCGCCGATGAAGCAGTTGTCGCCGATGATGGTGGGGTTGGCCTGCACCGGCTCGAGCACGCCGCCGATGCCGACGCCGCCGGAGAGATGCACGTTCTTGCCGATCTGCGCGCAGGAGCCGACGGTGGCCCAGGTGTCGACCATGGCGCCTTCACCGACGTAGGCGCCGATGTTGACGTAGGAGGGCATCAGCACCACGTTCTTGCCGATGTAGGAACCGCGGCGCGCGGCCGCCGGCGGCACCACGCGGAAGCCGCCTTCGCGGAAGTCCTTTGAGTTGAAGTCGGCGAACTTGGAGGGCACCTTGTCGTAGTAGTTGGTGAACCCGCCCTTGATGAAGGCGTTGTCTTCCAGGCGGAACGACAGCAGCACCGCCTTCTTCAACCACTGGTGGGTGATCCAGTTCTGGCCGTCCGTGCGCTCGGCGACGCGGAGTTCGCCCATGTCGAGCAGGTCGATCACGGCCATGACCGCGTCCTTGACCTGCGGCTCGGCGTTGCGCGGGGTGATGTCGGCACGGCGCTCGAAAGCGTCTTCGATGATTTTTTGCAGGTCTTGCATGAGGGTTCCTTGAAAGTAAGTGAGGGGTTAGGCGTGAGGGGTGAGGGATTTGGCGTGAATCGCGATGCGGTGCGCCGCCTCGACGCAGGCGTCCAGGCTGTCGACCAGGGCGATGCGGACGAAGCCCCGGCCCGGATTGACGCCGGCGGCGTCGCGCGCGAGGAAGCTGCCGGGCAGCACGGTCACATGCTGTGTTTCATACAAGCCGCGCGCGAAGGCGGCATCGTCGCCGCCCGGCGCCATCGCCCACAGATAGAAGGCGGCGTCGGGGGCGTCGAAGGACAGCACGTCTTTCAAGAGCGGCATCACGGCGGCGAACTTTTCGGCGTACTGGCGGCGGTTTTCGATCACGTGCGCCTCGTCGTTCCAGGCCGCGATGCTGGCCGTCTGCACCACCGGGCTCATCGCGCTGCCGTGATAGGTGCGGTAGAGCAGGAAGGCCTTCATCAGCGCGGCGTCGCCCGCCACCATGCCGGAGCGCAGGCCGGGGACGTTGGAGCGCTTGGACAGCGAGTTGAACACGATCAGGTTTTTGAAGCCGCGGCCGAGCTGCTGCGACGCGGTGAGCGCGCCCAGCGGCGGGGCGCCTTCCTCGAAGTAAATCTCCGAATAGCACTCGTCGGCCGCGATGACAAAGCCGTGCCGGTCGGACAGGTCGAACAGTTCCTTCCAGTCGGCCAGCGACATCACCTTGCCGGTTGGGTTGCCGGGCGAGCAGACGTAGACGAGGTTGACCTGTTCCCACAGGTCTTCCGGCACCCGCGACCAGTCCATGGCAAAGCCGTTTTCCGGCAGGGTGTTGAGGAAGAAGGGGCGGGCGCCGGCCAGCAGCGCTGCGCCTTCGTAGATCTGGTAGAACGGGTTGGGCGAAATGATGACGCGGCGGCCGTGGCGGCTCGAATCGACGCTGGCCTGGGCGAAGGCGAACAGCGCTTCGCGCGAGCCGTTGACCGGCAGCACCTCGGTCGCCGGATCGAGCTTCACCCCGTAGCGGCGCCCGGCCCACGCGGCGATCGCTTCGCGCAGTGCATCCGAACCCTGGGTGATGGGATAATTCGAAAGTCCGCCGAGGCCGGCTACCAGCGCATCCTTGATGAACTGCGGCGTCGGGTGCCTGGGTTCGCCGATCGACAGGTTGACCGGCGCGAGATCCGGATTCGGCGTCACCCCGGCGAACAGCTCGCGCAGTTTCTGGAACGGATAGGGGTGGAGCTGTTCGAGACGCGGATTCATCGCAACGGAATTTAACTAAAGCCACGCATTATAAAGCCCCATGCCGCCGATTCCCCTGCAGCGCACCCTTGCCATCGGCAGTCTGGTTTATGCCGCCACCCTGTGGGGGATGATGTGGTACCCCTACCGCCTGCTCAACGAAGCCGGCGTCGGCGGGATTGCTTCGAGCTTCATCACCTACGCCGCGCCGCTGCTTGCCTTCGGCTGGCTGCACGGCCGCGAGCTGCATCGGGCGCGCAGCCGCTGGATGTGGCTGGCCGCGCTGGGACTGGCGGCGGGCTGGACCAACCTGGCCTACGTGCTGGCCATGCTGCAGGGCGAGGTGGTGCGCGTGCTGCTGCTGTTTTTTCTGTCGCCGCTGTGGACGGTGGTGTTTGCACGCTTCCTGCTGCATGAAAAGCTCAACCGCGCCGGCTGGGCGGTGATGGTTCTGGCGGCGGGCGGCGCGATGGTCATGCTGTGGCAGCCCGACGGCGCCCTGCCATTGCCGACCAACCGCGCCGAATGGCTGGCGCTGTCGGCCGGGGTGATGTTCGCGCTCAGCAACGTCATCAGCCGCCACCTCGGCGGCGTCACCGAAGGCGCCAAGTCGGTGTCGATCTGGGGCGGGGTGGCGGTGCTGACGGCGATCGGGCTGTGGCGCTATCCCGGCGAGTTCGACTTCATCGAGCAGGCGGGGTGGGGCGTCTGGCTGCTCATGCTGGGCGTGGGTCTTGCCATCGGCAGCATGACCTATGCGGTGCAGTACGGCCTCGCCCGCGTCCCGGCCAACCAGGCCATCGTCATCTTCCTGTTCGAACTGGTGGTGGCGGCGGTCGCGGCCTATTTTTTATCCATGGAGCGCATGGGGCTGCAGGAGTGGGTAGGCGCCATCATGATCGTCGCCGCCAGCCTGTTCTCCGGTCACATGGAAGACGATCAGGTAAGGGAGAACCCCCATGTCTGATGTTCGCGCGCTGCACCACGCCGGCCTGCTGGTTTCCGATCTCGATCGGGCCAGGGTCTTCTACGAAGCGGTGCTGGGGCTGAAGGTGTACCCGAATCGCCCCGACCTGCCTTATCCCGGCGAGTGGTACGAACTCGGCGGCGGCCAGCAGCTGCACCTGATGTGCCTTCCCAATCCCGACGCCGGCATCGTCCGCCCGGAGCACGGCGGCCGCGATCGCCACGTCGCAGTGGGAGTGAAGGATATGGAAGCGCTGAAAAGGCGGCTCGACTCGGCGGGGGTTAGCTACACCGCGAGCAAGTCGGGGCGGGTGGCGCTGTTCTGCCGGGATCCCGATTCGAATACCCTGGAGTTCGTCGCAATAGGCTGAGCCCGAGGGACCGCGATACTCAGGCGGGTGCCAGCACGAAGCGGTTCAGGCCGTCGCGTGCCAGCAGGGCGGCGCCGTAGGCGGCTTCGGTGTGCGCGGCGCGCACGACGGGTACGCCTATTAGCCGCTCGCGGATGCGGCTCCATGCCGGGTTCTGCGCGCCGCCGCCTGCGGTTTCGACCCGCGTGACGGGCGTGGCGCCGAGTCCGGCCAGCAGGCCGTAGCCTTTTGCCTCGATGCGCGCGAGGCTTTCCAGCAGACCGTGCAGGAATTCGACATCGTCGGCCGGGCGCGGTGCCAGGCGCGGTAAAAGCTGCGGGTCGTTGACCGGGAAGCGCTCGCCGGCCTTTGGCAGGGGAACGTAGTCGAGCGGACTGGCGACGGTCGGGTCGATCTGCTCGGAGAGGGCGGCAAGCGTGCGGTCGTCGAAGAACTGCCGCAGCACCGCGCCGCCGGCGTTGGACGCGCCGCCCGCGAGCCAACGGTCGCCGAACCAGTGCGAGTAGACGCCGTGT
>JAJPEP010000035.1 GCA_021166845.1 Thiobacillus sp.
CCGGATTGCCGGACGACGTGCTGGCGATGATGAAAGCCGCGGCCGAGGCCGACGGCAAGACCGGCTGGAAGATCACCCTGCACATGCCGTCCTACCTTCCGGTGATGCAGTACGCCGACAACCGCGGCCTGCGCGAGCAGCTGTACCGCGCCTACGTCACCCGCGCCTCAGAATTCGGCAAGCCCGAGCTCGACAACACGCCACTGATCGGCAGCATCCTCAGGCTGCGCCGCGAGGCCGCCGAGTTGCTGGAATTCAAGAGCTACGCCGAGGTGTCTCTGGCAGCCAAGATGGCCGACACCCCGGCCGAGGTGCTGAAGTTCCTCGACGAGCTCGGCGTCCGCGCACGCCCCTACGCCGAAAAGGATTACGCCGAACTCAAGGCCTTCGCCCGCGACGAACTGGGTCTTGCAGACCTGCAGGCGTGGGACACGACCTACGCGTCGGAAAAGTTGAGCATCGCCCGCTACAGTTTTTCGGACCAGGAAGTGAAGCAGTACTTCCCCGAGCCGCGCGTGCTGGCTGGTCTGTTCAAGCTGATCGAGACGCTCTACGGCCTGCACGTGCGCGAGGACAGCGCGCCGGTATGGCACCCCGACGTCAAGTTCTACACCTTGTACGACCGAGCCGGTCAGCGCATCGGCCAGTTCTACCTCGACCTCTACGCGCGCGCCTCCAAGCGCGGCGGCGCCTGGATGGACGACGTCATCACCCGCCGCAAAACGAGCGACGGCATCCAGACGCCGGTGGCCTATCTCAACTGCAACTTCTCCGGGCCGGTGGGCGGCAAGCCTGCCCTGTTCACCCACGACGAGGTCATCACCCTCTTCCACGAGGCCGGCCACGGCCTGCACCATCTGCTGACGCAGATCGAGGAACTCGGCGTCTCCGGCATCAACGGCGTCGAGTGGGACGCGGTCGAGCTGCCCTCGCAGTTCATGGAAAACTTCTGCTGGGAATGGGACGTGCTGAAGCACATGACCGCCCACGTCGACACCGGCGAGCCGCTGCCGCGCGCGCTGTTCGACAAGATGCTGGCGGCGAAGAACTTCCAGGCCGGCCTGCAGACGCTGCGCCAGATCGAGTTCGCCAGCTTCGACATGCATCTGCACGACGACTTCGACCCCAACGGCCCCCGCACTGCGCAGGATCTGATCGACGACATCCGGAAAAAAGTCGCGGTCATCATTCCGCCCGCCTGGAACCGCTTCCCCAACAATTTCTCGCACATCTTCGCCGGCGGCTACGCGGCCGGCTACTACAGCTACAAGTGGGCGGAAGTGTTGTCCGCCGACGCCTACGCGCTGTTCGAGGACGAGGCCGAAGGCTACGGCGGCGTGCTGAATCCGGAAGTCGGCCACCGCTTCTGGAGCGAGATCCTGGCCCAGGGCGGCGCGCGTCCGGCGCTCGAATCGTTCAAGGCCTTCCGTGGCCGCGAGCCGACCATCGACGCCCTGCTGCGGCACAACGGCATGGTTTAACCCGGATTGTTCATTACACGATTTATGGCGCGTAACTCTGTGCACCGATTGACGCCCGAAGGTGCACGGAGTGCACCCTACGCAAAGCATCTCGCTCTAATGAACAATCCTGGTTTAAAGCTTCACCCCACGGTGGCCGTTACAAGGAGGATCACGTCTTTCGGGAGCATGGCATGAAAGCAGGAACCCTCTTGATGGCAGTCTGCCTGGCGGCGGCAAGCGCGTCGCTTGCCGCCGCCCAGCTATACCAGTGGAAGGATGCGCAGGGCCGCACGGTATACAGCGACCAGCCGCCGCCGCCCAGCATCCGCAACGTCCAGCAGAAGCCGTTCAAGGGCAGTTTCATCGAAGTCGGCGAATCCTACGCGGTCAAAACCGCGCGCGAGAAATTCCCCATCACCCTCTACGCCAGCGCGTGCGGCGTCCCCTGCGACCAGGCGCGGCAACTGCTCACCGAGCGCGGCGTGCCCTTCAGCAACAAGGATCCGCAGGCAAGCGCCGAATCCCAGGCCGAGCTGCAAAAGCTCACCGGGCGCCTGAACGTACCGGTGCTGGTGGTCGGCAGCGACAAGATCGACGGCTTTGAAACCGGCCAGTGGCAGGCCATGCTGGATCGCGCCGGCTATCCAAAGTCCGCTCCGCCCGGCCGCAAGCCGGCATCGCAAACCACCACGACTCCGACACCAGCAGCTCCCTAAAGGATTCCTCTTGCGGGGTGCTCCGATCCACCATGGGCTGAAGCCCATGTGGAGTCGCATGCGCTACACTCGGCGGCATGAAAATCGCCGCCTGGAACGTCAACTCCCTCAAGGTCCGCCTGCCCCAGCTGCTGGACTTTCTCGCCACCCGCCAGCCCGACGCGGTGTGCCTGCAGGAAACCAAACTTACCGATGAAAACTTCCCGGTCGCCGAGCTGGAAGCGGCCGGCTACCGCGTCGCCTTCGTCGGGCAAAAAACCTACAACGGCGTCGCCCTCGTCAGCCGCAGCGAACCGATCGACGTACAGGTCGGCATCCCGGGGCTGGAGGACGAACAGAAGCGCGTCATCGCCGCCACCGTCGACGGCGTGCGCCTGGTGTGCGTGTACTGCCCAAACGGCCAGAGCCTCGATTCCGACAAGTATCCCTACAAGCTCTCCTGGTTCGACGCCCTCGCCGCCTGGCTGAAGGACGAACTGGCGCGCCACCCCAGGCTCGCCGTGCTCGGCGACTACAACGTCGCCCCGGAAGACCGCGACGTGCACGATCCCGAGGCGTGGAAGGACAGCGTGCTGGTGTCGGAACCCGAACGCAAGCGCTTCCGCAACTTGTTGGCGCTGGGCCTGAAAGACAGCTTCCGGCTGTTCGAGCAGCAGGAAAAAAGCTACAGCTGGTGGGACTACCGGATGATGGGCTTCCGCCGCAACCACGGCCTGCGCATCGACCACATCCTGCTTTCCGAACCGCTCGCCGCCGCCTGCACCGCCGCCAGCATCGACCGCGACATGCGCAAACTGGAGCGGCCGTCGGATCACGCGCCGGTGCTGGCGGAATTCGATTTGGCCACGCACCAAAAAAAGGGGCGCCCTTAGAGCGCCCCAGCTTCCTTCGGAGAAAGGATGGATCAGAGGTTGTAGGCCCGCTCGCCGTGGCTGGCGGTATCGAGACCTTCGCGTTCCTGTTCTTCGGTGACGCGCAGCCCCATGGTCATGTCGATCAGCTTGAACAGCACCAGGCTGACCACGCCCGACCACACGATGGTGATGAGCACGCCGGTGGCCTGCGTCACCACCTGCCCGCCCATCGTGTAGTCGTCCACCCCGACGCCGCCCAGCGCGGGCGAGACGAAGATGCCGGTGCCGATGGCGCCGATGATGCCGCCGATGCCGTGGATGCCGAAGACGTCGAGCGAGTCGTCGTAGCCCAGCGCCTTCTTCAGGCCGGTGACGCCCCACAGGCAGACCACGCCGGCAACCGCGCCGAGCACGATCCCGCCCATGGTGCCGACCAGGCCCGCCGCCGGGGTGATCGCAACCAGACCCGCCACGACGCCAGATGCGAGACCCAGCATGGAGGGCTTGCCGCGCAGCATCCATTCGGCGAACATCCATGACAGGCCTGCAGCCGCAGTAGCGAGGATGGTGTTGATGAAGGCCAGCGCAGCGCCGCCGGTGGCTTCCAGGTTGGAGCCGGCGTTGAAGCCGAACCATCCCACCCACAGCAGCGAGGCGCCGATCATGGTCATCGGCAGGCTGTGCGGCGGCATCGCGTCGCGGCCGAGGCCGATACGCTTGCCCAGCACGATGGCGCCCACCAGCGCGGCGATACCGGCATTGATGTGCACCACCGTGCCGCCCGCGAAGTCCAGGTCGCCGGCTTCGAACAGGTAGCCGCCGGTCGCCCACACCATGTGCGCGATCGGCAGGTAGGAGAAGGTGAACCACAGCGCGCCGAACACCATCAGGGCGGAGAACTTCACCCGCTCGGCGAGGCCGCCGACGATCAGCGCCACGGTGATGGCGGCAAAGGTCAGCTGGAAGGCGACGAACACCAGTTCCGGAATCACCACGCCATCGGTGAAGGTCGCCGCCGTGCTGTCGGCGGTGATGCCGGCGAGGAACATCTTCGACAGGTCGCCGATCGCCCAGTTCATGCCGCCGCCGTCGCCGAACGCCAGCGAGTAGCCGTACACCGCCCACAGGATCGAGATCAGGCAGAAGATCGCCATCACCTGGGTCAGCACCGACAGCATGTTCTTGGCGCGCACCAGACCGCCATAGAACAGCGCCACGCCCGGAATGATCATCAGGATGACCAGCAGGGTGGATAGCATCATCCAGGCGGTGTCGCCCTTGTCCGGCACCGGCGCCGCGGCTTCTTCCGCCGGAGCCGCTTCGACCGCATCGGCCACTGCGGACACCGCTTCCATCGCGGGCTCGACCACTTCCTGCGCCAGCGTCAACCCGGGAGACAACAGGGCAAACAACAGGCCCAGCGAAGCAAATAGCGTTTTCATGTTCATGCTCCTCAAAGGGCGTCGGGGCCGGATTCGCCCGTGCGGATGCGCACGACCTGCTCCAGGCTGGTGACAAAAATCTTGCCGTCGCCGATCTTGCCGGTGTTGGCCGCTTTCTCGATCGCCTCGATCACGCGCTCCAGCAGCTCGGCCTTGATAGCCACTTCAATTTTCACTTTGGGCAGGAAATCGACCACGTACTCCGCGCCGCGATACAGCTCGGTGTGGCCCTTCTGCCGCCCAAACCCTTTCACTTCCGTAACCGTCAAGCCGGTGACGCCGATGGCGGACAACGCCTCGCGCACTTCGTCCAGCTTGAACGGCTTGATGATTGCCGTTACGAATTTCATGCTATCTCCCAAATTAACAAGGGCAACATGGAGCGGGCATTCGCGCCGCTCCGGTGAGCCAAGCGATTAAAAAGCCTTGGAAATCCACACGGTCGTCGTGTCTTTGCCCAAAAACTCGCTGTTGGCATCCGTCCAGACCGCACGGTCGGCATCGGTGTCGGTGTACGCCACGCCAACGGTCACGCCTTCCATAACTTTGCTCAACGTGCCCACGTCGTAGGCGAGGCTGACTTTCCAGTCGTCGTAGTCCTGCGCACCGTTGTTTTCAAAGCTGAATGTGCCCCAATGCGCGCCAGCGGTCAGGCCGGTTTCGCCGATGGGTACGCTCGCGGAAATATCCAGATAGTCGGAGCCGTCGGCATTGGCGAAGCCGAAAACCTCATCGCTGACGGCGTAGGAATATTTGGCGGTGAACCACTTCCAGCCCAAAGCGGCGTAAATTTCTGTGGTGTCCGCATCCACCGCCCCCGCTTTCTTTCCCGGGTACATGTACTGGATCGCACCCACGTCGAAGGTCAGGCCGGTCTGGCCGATGTCGCCACGGAAACCGCCGTACACGTCGATCTCCACATTGCCGGAATCGTAGCCCTGGAAATCCTCAATCCAGCCCACGTTGGAACCCCAGGCGCCCAGATAGAAACCGCTGCTGTGCGAGTAGTCCAGGCCGCCCTGCACGGCGGGGTCACCGCCGGTTTGGGAAATGCCCCGGAAAACGTAGTCGCTGAACATCCCGACATTGGCGCTCAAACTGTGCGGCGATTCTTCAGCTGCCATTGCAAAAGTGGGCACGCCCACCAGGCCGGTCAGAACCAAAGCATGTAGAAGTTTTTTCATGAATTTCTCCGTGGATGAAGTCGCGCAAATTCGCACTTTCCGTTCAGCACAAGCCGTGCCAGATAATTTATCATTTAAAAACAATTGGTTAAATTTATCCATCCACTCACACGAGCATAGACCGCACTTTCGTGGTGCGCATTGAAATCGTCATGCACCCTCTTTGTGCCGTGCGCTGCAAACGGGTGCCAGTACGCCATACATCCGGTGCTTGCTACACTCCGCCCATTAACAGGAGGCCTCCATGAACCCGAATCCGAAATTTCCCAATCCCGCTTTCATCAACGATCTGGTCAACAAACTGGGCGAGGCGTTGAAGCAGTCGCCCGCGAAGGACATCGAAAAGAACCTCAAGGCCGGGGTGACCTCGATGCTCGGCAAGCTGGATATGGTGAGCCGGGAGGAATTCGACGTGCAGACCGAAGTGCTGGCGCGCACCCGCGAAAAACTCACGCAACTGGAAGTTCGCCTGTCCGAGCTGGAAAAGCAGCAGCTCGAAGACTGATCGAATGGCCGTCGCCGTCGTCAAAAGCCGGGCGTTGAACGGCATGGACGCGCCCGAGGTGGTGGTCGAGGCGCATCTCGCCAACGGCCTGCCGGCGTTCACCTTGGTGGGCCTGCCCGAAACCGAGGTGAAGGAAGCGCGCGACCGCGTGCGTGCGGCGATCCAGAATGCGCGCTTCGAATTCCCGGCGCGGCGCATCACGGTCAACCTCGCGCCGGCCGATCTGCCCAAGGAATCCGGGCGCTTCGATCTGCCGATCGCGCTGGCGATCCTCGCCGCCTCCGGGCAGATCCCCGCCGACAAGTTCAAGCAGGCCGAATTCGCCGGCGAACTGGCGCTGACCGGCGAACTGCGCCCGGTGCGCGGTGCGCTGGCGATGGCGCTGGCCACCCGCAGTGCCGGCCGGTTGCTGGTGCTACCCGCCGCGTCGGCCGGCGAAGCGGCGCTCGCCAGCGGGGTCGAGACGCGCGGCGCGACCAGCCTGCTGGAAGTATGCGCGTGGCTGGCCGGCCAGGGTTCCCTGCTCGAACCCGAATCCGATCCCCCGCCCGCCGCGCCGGACTATCCCGATTTCGCCGACGTCAAGGGCCAGGCCGCCTCCAAGCGCGCGCTCGAAGTCGCCGCCGCCGGCAATCATTCCGTGTTGATGGCAGGCCCGCCCGGCACCGGCAAGTCGATGCTCGCCGCGCGCTTTCCCGGCATCCTGCCAGCGATGAGCGAGGACGAGGCGCTGGAAGCCGCCGCGGTGCAATCGCTCAACGGCGGCTTCCGCTTCGAACACTGGAAGCGGCGCCCGTTTCGCGCGCCGCACCATACCGCTTCCGCGGTGGCGCTGGTGGGCGGCGGCGGCAATCCGCGTCCGGGCGAGATTTCGCTGGCGCACCACGGCGTGCTGTTTCTCGACGAGTTGCCCGAGTTCTCGCGGCAGGTGCTGGAAGTGCTGCGCGAGCCGCTGGAGACCGGCCGCATCACGATTTCGCGCGCGGCGCGCCAGGCCGATTTCCCGGCGCGCTTCCAGCTGGTGGCGGCAATGAACCCCTGCCCCTGCGGCTACCTCGGCCACCCCACCCAGGCGTGCCGCGACACGCCGGATCAGATCGCCCGTTATCGCGGGCGCATTTCCGGGCCGCTGCTCGACCGCATCGACATCCAGATCAGCGTGCCCGCATTGACGCAGGACGAACTGATGCAGGCCGGCGCGGGCGAGGCCAGCGCCGCCATCCGCGAACGCGTGCAGGCCGCGCGCGGGCGCCAGATGGCGCGCCAGGGCAAGCCCAACGCCGCGCTCGGCACCCAGGAAATCGACCGCCACTGCACCCTGGATGCAGCCAGCGAAGCCCTGCTGAAGCAGGCGATCGTCCGGCTGAACCTGTCGGCGCGCGCCTATCACCGCGTGCTCAAGCTGGCGCGCAGCGTCGCCGACCTTGCCGGCAGCGATGCCATCACCGCCGCGCATCTGGCCGAGGCGATCCAGTACCGGAGAGGCGCCGCATGAGCGATTCCTACGAATCCTGGCAGGAAGAAAAGCGCTCGGCCTGGCTCTATCGCATCGTGGCCGACTGCGAGCGCGGCACGCCGCGCGCGGCGCTGTTCGACGAACTGGCACAGGCCGCCGACGACCAGGCCGGCATCTGGCTGGCAGCCATTGCCCAAAAAGGCGGCCCGCCGCCCGCGCCCTTCCAGCCCGACCTGCGCACCCGGGTCGTCGCCCGCCTCACCCGCACCTTCGGGCCGCGCACCATGCGCGGCGTGCTGGCGGCGATGAAGGTGCGCGGCATGGTGCTCTACACGCACACCCCGCCGCACCCCATGCCGCTGCGGCGCGACGACATCGGCAAGCGCCACCAGAACGGCGGCGCCGGCAATGCCCTGCGCGCCGGCGTGTTCGGCGTCAACGACGGCCTGGTGTCGAACGCCGCGCTGATCTACGGCGTCGCCGGCGCGGCGCAGGAGCCGTCGGTCATCCTGCTGACCGGCGTCGCCGGCCTGCTGGCGGGCGCCTTCTCGATGGCCGCGGGCGAATACGTGTCGGTGCGCTCGCAGCGCGAAATGTTCGAGTACCAGATCGGCCTCGAACGCGACGAACTGGAAACCTATCCGGAAGAAGAAGCCGCCGAACTGGCGCTGATCTACGCCGCCAAGGGCATGGACCCCGCCGAGGCGCGGCGGCTGGCCGACACCCTGATGCAGGACCCGGAGCGCGCGCTCGACACCCTGGCGCGCGAGGAACTCGGCCTCAACCCCGACGAACTCGGCTCGCCCTGGGTGGCGGCAAGCTCGTCGTTCACCGCCTTCACCACCGGCGCCGCGCTGCCGCTGCTGCCCTTCCTGTTCGGCCACGGCCAGGCGCTTACCGCATCGATCGCGCTCACCGCGCTCGGCCTGTTCGCCGTCGGCGCCAGCATGAGCCTGTTCACCGGCCGCCACGCCCTGCTCTCCGGCCTGCGCATGCTCGGCATCGGCGGCACAGCGGGGCTGGCGACGTATTTCATCGGCGCCTGGTTAGGGGTGACGCTGGGGTAAGCGCAGGTCCGGGCTTGTTTTGTTCAGTCGTCGCAAAACGACCCGATTCAGTCGTTCACAGATGAATGCAATGATCGAATTTCTTACGAAGCAGACGCTAGATGCGCCACCCTGTTCTGAACGTGGTCTATTTCGTAATAAACTCCAGATTCCAGAATGGGGGACGACATTGCATACCTTCTATGAATTTTTTGCCGGCGGCGGCATGGCGCGGGCCGGTCTCGGCGCGCAATGGAATTGCCTGTTCGCCAATGATCTTTCGGAAAAGAAAGCACGCGCCTACACGAGCAACTGGGGCGGCGACCATTTGGTTATTGGAGATATTTTCGACCTAAGCAGCGCCAACTTGCCGGGACAAGCCGATTTGGCTTGGGGGTCGTTTCCCTGCCAGGATCTTTCCCTGGCTGGTGCAGGTGCTGGGCTAGATGGCAAACGATCCGGCGCTTTCTGGGGATACTGGGAGTTGATCCGTTCGCTGAATCGCGAAGGACGCAAACCCCGCATGGTCATGCTGGAAAATGTGTATGGCACATTGACCTCGCATGACGGCAAGGACTTCGACGCCATCGTGCAGGCGCTGGCCGAAGAAAATTACCAATTCGGCGCGATGGTCATTGATGCCGTTCACTTTATCCCGCAGTCTCGCCCTCGTTTATTCATTTTGGGCATAGATGCTGGGATGCGCATTCCAGATTCGGTGCATAGCTGGACGGCGACGCCTGCCTGGCACCCGGATGCAGTGATTCGCGCGCACAACCGGCTTTCAAAACGGCAACAGGCGCTGTGGCGTTGGTGGATGCCACCAATGCCGGATGTCGCGCCCGGTACGATTGAAAACATGCTTGAGCGCGAGCCCGCAGGCGTCTCATGGCACGCACCTGAGGAAACCGCGAAATTATTGGCGTCCATGTCGGACGTGAATCGCCGCAAAGTCATGCGCGCGCAAGCCGACGGAGAGATAAAAATCGGCACGGTCTATCGTAGAACAAGGCAGGGCGTCGTTCGTGCAGAAGTTCGTTTCGACGGTATATCTGGCTGCTTGCGCACTCCATCAGGCGGTTCCAGCCGACAAACCATTCTTATCGTTCAAGGCGAGCAAATTCGATCCCGTCTACTATCGCCCCGTGAAGCAGCACGGTTGATGGGGCTGCCAGACAATTACAAACTTCCGGAGCGCTACAACGATGCCTACCACCTCGCCGGAGATGGAGTCGCTGTGCCCGTAGTGAGCCACATTGCACGCACGCTTCTCGATCCAATCATGAATGCCCAAGCCGCAGCCAACAACACCCGAGTTGCAGCATGAGCCGAACTTCATCCAAAGTCGGAATTGGAATCGATCTATCGACCGAATCGCTTCCATTTGAGACAGAAGCGTTACGTGCTGCCTTGCAAGCTTTCCTCGATGTCACTGTTGATGATCCAAGAATAGGCAAACTGCACAAAATCGGCTCATACAAATGGGGCGTATACGCTTTCTTCGACTACGACGGCGAACCCATCTACGTCGGTCAAACTAATGAGATGCTTCGCACCCGCATCCGCCGCCATTTAACGAATCGCCGCACTGATGCTGTGGCGATGAACGTTTTAGACCCGGTCGAGGTATGCCACGTGGAGATCTGGCCACTCCCACAATATCAAGGCGTCAAGAAAGATGATTTGGCTGCAAAGAAGGCCAAAGCGCACCTCAACGCTCTGGAATACACAATTTTTCAGAAATGTATTGAGCAATCGACCTTCAAAGCCATCCTCAATGAGAAAGAGCCGCCCGCACCGACAGACCCAATTCAACCGCCGCTCTCGTTTCGGGGAAAAATCGTGACGGAAGAAATTAGCCGCTTGCGTGACCACCCGGATTTGCGCATCGCACGACGTGCGTCAGTTATGGCACGTTTGGCGCAAATCATTTCAGAACGCAAAGTCCAAAAGGGATTGCGGCGCGCCTTATTGACACAAGCGGAGCGACTTCGATGGCTTGCCGAGCAGCGATACAGCCATGCGGCTGATTCAGACGAAAACGACTGAGCCTGCTCGGGCCGAATTGTGGATGTTTTTTCCCGCTCAAAACGTAGCGCCATCATGGCTCAAGTGAAGAGCAAGAACACTGCACCTGAAAAAGTCGTTCGCTCACTGTTGCACAGATTGGGCTTTCGTTTCAGATTGCATCGGACTGATCTTCCTGGAACGCCTGATATCACGCTGCCAGGTCGCCGAACTGTGATTTTTGTTCATGGCTGCTTTTGGCATCAACACCCAGGCTGCAGGCATGCAGCGCGCCCTGCGAGCAACCGTACGTATTGGGACGTCAAACTGGATAAAAATGTAACGCGTGATGCTGCGAATGTCCGGTTGTTGAGGAAACTCGGCTGGAAGGTTCTGATCGTTTGGGAATGCCAAACCACGGAGAAAAGGCTCAAGCTTCTTGCGTCACGCTTAATAAAAACATTGAGATAAACAGAAGCAGGGGCTCCCTGCCAGCGGTCGCTTTTGTCGATGGACTAACTGTCTGAATGGCCGAAGGCTAATAATGGAGTGGCCTCAACCGGAAATTAAAGTTTTTCTTTTCCGGGCTTCGCGCGCGCACCCTCAAGTCTGCTCCCACGGCAAGCCATCAAACCGCCAGCCATTCTTCGTGCTGCGATGGTGCGTCTCGTCCATGTCGCCCTCGAATCCATGCAGGACGTTGTAGACCTCGGGGAAGCCGTATTTTTCGAGGTAACGCCCGGCCTCGACCGAGCGCCGCCCCGAGCGGCAGATCAGCACCACCGGTCGGTTGACCGATGCCGCCTTGCGCGAATGGCCGAGAAAATCGGGGTTGACGTCCCAGTCGGGGCCGTCCTGCCAGGCGATGTGGATCGCCCCTGCGGGATGGCCGACGAACAGGTATTCGATTTCCGAGCGGCAGTCGATGAAGACCGCTTCGGGGTGCGACTGCAGGAAGGCGTGGGCTTCGGCGGGTTCGAGATGTTTCATGGCAATCACCGGCTGGACTCGATATCTGCACCATAGCACCACCGGCGAGCCTTGCGCCATCCGAATATAATGCGCGATTGCCCAGCCGAATCCCTGCCATGTCCCGCACCGCCCTGCTGAATTCCCTGCTCGCCCAGCGCATCCTGGTTCTCGACGGTGCGATGGGGACGATGATCCAGTCCTACACGTTCGGCGAGGCCGATTACCGCGGCGAGCGCTTTGCCGACTTTGCGTACGACGTGAAGGGCAACAACGACCTGCTGTGTCTGACGCAGCCGCACGTCATCAAGGAAATCCACGCCGAGTACCTGGCCGCGGGCGCCGACATCCTGGAGACCAACAGCTTCAACGCCACCTCGATTTCCATGGCGGATTACCACATGGAACACCTGGTGCCGGAGCTCAACTTCGCCGCCGCGCGGCTGGCGCGCGAGGCCGCCGACGAGGCGACCGCCCTGGATCCGGACAAGCCCCGTTTTGTCGCCGGCGTGCTCGGCCCGACCTCGCGCACCGCCTCCCTTTCGCCGGAGGTGAACGATCCCGGCTTCCGCAACGTCAGCTTCGACCAGTTGCGCCTGGCATATCTGGAAGCGATCGACGGCCTGGTGAAGGGCTGCGTCGACATCCTGATGGTCGAGACGATTTTCGACACCTTGAACGCCAAGGCCGCGCTGTTCGCCATCGATGAGTACTTCGAGCAGCACGACATGCGGTTGCCGGTGATGATCTCCGGCACCATCACCGACGCTTCCGGTCGCACCCTGTCGGGCCAGACCGGCGAGGCGTTCTGGAATTCGGTACGCCACGCGCGGCCTTTATCCATCGGCCTCAACTGCGCGCTCGGCCCTGATCTGTTGCGCCAGTACGTCGAGGAACTGTCCAACAAGGCCGATGTGTTCGTCTCGGCGCACCCCAACGCCGGCCTGCCCAACGCCTTCGGCGAATACGACATGGGCGGCGACGAGATGGCGACGCACATCGGCGAATGGGCGCGCTCGGGGCTCCTGAACATCGTCGGCGGCTGCTGCGGCACCACGCCGGTTCACATCGCGGCCATCGCCAAGGCGGTCGAGGGCGCCGCGCCGCGGGTGCCGCCGGTGCTGGAACCGGCGATGCGCCTGTCCGGGCTGGAGCCGTTCAACGTCGGCAAGGACAGCCTGTTCGTCAACGTCGGCGAGCGCACCAACGTCACCGGCTCCAAGGCCTTCGCCCGGATGATCCTCGAAGGCCGCTACGACGATGCGCTGTCGGTGGCGCGCCAGCAGGTGGAAAACGGCGCGCAGATCATCGACATCAACATGGACGAGGGCATGCTCGACGCCGAGGCGGCGATGGTGCGTTTCCTGCTCCTGATCGCGTCGGAGCCCGACATTGCGCGGGTGCCGATCATGCTCGACTCGTCGAAGTGGAACGTGATCGAGGCGGGCTTGAAGTGCATCCAGGGCAAGGGTGTCGTCAACTCGATCTCGATGAAGGAAGGCGAGGCCGAGTTCATCGAGCGCGCAAAACTGTGCCTGCGCTACGGCGCGGCGGTGATCGTGATGGCTTTCGACGAGACCGGCCAGGCCGACACCTACGCGCGCAAGACCGAGATCTGCGCGCGCGCCTACAAGCTCCTGACCGAGACCGTCGGCTTTCCGGCCGAGGACATCATCTTCGACCCCAACATTTTCGCGGTGGCCACCGGCATCGACGAGCACGCCAACTACGCGGTGGATTTCATCGAGGCCACCCGCTGGATCCGCCAGAACCTGCCGCACGCGCACATCTCGGGCGGGGTGTCGAACGTCAGCTTTTCGTTCCGCGGCAACGACGCGGTGCGCGAAGCGATCCACACCGCCTTTTTGTATCACGCGATCCGGGCCGGGATGGACATGGGCATCGTCAACGCCGGCCAGCTCGGCGTCTACGAGGCGCTCGATCCCGAGCTGAAGGCGCGCGTCGAGGACGTGCTCTTGAACCGCCGCGCCGATTCGACTGAGCGGCTGGTGAGCTTTGCCGAGAACGTCAAGGGCGGCGCCAGGGAGCAGGTCGAGGACCTGGCCTGGCGCAGCCTGCCGGTGAGCGAGCGGCTGAGTCATGCGCTGGTGCGCGGCATCACCCAGTACATCGTCGAGGACACCGAAGCCGCCCGCCTCGAAGCCGAGCGCCCGCTGCACGTGATCGAAGGGCCGCTGATGGCCGGAATGAACGTGGTCGGCGACCTGTTCGGCGCCGGCAAGATGTTCCTGCCGCAGGTGGTGAAGTCCGCCCGCGTGATGAAGCAGGCGGTGGCGCACCTGCTGCCGTTCATCGAAGCCGACAAGCAGGCCGGCGACGCGCAGAGCGCGGGCAAGATCGTCATGGCCACTGTGAAGGGCGACGTCCACGACATCGGCAAGAACATCGTCGGCGTGGTGCTGGGCTGCAACGGCTACGACATCGTCGACCTCGGGGTGATGGTGCCGGCGCAGAAGATTCTCGACGCCGCGCGCGAGCATAAGGCCGACATCATCGGCCTGTCCGGCCTGATCACGCCCTCGCTGGAGGAAATGGCGCGCGTCGCCCGCGAAATGCAGCGCCAGGGCTTCACCATCCCGCTGCTGATCGGCGGCGCCACCACGTCGATGGCGCACACCGCGGTGAAGATCGAGCCGAACTACGAACACCCGGTGGTGTACGTGAAGGACGCCTCGCGCGCGGTCGGCGTCTGCACCCAGCTGCTGTCGAACGACCTGCGCGATGCCTTCGCCGCCGAGATCCGCGCGGACTATGCCGTTACGCGCGAACGCCACCTCAAGCACAAATCGGACACCGTTCGCCTGCCGCTCGCCGAGGCGCGCGCCAACAAGTTCAAGATCGACTGGGCCCGCTACACGCCGCCGGCGCCGCAACAGCCCGGCGTCCACGCGCTGAAAGCCTACGACCTGGCGAAACTGGTCGAAATAATCGACTGGACGCCGTTCTTCGCGTCGTGGGAGCTGCACGGCAAGTTCCCGAAAATCCTCGGCGACGAGGTGGTCGGCGTCGAGGCGACCAAGCTCTACAACGACGCCCGGGCGATGCTGCAGCAGATGGTCGCGGAAAACTGGATTGAAGCGCGCGCGGTGTTCGGCCTGTTTCCCGCCAACACAGTCGACGACGACGACATCGAGGTCTACGCCGACGAATCGCGTTCCAGCGTATTGATGACCTGGCACAACCTGCGCCAGCAGACGAAAAAGCCGGAAGGCCGCGCCAACCTGTGCATCGCCGACTTCGTCGCGCCCAAGGCGAGCGGGCTGAAAGACTATCTGGGCGCCTTCGTCGTCACCGCCGGCATCGGCGAGGACGAACGCGCCCGCGCCTTCGAGGCCGCGCACGACGACTATTCCGCGATCCTGTTCAAGTCGCTGTGCGACCGTCTGGCCGAAGCCTTCGCCGAGCACCTGCACCTGCGGGTGCGCCGCGAGTTCTGGGGTTATGCCTGCGAGGAAGCGCTCAGCAATGACGAGCTGGTTGCGGAAAAATACCAGGGCATCCGCCCCGCCCCCGGCTACCCCGCCTGCCCCGAGCACAGCGAAAAAGCCCCGCTGTTCGAGGTGCTCGACGCGACGAGCCAGATCGGCGTGGTGCTGACCGAGAATTTCGCCATGTGGCCGGGCGCCGCGGTATCGGGCTTCTACCTGTCGCACCCCAACAGCCAGTACTTTGCCGTAGCCAAGATCGAGCGCGATCAGGTCGAGGACTACGCCCGCCGCAAGGGCTGGGCGCTGGCGGAGGCCGAACGCTGGCTGGCGCCTAACCTGGCTTACCAGCCATAAGCCACCGTGGGTCGGCCAGCCACGACTATCAATACACTATCAATCAGTATCAAATTGATAGTTAATGACTTATCATTTCACTATCAATCAATATCAATTTGATAGTTAAAAATGAAAATTCCGCTCTCGCCCCCACCGCTGAAGGAGTTGATTCAGGAAGCAAATGCTGAAACTCTGCCACAGCTCGCCCAACTTAGGCTGGGGCCATTGGCAAATGGGCGGTATCTACACTGGGATGATTTGCGCCACCGCACCACACCTAACGGGCTGAGCCACAAGATATGGTGGCTAGCGCTCAGCCTGGCCCGCAGTATCAGTGCGCATACCCTGCCATTTCATGACAAACAAGGGAAAGCCTTCACCTACTCGCTACCCGAGCCCTTGTTGAAAAACTTGCACGAAATTGATCGCAGCGCGGGGCTGGTTCCAGGCGGAGAGGGCAATGCCACCCTGCGCTCCGACCAAGGGCGCTACCTGTTCAGCAGCCTAATTGAGGAAGCAATCACTTCCAGCCAATTGGAGGGCGCATCCACGACCCGCCGCGTTGCCGAAGCGATGCTGCGTGAAGGGCGCAAACCCAGCACGCTGAGCGAGCGGATGATTTTCAACAATTTCGAGGCCATGCGACGTATCCGTGAGATCTGTGGAGACACCCTCGAACCCGAGCATGTGATCGAGTTGCAGCGGGTGTTGACCGAGGGCACGATGGAACGTCCCGAGGACTGCGGGCGACTACGGACAAGCGACGATATTGAAATCGTGGCGCCAAACAACGACAGACTAGTCCTGCATCGCCCCCCCCCTCACAGCGAGTTGCCAAAGCGGCTCAAAATCCTATGCGATTTTGCCAATGAATCCCTCGCCGATGACACGTTCATACATCCGATCGTGCGCGCGATTCTGCTTCATTTCATGGTGGGGTACGACCACCCATTCGCAGACGGAAACGGTCGGACAGGTCGCGCACTGTTTTATTGGTATATGGCCAAGCAGGGATACTGGTTGGTTGAGTATCTGTCCATCTCTCGCATACTGCGAAAAGCTCCCGCGCAGTATGCACGCGCTTATTTGTTAACTGAAACCGACTCTGGTGACACAACTTACTTCCTCCTGCATCAGACGGAAGTCATCCTCAGCGGATTGTCCGCGTTGCACCAATATTTACAGCAAAAGCAACAAGAGCAAGCTCAATTACATTCAAAACTCAGAACGCTTCAAACGTACGAAAAGCAATTGAATCATCGTCAGACCGCATTGCTCGCCCATGCCCTCAAGCGCCCTGATGAATATTTCACCATAGAGAGCCATCAGCGTTCCCATCAGATTGCTTATGCAACGGCGCGCGCCGACCTGTTGAGTCTGGCAGCCTTAGGCTTGTTAAACGAATCCGCCCATGGGGGGCGCAAGAAAGTCTTTTACCCAGCACCTGACATTCGCCAAAAGCTTGATACCGTGTAACCGTACGTTTTATCGACCTACCAGCCTTCGATTAGCATCTTCTCCAGCCAGAACAGTCCGATCACGGTCTTGGTCTCGCAGATCTTGCCGCTGCGCAGCCAGTCCATCGCCTCGCCGAACGGCAGCCGCAGGATTTCCAGGAATTCGTCGGGGTCGCGGCCGTGCTTGCCTTCCGTGAGCCCGCGCGCCAGGTAGAACGCCAGCCGCTCGTCGGAATAGCCGATGCAGGGATAGATGGTGGTGACTTCGCGCCACTCGGCGGCGGTATAGCCGGTTTCCTCTTCCAGTTCGCGCCTGGCGCAGGCGAGGTCGTCCTCGCCGGGATCGATCTTGCCCGCCGGCAACTCGATGAAGTCGCGGTGCAGCGGGTAACGGTGCTGGCGTTCCAGCAGCAGGTCGCCGTTGTCGAACACCGGAATGACGACAACGGCCCCCGGATGGACGATGTATTCGCGCGTCGATTCGCGTCCATCGGGCAGGCGAACGCGGTCGCACTTGACGTGCATCAGCCGGCCCTTGAAGACGGTTTCGCTGGCCAGTTCGGTTTCGGTGAGGTTTGGGGTCTCGTTTTTCATGGTCGCCATGATACCGAGCGCACCAAAAAAATGCCGGGCTCTTGCGAACCCGGCAGAACGGAGGCGAACCCCCCTCATTGCGGAGAACTTCTTGCTTGCTGTGCAATTAGCAAGCGTTCGCATCCTACGAAGGGAATCCAAGCCTGGATATACAACTTTAGTTGTAGAGTCGCCTTAAGGTTATGATTAAAAACATAATTATTTTAAAACCGTACAGAAAAATCGGGGCTAAATGTTGGTTTCTCGCTCTTCTATCGGATTTCAGGCCTGTTTGAGCGGGTGCAGGCTAGCTGCACCTCCTTAAAAAGCCCTGATTTTTTCGCGCAAGGCGGAGTACTGGCGCCGGCTCACCATCAGGCGATCATCCTGACCATCCAACTTCAAGAAATGGCCGTCGTCGTCGCCGGGCAATTTGCCGATTTCGCGGATGCGCGCGCTGGCGACCAGGCAGTTGCGATGAATGCGCAGGAAGGCGTCGCCAAATTCGTTTTCCAGCCGGGTGAGCGATTCCTCGATCAGGAATTCGCGGGCGGCGGTGCGCACGGTGACGTATTTGAGTTCCGCCTTGAGATAAAGAATGTCCGCCACCGGGATCAGCACGATGCGGCCTTTCTCGTTGACCGACAGGTGCGTGCGCGCCTTCGGATGCGCTTCGCGCAGATGGTCGAGCGTCGTCGCATTCAGCCGGTGCGCCCGCGACAGGGCGCGCACCAGGCGGTCGGCACGCACCGGCTTCAGCAGATAGTCGACCGCATTCAGGTCGAACGCCTGACAGGCGTAGGCATCGTAGGCGGTGCTGAAGATGATGGCGGGCGGGGCCGGCAACTGGTTGAGGTGGGCGGCGCATTCCAGGCCGTCCATGCCGGGCATGCGGATGTCGAGCAGCACCGCGTCGACCGGCTGCTGCTGCGCCTGGCTCAGCGCATCCAGCCCGTTGTCGGCTTCGCCGACGATGTCGACCTGCAGCTGGCCGGCGCAATCCGCCAGCACGTCGCGCAGGCGGTGGCGTGCCGGCGCCTCGTCATCGACGATGAGGACGCGCAGGGGCAGGCTGGGTGCGTTCATGGGTATAGGGAATGACGATGTGCACCTGATAAACGGCGCCCAGCGGTTCCAACTTGAGCTGGGCGTCGAGGTCGAAATGCAGCAGCAGCCGCTCGCGGATATTCGCCAGCGCGATGCGGTTGCCCTTATGGTGGCCGGCTTCTGTGGCGACCGGGTTGCGCACCACGATGTGCACCTTGTCGGCGCTGCGATAGATATTGAGGCTGATTTCGCCGCCGTCCGCCAGCGGCTCGATGCCGTGGTACACCGCGTTTTCCACCAGCGGCTGGATCACCAGCGGCGGAATCAGCGCGTCGCCCGGCATCTTGTTGATGTGCCAGGCCACCTGCAGGCGGCCGCCCAGGCGCAGCTGCTCCAGTTCCAGGTAGGCGCGGGTGAGCGCGACCTCGTCTTCCAGCGATGCCAGCTGGCGGGCGTCACCCATCAGCGCGCGGAACAGGTCGGCCATGTTTTCCAGCGCGCGTTCGGCGCGGCGCGGGTCGCTGCGCACCAGCGACAGCACGGCGTTGAGGCTGTTAAACAGGAAATGCGGGCGGATGCGCGCCTGCAGAGCCTGCAGGCGCGCTTCGGTAATGGCGGGCGACAGGGCGCGGGCGCGCAGGTTGAAGTAGCCGAGCAGGCCCGCGCCGATCAGCAGCGCGAACATGGCCACGCCTGCCGGCGGAGCCGGCTGCATGCCTGCCATAAGCGGGTTGAGCCACAGCGAGGCCAGCAGCGGAACCGCCATGCCCAGCGCCAGCGTGAATCCCACGCCAACGGGATAGGACCGGCCGCGCAGCCAGCGCCCCGCCGCGCACAGGGCCAGCAGAGTCAGCAGCAGCGCCGGCTGCGCCAGCGCCGACAGCGCGATGAACTCCGCCCAGAACGCCGGCGCATCCGCTGCCCGCGCCGCCACGCCGGCCACCAGCGCCGCTTCCACCGTCAGCGCGATGCGCAGGTTCACCCCGAGGTGGCAGAAGTTCGGCAATTCGACCTGCCGGTTGTTATGATTCTTTCTTTTCATTCCCTGCTTTTATCCCATGAGCACGTCATCGACGCCGCCCGCAGCGTGGTCCGGCCGTTTTTCCGAGCCGGTTTCCGAAATCGTCAAACGCTACACCGCGTCGATTCCCTTCGATTATCGGCTGGCCGAGTTCGATATTCAGGGTTCGCTGGCGCACGCGGCCATGTTGCACCACGTCGGCGTCCTCACCAAGGAGGATCTCGAATCAATCCGGCGCGGCATGGCCGAGCTCTTGGCCGAGATTCGCGCCGGCGGATTCGTCTGGTCGCTGGACAAGGAAGACGTCCACCTCAACATCGAGGCCGCGCTGACGGCGAAAATCGGCGACGCCGGCAAGCGGCTGCACACCGGACGCAGCCGCAACGACCAGGTGGCGACCGATATCCGTTTGTTCCTGCGCGACGCCATCGACCGTATTCTGGCGGGCCTGCGCGCCTGCCAGACCTCGCTGGTCGACCTGGCCGAGGCGCACGCCGACACCGTGATGCCCGGTTTCACCCACCTGCAGGTGGCGCAGCCGGTGACCTTCGGTCATCACCTCATGGCCTATTTCGAGATGCTGACGCGCGACGCCGAGCGCATGGCCGACTGCCGCCGCCGCGTCAACCGGCTACCGCTGGGCGCCGCCGCGCTGGCCGGCACCAGCTATCCGATCGACCGCCAGTTCGTCGCCGACCAGCTCGGTTTCGGCGCCGTGTGCGAAAACTCGCTCGACGCCGTCTCCGACCGCGACTTCGCCATCGAATTCACCGCCGCCGCCGCGCTGGTGATGACGCACCTGTCGCGCCTGTCGGAAGAGCTGATCCTGTGGATGAGCCCGCGCTTCGGCTTCATCGACCTGGCCGACCGCTTCTGCACCGGCTCTTCCATCATGCCGCAGAAGAAAAACCCCGACGTGCCCGAACTGGTGCGCGGCAAGACCGGCCGGGTCAACGGCCACCTGGTCGCGCTGCTCACCCTGATGAAGGGCCAGCCGCTGGCCTACAACAAGGACAACCAGGAAGACAAGGAGCCGTTGTTCGATACCGTCGACACGCTGACCGACACCCTGGCGATCTACGCCGACATGCTCACCGGCGTCACCGTCAAACCCGATGCGATGCGTGCCGCGGTAATGCAGGGCTTCGCCACCGCCACCGATCTGGCCGATTATCTGGTGAAGAAGGGCGCGCCCTTCCGCGATGCGCATGAAGTGGTGGCGCGCGCGGTGCGTGCGGCCGACACCAGCGGGCGCGACCTGACCGAACTGTCGCTCGATGAATTGCAGGCGTTCAGCCCGATGATTGCGGAGGATGTCTACGCCGTGCTGACGCTGGAAGGCTCGCTCGCCGCCCGCGACCACTTCGGCGGCACCGCGCCGGCGCAGGTTCGCGCGGCCATCGCGCGCGCGCGCCAGCGAATTTAGGCAGTGGGTTCAAGCCGCACTGGCGGCGCATGCTCGCGGCAGATCCGTCGCACCTCGGGGCTGCCGAGTTTTTCCTGCATGAGTCCGCAAAAATAGCTGCGCGGCCCCAGCCGCTGATTGTGGCGACAGGTCGCACAGACGCCAAAACTGCGTTTTCCGCTTTGCGCCTGCACCTGCGCCAGCACCTGCCGCAACACCACCATCGCCGACGTCACCCGCGCCGGGCTGGCGGTTTGCACGATGTCGCGCCAGGCGCTCCCGGCGCTCAGCGTCTTCAACAGCGTGGTGCCCCCCTCGGTCAGGATCAGCCGCACCACCCGGCCATCGCGGGGATCGGCATAACGCGACAGCAGCCGCCGCCGCGCCAGCACCAGTACCGTCTGCGATACCGTGCCCTTGGTCAGCCCGAGGTATTCGGTCAGCGCCTGCGGTGTGTTGCTGTAGCGGTTGGCCTGATTCAGATAGAACAGCACCTGCAGGTGCACCGGCTGCAAGCCCTGCGCCGCGCCCGCCTGCCGCAGGTCGGCCCGGGTCAGCAGCGACAGCCGCTCGACTAGGTCGAACAGGGTGAGCGCCTGGCTTTTCAAGTGCGCGTCAAAAACGAACCATGACGCCGCCCTGCGCGGCAATCAGCGCGGCCAGCTTGTCGTACAGCGGCTCGCCGCTCCGGGTGTCGAACCAGCCGGCGCCCTGCGGCTTGAAATGAAAACCGCCCGAGCGCGCGGCGACCCAGATTTCGCGCGCGATGCCGTGGCGGTTGATGATGATCTTGCTTCCGTCGTCGAGCTCGACCTCGATGATGCCGTCCGCCGGCGTCTCGAAATCCAGCTCGGCGTCTTCCAGCGCCTGTTCGATGTGGGTCAGCGTTGCTGCGGCGGCCTGATTGAATTCGGCCTCGCCTGATTCGATTTGCGTCATGGTGTCCCGTGCTAACATTTCGCGCATGAAACTGCGCACCTTATATATAGTGTCCTTGTTGCTGTGCGGGCTGGGCCTGACTGCCTGCGGCTCCAAGGGTGACCTGTATCTTCCCGAAAATCCCCCCGCACCGCAACGGACTTCCAATTGAACACTTTGCATCGGCTTGATGGCCGCCTTTATCTTGAAGGCGTGGCGCTGGACGCGCTTGCCGAACGCTACGGCACGCCGCTGTATGTCTATTCCCGGCAGGCGCTCGAATCCGCCTACCAGGCCTACGCCGAGGCGTTTGCCGCCACGCCCCATCTCATCTGCTACGCGGTCAAGGCCAATTCCAGCCTGGCGATTCTCAACCTGTTCGCCCGCCTCGGCGCCGGCTTCGACATCGTCTCGGGCGGCGAGCTGGCCCGCGTGCTGGCCGCCGGCGGCGATCCCGGCAAGGTCGTTTTTTCCGGCGTCGGCAAGACCGCGGACGAGATGCGCGCCGCGCTCGCCGCCGGCATCCTCTGCTTCAACGTCGAGTCGGCCAGCGAGCTGCATCGCTTGAACCGCATCGCGGGCGAACAGGACAAGGTCGCGCCGGTGTCGTTTCGCGTCAATCCAGACGTCGACCCCAAGACACATCCGTATATCTCCACCGGGCTCAAGGAAAACAAGTTCGGCGTGCCGATTGCCGACGCGCCTGCGCTCTATCGTCTGGCAGCCAGCCTGCCGAACCTGAAGATCACCGGCATCGACTGCCATATCGGCTCACAGCTTACCGACCTGTCGCCGCTGGTTGACGCCGCCGACCGCGTGCTCGCGCTGGTCGGCACGCTGGCGGCCGAGGGCATCGCGCTGCATCACATCGACCTCGGCGGCGGCATCGGTCTCCGCTATCACGACGAAACGCCGCCCGACCTCGCCGCCTACGGCCGCACGCTGGCGGCCCGCTTTGCCGGGCGCCGCGAGAAACTGCTGCTGGAACCAGGCCGCTCGCTGGTCGGCAACGCAGGCCTGCTGCTCAGCCGGGTCGAGTATCTGAAGCCGGGCGAAGACAAGAATTTCGCCATCGTCGATGCAGCGATGAACGACCTGATGCGCCCCGCTCTGTACGAGGCGTATCACGACATCGTCGCCGTCAACGAACGGCAAACGGCGCAAAAGCGGTACGACATCGTCGGCCCGATCTGCGAAACCGGCGATTTTCTTGGCTTTGCGCGCGATCTCGCGATCGAGGAAGGCGACCTGCTGGCGCTGCTTTCGGCGGGCGCCTACGGCATGAGCATGGCGTCGAACTACAATTCGCGCCCGCGAGCGGCCGAAATCCTGATCGACAGAAATGAAATTCATCTCATTCGGGAACGTGAAACCCAGTCCGGCCTGATGGCTGGAGAACGGCTTGTTGATTGACTTTCATTGGCAAAACCAAGGGTCCGACATTCCGGATTTTTAGTATCGAATCGACACATTTTGCTTGGCTGCGACAGTTTTAATCGAATTGTTTTCGCAGAGACTTGACTATTCGTTGTACCCCCCGAAAAAGTAACTAGAATGAGGCTCACCAAGCGGAGCCTCGGTATCACCCGTGCTTAGCGGGTTTCGGGCAAGTCGGTCGCCTGTCGGTACCACGCTTTGGAAGTGCAAATTCTGACTGCACGTGGCTTCAAGCTGTAGTGACAAGTGAATGTGTTCAACTTCTAAGGAGTGTCAAATGGCAATAGCAAAAAAACCCGCCGCCAAACCGGTGGCCAAGAAGACCGCAGCCAAACCCGCTGCCAAACCCACCATCAAGAAGGCAGCCGCAAAGCCCGTAGCCAAAAAGGCCGCTCCGGTTAAAAAGGCAGCTCCGGCTAAAAAGGCAGTCGCCGCCAAAAAACCGGTAGCCAAGAAAGCCGCTCCGGCCAAGAAGGCAGTCGCCGCCAAAAAACCGGCAGCCAAGCCCGTAGTCAAAAAGGCCGTTGCCAAGCCGGCAGCCAAGCCCGTGGTCAAAAAGGCTGCTCCCAAACCCGCCCCGGCCAAGCCGGCTGCACCCGCAGCCGCGCCTTCCCCCGCTCCGGCAGTTTCGGTCATCAAGCCTTTCGGGCTCTAACAGGTCGGGCGCCGCCCAATCTGAAACGGGGGCCAAGCCCCCGTTTTTTATTGCCGCAGTTCCTCGCTGCGCGTGTAGCGGCTTTGCGCCGGCCTGAGGTCGGCTGGGCGGCGACAGTGCCGCCTTCGGCACCAGCCGGCCGCGTCCCCCCCTGGAATGACGAACTCACCCACGGCTTTGACGAGGCTTCGTCAACGCCGTTTCGGTACCGTTTCATCAAGCAGTCAAACCCCGCCTGATTTAATGCGGTTTTCCGCGCCATCTGGTGACTCAGGAGGCTGGCATGAACCCTGCTGAACACCTTGCAAAGACAACGCAAGAAAGACCGTCATGATTGAACTTGAGCCCGGCAACACCCTTGAAATCAGCCTGAAAGAAGATGCCCAGGGTCGCGACCGCGTAGAAGTCGAGCTCCAAGCAATCGGGTATTCACTCAGCCTCACCCCGCATCAGGCGCGGGTGCTGGCGACCGAACTCATCATGGCGGTCAACCGCGCCGAAGTGCGCGGCAACCTCAAGCGCTGCCAAAATGTGGCGCGCGGCGCCCAGCCGATCGGACAAAGGCGCGGCCTTCTCAGTCAGGCTTCGCCAAATAAATTTTAGGCCAGTCGGTTTCGACTGGACCCGGGTAGCGGGCAGCCTGGCTGGACTACCCATAAGAAGCCCCAGATTGTCGGGGGCCCGCCATCCGTGATACGGTGGCACTAGGCGCGATGGATTCGTCCTCGCGCCTTTTTATTTCTACTTATTTCCACTATTTCGCAGGAATCAGCATGGCCGTCATCGAACTCACCCAGGACAACTTCGAATCCACCATCAAGGGCAACGACATCGTCGTCGTCGACTTCTGGGCGCCGTGGTGCGGCCCCTGCCGTGGCTTTGCGCCGATTTTCGAAGCGGCATC
The DNA here is from genome assembly GCA_021166845.1 of Thiobacillus sp. Lineage (GTDB taxonomy): Bacteria > Pseudomonadota > Gammaproteobacteria > Burkholderiales > Thiobacillaceae > Thiobacillus. The sequence continues at coordinate 24,845 of JAJPEP010000035.1, forward strand.
CGAGAAGCATGCCGACATCGTCTTCGCCAAGGTCAACACCGAAGTCGAGCAGGATCTGGCCGGCTATTTCCAGATCCGCTCCATTCCCACGCTGATGGTGTTCCGCGAACAGGTCATTCTTTTCTCCGAAGCCGGCTCGCTGCCCGCCAACGCGCTCGATTCGCTGATTGACCAAATAATGGGACTGGACATGGCGCAGGTCCACAAGGACATTGCCGAGCAGCAGGCACAGGGCCCGCAGGACCAGGCTTGATTGGCCTTGTCAGGCTTGATTGGCCTTGTCAGGCCCTCAATAGCTGCCGCAGCAGCGGCAGCGTGATTGGGCGCCGCGTTTCGAGACTAAAACGATCCAGCGCCTCCAGCACCCGCAACAGGCTCTGCATGTCGCGCGCGGTGTGATTCAGCAGATAGTCCGCCACCTGGGACTCCAGTCGAAACCCCAGGGTTTCGGCGTGTTGCGCCAGTGCGGCGCGCTTTTCGGCGTCGTCCAGCGCCTGCATCTGGAACACCAGTCCCCAGCCCAGGCGGGTCTGCAATTCCGGCATGAGCGGCAATTCGGCCGGCGCCACGCTGCCCGCGGCCAGCCATAACCCGCCTGCTTCGCGCACCCGGTTGAACGCGGCAAAGCCGGCGTGCTGCTGTGCCGCACTCCATGACTCCACCTGATCGGCGATCACCGCCTGCGCGGCCTGCTGTCCGCTGAAATCGACCGTCATCCCGCGCGTCCGGCAGGCATGCGCCCAGGCGGCCAGCAGATAACTCTTGCCGCTGCCCGGCGCGCCCCACAGATAGGCCATGCGCTCGGCCGCGGCGCCGTCAAGCATGGCCTTCAATTGCGCCATCAGCTCGATGTTGCGCCCCGCCACAAAGCGGGCAAGTTCGGGCCGGGCGGGGGGACGGATGTCGAGAAGGAGCTGCTGCATGGGGCGATAGGATAAGGCAAAAGCCCCGGCCCACTCCAGAAAAACCCAGGCGCCGCCAGATGAAAACGCCTGCGCTACGCAGCTATACTTGGCGCTTCTGCGTTGATGTCCGAGCCATCCCGATGAGCCTTGCCTTTCCCGTTCCGGTCAAACCCGTGATCCAGCCGCCGCCGATGGTGGAGGAAGTGCTCGACGACGCCGAGCGCGCAACGCTGAAAGCGCGCATCAAGACACTGATGAAACAGCAGGATGCGGTGCTGGTCGCGCATTACTACACCTCGGCCGACCTGCAGGACCTGGCCGAGGAAACCGGCGGCTGCGTGTCGGATTCGCTGGAGATGGCGCGCTTCGGCCACGCCCACCCGGCGAAGACGCTGATCGTCGCCGGCGTCAAGTTCATGGGCGAAACCGCCAAGATCCTCAACCCGGAAAAACGCGTCCTCATGCCCGACCTTGGCGCCGAGTGCTCGCTCGACCTGGCCTGCCCGGCGGACGAATTCGCCGCCTTCTGCGACGCCCATCCGGACCGGATCTCGGTCGTCTACGCCAACACCAGCGCGGCGGTCAAGGCGCGCGCCGACTGGGTCGTCACCTCCGGCATCGCCGCCAGGATCGTCAAATACCTGCACCGGCAGGGCCACAAATTGCTGTGGGCGCCGGACCGCCATCTGGGCGAGTACGTGCGGCGAGTCACCGGCGCCGACATGATCCTGTGGCAGGGCTCCTGCGTGGTGCACGAGGCATTCAAGGCGGAAGCGCTGAAGAAGCTGCGCGCCGAGCACCCGAACGCTGCCGTGCTGGTGCACCCCGAGTCGCCCGAGGCGGTGATCGCGCTGGCCGACGTGGTCGGTTCGACCACGCAGCTGATCGAGGCGGTGCGCACCCTGCCCAATCCGGAATTCATCGTCGCCACCGACAACGGCATTTTTCACAAGATGCACGCCGCCGCACCCGGCAAGCGCCTGCTGGAAGCGCCGACCGCGGGCGAGGGCGCCACCTGCGTCTCGTGCGCGCACTGCCCGTGGATGGCGATGAACGGCCTGAGAAAGCTCGCCGCCGTGCTGGAAAACGGCGGCAACGAAATCCATATCGAGGAATCCATCCGCGTCAAAGCCGCCGTATCGATCCAGCGCATGCTGGATTTCGCAGCGGCCGAAAAAGCCGGACAGATCCAGCTCGGCGACTGAACCGAGCGTAACCATGGCCGGATCCAGCCTGCTCGCCCTGCTCGACGATATCGCCACCATCCTCGACGATGTGTCGGTGATGACCAAGGTCGCCGCCAAGAAAACCACCGGAGTGCTCGGCGACGACCTGGCGCTGAACGCGCAGCAGGTCGCCGGAGTGAAAGCCGAGCGCGAACTGCCGGTGGTGTGGGCCGTGGCGAAAGGCTCGTTCAGGAACAAGCTCATTCTGGTGCCCGCCGCGCTCGCCATCAGCGCGCTGGCGCCCTGGGCGATCACGCCGTTCCTCATGCTGGGCGGCGCATTTCTATGCTTCGAGGGCTTCGAGAAACTGGCGCACAAATTCCTGCATCGCGAGGAAGCCGCGGCGCATCACGCCGAGCTCACCCAGGCGCTGGCCGACCCGGCGGTCGACCTGGTGGCGCTGGAACGCGACAAGATCAAAGGTGCGGTGCGCACCGACTTCATCCTGTCCGCCGAAATCATCGTCATCACCCTGGGCACGGTCGCGGCCGCGTCCTTCGGCATGCGGGTCGCGGTGCTGGCCGGAATCGCCATCCTGATGACCATCGGGGTGTACGGCCTGGTCGCCGGCATCGTCAAGCTCGACGATGCCGGCCTCCATTTCAGCCAGCGGCCGGGTGACGGCTTTGCCCGCCTGCAGCGCAGCCTCGGACGCGGCATTCTGCGCGCCGCGCCATACCTGATGAAAACCCTCTCGGTGGTCGGCACCGCGGCGATGTTCCTGGTCGGCGGCGGCATCCTGATCCACGGCATGCCGGGCTCACACGAGCTTGTCGGCGCCGCCACCCATGCCGCGGCAGCCCTGCCGGCCATCGGCGGCATGCTGGCGGCGCTCACCCCGCTGCTTATCGATGCGCTGATGGGTGTTGTCGCAGGCGGGCTGGTTGTGGGCGTTGTAACGGCAACCCGGCGCCTGTTCGGATAATCCGGTCCGGCTGGTTGCGGCTTGCCATGTAGCGGCTCACGACTTGCGCCCATATCCCGTAAAATACCGACTTTGAAGCAGATGAATTCGGCATCGCCCCGGCGACGCCCGGACACGACCCAGCATGACCGCACGCCTGCGCGAAATCCCCTACAACTACACCTCGTTTTCCGATCGCGAAATCGTCATTCGCCTGCTCGGCGCAGACGCCTGGGACGTGCTCAATACCCTGCGCGGCGAGCGCAAGACGGGGCGCTCGGCACGCATGCTGTTCGAGGTGCTGGGCGATATCTGGGTGGTGCGGCGCAACCCCTATCTGGAAGACGACCTGCTCGACAACCCCAAGCGGCGGCAGATGCTGATCGAGGCGCTGCGGCACCGCCTGCACGAGATCGAGGTGCGGCGGCAGGGCAATGAGCTGGTCGGCCAGCTGCTGGAAGCGGCCGCGCGCGCGGTGCGCGAATTCGAGGCCTGGTTTACCGACACCGCCAGCCTGCGCGCGCGCATCCTGCGCCGCCTGGCCGGGGTCACCCGGTGCGACAACATTTCATTCGACGGCCTGGCGCGCGTCTCGCATGTCACCGACGCCACCGACTGGCGGGTGGAATACCCCTTCGTCGTGTTGGCCCCGGACACCGAAGCCGAGATGGCCGGGCTGGTGGCCGGGCTGATCGAACTGGGACTGACCATCATTCCGCGCGGCGGCGGCACCGGCTACACCGGCGGCGCGGTGCCGCTCACCGACCGGGCCGCGGTGATCAACACCGAAAAGCTCGAGGCGATGAGCGCGGTGGAGATGACCCACCTGCCCGGCGTCGAATTCGAGGTGCCGACGATCCACTGCGGCGCCGGCGTCGTCACCAAGCGGGTGATGGAAGCGGCCGACGCGGCCGGGCTGGTGTTCGCGGTCGACCCGACCTCGGCGGACGCTTCCACCATCGGCGGCAACGTGTCGATGAACGCGGGCGGCAAGAAGGCCGTGCTGTGGGGCACCGCACTCGACAACCTGGTGTCGTGGCGCATGGTCACGCCGGACGCCGACTGGATCGAAGTCACCCGGCTCAACCACAACCGCGGCAAGATTCACGACGTGCCATCGGCCACGTTCGAAATCCGCCGCTTTGCCGCCGACGGCAAGACGCCGAAAGGCTCGCCGGAAATTCTCCTCATCCCCGGCAGCCGCTTCCGCAAGACCGGGCTTGGCAAGGACGTCACCGACAAATTCCTCGCCGGCCTGCCCGGCATCCAGAAGGAAGGCTGCGACGGCCTCATCACCTCGGCACGCTTCATCCTGCACCGGCTACCCGCGTACACCCGCACCGTGTGCCTGGAATTCTTCGGCCACGCTTCCGAGGCCACCCCGGCGATCGTCGAAATCAAGGATTATTGCGACGCCCACGCCGACGTCCTGCTCGCCGGGCTGGAGCATCTCGACGCGCGCTACGTCAAGGCGGTCGGCTATGCGACCAAGGCGCCGCGCGCCGCCCGACCGAACATGGTGCTGCTGATCGACGTGGCGTCGGACAATGAAGTCGCGGCAGGCGAAGCCGCCTCGCACATCGTGCGCATCGCCAACGCACGCGGCGGCGAAGGCTTCATCGCGGTATCGGCGGAAGCGCGCAGGAAATTCTGGCTCGACCGCGCCCGCACCGCCGCCATCGCGGCCCACACCAATGCCTTCAAGATCAACGAGGACGTGGTGATTCCGCTGCCGCGGCTGGGCGACTACACCGACGGCATCGATCGCATCAACATCGAACTGTCGATCGCCAACAAGCTGAAGCTGCTCGACGCACTGGCGGAATTCTTCGACGCGCCGCAGTTGCCGCTGCTGGAAGACGACGACACCGTCGCCGACCCGACACAGGTGGAGGACAAGCGCCAGCGCGCGCGGGCGCTGATCGAAACGGCGCGCACCCGCTGGACCGGGTACCTGGCCAAGCTCGACGCGCCTCTGCCCACGGACGATCCGCGCCTCACCCCTCACCCCTCACCCCTCACGATCTTCACCGCCTTGCGCGACAAGCACATCCGCGTATCGTGGAAGCGCGAAGTCCGCCGCGAACTGCACCAGCTGTATATCGGCCGGGAATACACTCCGGTGCTCGAGGCCTGCGACCGCATCCATAAAGAGGTGTTGAAAAGCCGCGTCTTTGTGGCGCTGCACATGCACGCCGGCGACGGCAACGTACACACCAACATCCCGGTCAACTCAGACGACTACGCCATGCTCGCCGCCGCCAATGCCGCGGTTGCGCGCATCATGAAACTCGCCACCGATCTCGGCGGGGTCATTTCGGGCGAGCACGGCATCGGCCTGACCAAGCTGGAGTTTCTCGACGCAGCGACGATCGCGACCTTCGCCGACTACATGAAGAAGGTCGACCCCGCGCACCATTTCAACAAGGGCAAACTGCAGCCCGGCGCGGATCTGCGCAACGCCTATACACCATCGTTCGGCCTGCTGGAAGCCGAATCGATCATTCTCGAAGCCTCCGAGACCGGGGCCATCGCCGATTCGATCAAGGACTGCCTGCGCTGCGGCAAGTGCAAACCGGTGTGCAACACCCACATCCCGCGCGCCAACCTGCTGTACTCGCCGCGCAACAAGATCCTCGCCACCTCGCTGCTGATCGAAGCCTTCCTGTACGAGGAGCAGACCCGGCGCGGCGTGTCGCTCAAGCACTTCGACGAGTTCGGCGACGTCGCCGACCACTGCACCATCTGCCACAAGTGCAAGAATCCCTGCCCGGTCGACATCGATTTCGGCGACGTCTCAATCGCCATGCGCAACCTGCTGCGCAAACAGGGCAAGAAGAAATTCAACCCCGGCACCTGGGCGTCGATGGCATTTCTGAACGCGACCGACCCCGCCACCATCAAGGCGCTGCGGAAGCCGCTGATCGAATGGGGCTATGCCGCGCAGCGCACGGGGCATACCCTGTTCAAGCGCATGGGACTGATCCAGGCGCAAACGAAGAATCCGCCCGCGAGCCTGGGCAGGCCCAAGCTCGTCGCGCAGGTCATCCATCTGGTCAACAAGCCGATGCCGGGCGGGCTGCCGAAGAAGACCTCGCGCGCGCTGCTGGGGCTGGAAGATCCATCGATCGTGCCGATCCTGCGCAACCCGGCCAAGCTGTCCGACGATGCCGACGCGGTGTTCTACTTTCCCGGTTGCGGCTCGGAACGGCTGTTCTCCCAGGTGGGGCTCGCCACCCAGGCGATGCTGTTCGAACTCGGCGTGCAGACTGTGCTGCCGCCCGGCTACCTGTGCTGCGGCTATCCGCAGATCGCGGGCGGGCAAGCCGACCGCGGCGAGGCGATCACGGCACAAAACCGCGTGCTGTTCCACCGCGTGGCCAATACGCTGAACTACCTCGACATCAAGACCGTGATCGTGTCGTGCGGCACCTGCATGGACCAGCTGCTGAAATACGAATTCGAGAAGATCTTCCCCGGCTGCCGCCTGCTCGACATTCACGAATACCTCATGGAAAAAGGCGTGAAACTGGAAAACGTCAGCGGCGAGAAATATCTCTACCACGACCCCTGCCACACGCCGATGAAGACCCACGCGCCGATGAAAGTCGCCAACGCGCTGCTGGGCGGCGGAGTCGTCCTGTCGGACCGCTGCTGCGGCGAATCCGGCACGCTCGCCGTCACCCGCCCGGACATTTCCACCCAGATCCGCTTCCGCAAGGAAGAGGAAATCCGCGCCGGCGTCGCCGCGCTCAACCCCGGCAAGCAGCCGGTCAAGCTCCTCACCAGTTGCCCATCGTGCCTGCAGGGGCTGTCGCGCTACAGCGACGACGCCGGCACCGAGCCCGACTACATCGTGATCGAACTGGCGAAGCGTCTTCTGGGCGAGAACTGGATGACGAGCTATCTCGCACGGGTCGGCAACGGCGGCATCGAGCGGGTGCTGCTTTGAGCTGTCCGCTTTGCGATACGCCCGGCGGAACGGTGATGTGGCAGGACGATTTCTGCCGCGTGGTGCTGGCCGACGAACCGGATCACCCCAGCTTCCTGCGCGTCATTCTCAACGCCCACGTCAAGGAAATGACCGACCTGCCGGCCGCCGATCGGCAGGCCTTGATGCGCGCGGTGTTCGCCGCGGAAGCCGCGTTGCGCGAGGTGATGGCGCCCGACAAGATCAACCTCGCCTCGCTCGGCAGCGTGGCGCCCCATCTGCACTGGCACGTGATCCCGCGCTTTGCGGATGACCCGCATTTCCCCAATCCGGTGTGGGGCGCAAAACAGCGCGACACGCCGCATGCCGCGCCGCCGGACCTGGATGCGCGGCTCGCCGCTGAGTTCCACCCGCAAGGGGTAGGCCGTGGTTCTCCCCGCAAGGGGGAGGCCGTGGTTGTAAAGCCGATAAATCGGCAACAACCACGCACTAAAGACGCTGAAGCGTCAAGAACCACGCTCCACCCGCAAGGGGTAGGCCGTGGTTCTAAAGACGCTGAAGCGTCAAGAACCACGCTCCACCCGCAAGGGGTAGGCCGTGGTTCTAAAGACGCTGAAGCGTCAAGAACCACGCTCACCCGGCGGCTTGCCCCTGTGCCGGGAACGGAATCACGGTAGCGGAAGGCGGGGCGGACATCAGGCGCTGCGTGGGGAAGACGGCAGAAAAGGTGCTGCCCTTGCCGGGGATGGACTGGATCTCCAGACGTGCGCCATGACGGGTGAGGACGTGCTTGACGATGGCGAGCCCGAGCCCGGTGCCGCCGGTTTCGCGCGAGCGGCTGCGGTCGATGCGGTAAAAGCGCTCGGTCAGGCGCGGAATATGTTCGGCGGCGATGCCTTCACCGGTATCGGTGACGGAAAAAACGCCCTCCCCCTCACGCTCGCGCCAGGTCAGCGTGATTTCGCCGCCGTCGGGGGTATAGCGCACGGCATTCGATACCAGATTGCCGAGCGCGCTGCGAATCTCCTGCAGATTGCCTTTCAGCCAGGCGCTGCTGTCGAGCTGCAGGCTGACCCGATGCCGCCCGTGACTCAGCGACTCGGCCTCGGATTTCAGTGCGTGGGCCAGTTCGGCGACATTGACGGGCTCGTCTTTTAGCGTGTGATCGGTGCTTTCCAGGCGCGACAGGGTCAGCAGATCGTCCAGCAGGCGCTGCATGCGCCGGGTGTGGTCGAGCATCAGGTCGAAATAGCGGCGCGATTCGCCGCGCGGCAGGTCGGGGGCGTCGGCGAGGGTTTCAACGAAGCCGCCGACCACGGTCAGCGGCGTGCGCAATTCGTGCGAGACGTTGGCGATGAAATCGCGCCTCATGGCGTCGACCCGATCGAGATCGGTAATGTCGCGGGCGACCAGCAGTTTCTTGCCTTCGCCGAACGGCACCAGTTGCAGCGACAGGGTCAGCTCGCGGTTGAGCGGCGACTTGCACACCAGGCGGCGCGAATAATCGGAAGCGTCGAGAAAGTCCAGAAAATGCGCCTGCCGCAGCAGGTAACGCACGAACTGGCCGCGGTCGCGCTCGCAGTCCAGTCCCATGTATTTGCGCGAAGCGGGGTTGCACCAGTCAATCTGCTCATTGCCGTTGAGAATGACCATGCCGTCAGGCACCGCCATCGCGGCATGCTCGAACTGTTCGAGCGCGTTGGAGAGCTCACTGCGGCTGGCGCGCTGGCGGCGCTGGAGTTTTTGCAGGCGGTAGAAAATGTCGCCCCAGGTGCCGGTGGCGTCGGGTGGATCCACTTCATCGGGGCTTTCCAGCCAGCGCGACAGGCGGTATTCCTGCCACAGGCGGCGCAGCATCACGAAGGCCTGGATGCCTGCCAGAAAACCCAGCGCGGCCACCCATCCCCATCCAGCCCACAAAAACAGGGCAACCAGCAATACGCTGGCCAGCACGCCGAGCGGACGCCACCAGAAACCCATGTTTAACAGTCCGATGAAACCGAAGGTGGGCGGATTATCCCACTTCGGCCGAAAATCGGTAGCCCGAACCGCGCACAGTCTGGATCAGTTCGGCGTGACCGGACGGCTCCAGCGCCAGGCGCAGGCGGCGGATGTGGACGTCGACCGTACGCTCCTCCACGAACACATCGTCGCCCCAGACCTGATCGAGCAGCTGGGTGCGTGAATAGACACGCTCGGGGTGCGTCATGAAGAAATGCAGCAGGCGAAATTCGGTCGGCCCCAGTTCCAGCGCCTGGCCGCGGCCCTGCACGCGATGGCTGGCGGGGTCGAGCCGCAAGCCGTTGATTTCCACCAGCTCGTCGGTCATCTGCGGCGCGCGGCGGCGCAACACGGCCTTGATGCGCGATACCAGTTCGCGCGGGGAAAATGGCTTGGTGATGTAATCGTCGGCGCCGCTGTCCAGCCCCAGCACCTTGTCGCGCTCTTCGCCGCGCGCGGTCAGCATGATGATGGGGATCGGCTGGTAGCGTTCGTCGCTGCGCAGGCGGCGGCACAGGTCGACGCCCGACATGCCGGGCAGCATCCAGTCGAGCAGGATGACGTCGGGCAGCGTGCTCTTGAGGAACCTCAACGCATGCTCGGCGTCGCCGGCGGCAGTGACCTGATGGCCGGCCTGCGTCAGGTTGAACTTGAGCAGCTCCTGAATCCCGGCTTCGTCTTCGACCAGCAAAATATTGGCAGCCATGGTGACTCCAGCTCTGTTTTGATGGTGGCCATACTATGACAGCAGTATGACCGATTTATGACACCGGCACGCCCGTGCCAAACCCGCGCCAGCCGTGCGCTGGTAGAATTCCCGCCTTATTCGTTTACCCAGACTGCCATGGATAAAACCACCCATTTCGGCTACAAGCAGGTCGCCGAGTCCGAAAAAGCCGCCAAGGTGGCCGAGGTCTTCCATTCCGTCGCCGCGCAGTACGACATCATGAACGACCTAATGTCGGTCGGCCTGCACCGGTTGTGGAAGCGCTTTGCGGTGGCGCAGGCGGGTCTGCGGCCGGGCATGAAGGTTCTCGACGTCGCCGGCGGCACCGCCGACCTCACCCGGCTATTCCTGAAGGAAGTCGGCGAAACCGGCGCCGTGCTGCTCACCGACATCAATTTCTCCATGCTGCGCGAAGGCCGCGACCGCATGCTGAATGAGGGCAGGACCCCGCCCACCGTGCAGTGCGACGGCGAGCGGCTGCCGTTTCCCGACAATTATTTCGATTGCGTATCGGTGGCCTTCGGCCTGCGGAACATGACGCACAAGGACCAGGCGCTGGCCGAGATGCACCGCGTGCTCAAACCCGGCGGGCGGTTGCTGGTGCTGGAGTTTTCCAGGGTATGGAAGCCGCTGGAGCCGGCCTACGACCTGTATTCCTTCAAGCTGCTGCCGCTGATGGGCAAGCTGGTCGCAAACGATGCCGGCAGCTACCAGTATCTGGCCGAGTCGATCCGCATGCACCCCGGCCAGGAAGAACTGAAGACCATGATGGAAAACGCAGGCTTCGCCAAGGTCGGCTACCACAACCTGACGGCCGGCGTGGTGGCCCTGCACAAGGGCTTCAAGGTTTGATCGCTGGAGCCCTCTTCGAGCGCAGCCTGAATCACCTGCTGCGGCAGTCGCCCGGCGCGGCCGAGGCGCTCGCCAGGCATGCGGGTGCGAGCGTGCGCTTCGACCTCACGCTCGCGCAAGTCGACTTCCGCATCGCCGACGACGGCTGCTTTTCCGAGGCGGAGGTCGACGCTCCCGACGCCGTCATCCGCCCCACCCCTGCGCTCATCGCCCGCCTGCCGTTCTTCGGCCGCGAGGCGCTGCGCGATGCCGACTACAGCGGCGACCCGGCGCTGCTCGCCACGCTCGACCGCGTGTTCAGGCAGCTGGACTGGGATGTCGAAGCCGACCTCGCGCCGCTCGTCGGCGACATCGCCGCACATCGCCTGCACGCGCTCGGACGCGATGCCCTGGCCGGTCTCGCCCATGCGTTCTCCGCGCTGGGCCACAATGCCGGCGAATACGTGGTCGAGGAAGCCGAGCTGATGGCGCGCGCAATCGACGTCGCGCGCTTCAACCGCGCCGTCGACATGCTGGCCGATGATGTGGCGCGACTGGAAGCCCGCCTGCGCCTGCTGGAAGCTGGCCACGCATGAAGCTATTGCGTCTCGCCCGCATCCTGACCATCGGCCTGCGCTTCGGGCTGGAAGAGTTCTTCCTCGGCCACGAACGGGTGCGGCCGCTACGCTGGCTGGTGCGCGCCACGCTGTTCTGGCGGCCGCTGACCGAACCGCGCGGGATGCGTCTGCGCCACGCACTGGAGGCGCTGGGTCCGATTTTCGTCAAATTCGGGCAGATGCTGTCGACCCGGCGCGATCTGGTGCCGCTCGACATCGCCGACGAACTCGCCCTGCTGCAGGACCGGGTGCCGCCCTTTCCCTCCGCCGAGGCCGTCGCCACGCTGGAGAAGCTGTACAGGAAACCGCTGGCCGAAGTGTTCGCCGAATTCGACCCCACCCCGGTCGCTTCGGCCTCGGTGGCACAGGTGCATTTCGCCCGGCTGCACGACGGCATCGCCGTCGCGGTGAAGGTGCTGCGCCCCGGCATCGCGCCGGTGATCGCGCACGACGTGTCGCTGCTCTATGCCGCCGCCGGTCTGGTCGAGAAACTGTTTGCCGACGGCCGCCGGCTGCGCCCGCGCGAGGTGGTGGCGGAATTCGAAAAGCATCTGGGAGACGAGCTCGACCTGATGCGCGAAGCCGCCAACTGCTCGCAGCTGCGGCGCAACTTCAGGGATTCGCCGCTGCTCCTGGTGCCCGGGGTGTACTGGGACTATTGCGGTCACGACGTGATGGTGATGGACCGCATGGAAGGGATCCCGGTGAGCCAGATCGAGCGCCTGCGCGAAGCCGGCATCGACATTCCGAAACTCGCCGCCACCGGCGTGGAAATCTTCTTCACCCAGGTGTTCCGCGACGGCTTCTTCCACGCCGACATGCACCCCGGCAACATCCTGGTGCGCCCGGGAAGCCGACCGCTCCCCGGGGAAGCGGACGCTGGGCTCAAACCGGTTAACGACCAGTACATCGCGCTCGACTTCGGCATCATGGGCACGCTCACCGAGGTCGACAAGCAATACCTCGCGCGCAACTTCCTCGCCTTTTTCCGCCGCGACTACAAGGGGGTGGCGCTGGCGCATCTGGAATCCGGCTGGGTGCCGGCCGACACCCGCATCGACGAGCTCGAGGCCGCGGTGCGCGCAGTGTGCGAACCGGTGTTCGACCGCCCGCTCAAGGACATTTCCTTCGGCCGCGTGCTTCTGCAGCTGTTCCAGGCGTCGCGCCGCTTCAATGTCGAAATCCAGCCGCAGCTCGTTTTATTGCAGAAGACCCTGCTCAACATAGAAGGCCTCGGCCGCCAGCTCGATCCCGAGCTCGACCTGTGGAAAACCGCAAAGCCGTTTCTGGAACGCTGGATGAACGAACAGCTCGGCTGGCGCGCGCTGGTAAAGAACCTGCAGACCGAAACGCCAAAATGGGCCGCCCTGCTGCCGCAGCTGCCGCGCCTGGCGCATCAGGCCTTGAACGAAAACCGGCTGGCCCGGGTGGAAGCCGGCCTCGCCCTCATGCTGCAACAGCAGCACGCCCGCAACCGCTGGCTCGGCGTCATCGCCGGCCTGCTCGCCATACTGGCAGCCGCCACCCTCTATTTCAATCTGCGATAAGGACTCGCCATGCTGATCGGCTTCGTCGTGCTGTATCTGGTGCTATCCATCGGCATCGGCCTGTATGCCGCCACCAAAGTCCACAGCGCGGCCGACTACATCACCGCCGGCCGCTCGCTGCCGATGGTCGTCGTCATCGCCATGGTGTTCGCAACCTGGTTCGGCGCCGAAACGGTGCTCGGCATCCCCGCCACCTTCCTCGACGAAAACCTCGGCGGAACGATTTCCGACCCCTTCGGCGCCTCGCTCGCTCTGATCCTGTTCGGCCTGTTTTTCGCCCGCCCGCTGTACCGGATGAAGCTCGTCACCCTGGGCGACTTCTTCCGCCAGCGCTACAACCGTCCGGTCGAGGTGGTGATCTCGGCGGCGATCGCGCTGTCCTACCTGGGCTGGGTGTCGGCGCAGGTGGTGGCGCTGGGGCTGGTGTTCAACGTGCTTTCCGACGGCCTCATCACTCAGCAGGAAGGTATCCTCATCGGCGCGGCGGTGGTGCTGCTCTACACCCTGTTCGGCGGCATGTGGTCGGTGGCGCTGACCACCCTGGTGCAGATGACCGTGATCGTCATTGGCCTGCTGTGGATCGCCAAGCTGGTAGGCGACATGCCCGAAGTGGGCGGCATCGCGCCGGTGGTCGCGCACGCCGCGGCCGCCGGCAAGTTCGAATTCTGGCCGCCGCTGGAGTGGGCCGCGGTCGTCACTTTCGTCGCCGGCCTGCTGACCATGGGGCTGGGGTCGATCCCGCAGCAGGACGTGTTCCAGCGCGCCAACGCCGGCAAGTCGGAACGCATTGCGGTGTGGGGCACGGTCATCGGCGGCTCGCTGTATTTCCTGTTCGCCGCGGTGCCGATCTACCTCACCTACTCCGCCACCCTGGTCGACCCCGCCATGACGGCAACCGTGCTGGCCGACGATGCGCAACTGGTACTACCAACCTTCGTCAAGGCCCATCTGCCCTTCTATGCGCAGATCATCTTTTACGGCGCCCTGCTCTCAGTCATCATGTCCACCGCCTCCGGCACCCTGCTGGCGCCGTCGGTCACCATCTCGGAAAACATCATCAAGGAATTCATGCCGCACCACCGCATGAGCCAGAAAAAGCTGCTGTGGATCACCCGCGCCGTCGTCGTCGCTTTCACTGGGTTGGTGGTGTTTTATTCGCTGTGGTCGCTGCAAACCGAAACGAGCATTCACCAGATGGTGGAAAACGCCTACAAGGTCACGCTCGCCTGCGCCTTCGTGCCGCTGGTGGCGGGGCTGTACTGGAAGCGCGCGAATAATCTGGGGGCGGGGCTTTCCATTGTGCTGGGACTGGTCGTGTGGATTGCAATGGAGTTCGTTGCCCCGGATGCGGCCTTGCCGCCGCAGTTCGCCGGGCTGATCGCGAGCGCGCTGGGCATGGGCACGGGGGGACTGTCTCGCGCTTGGTCTGCTGGCGGCGCCGCATAAGATCGGCGAATAGTTAGTTACGACAACGAACGTGGGAAGGGCGATAACCGGCATCTCGCAGAAAACGAAAAGCCATATTCGTTCTCTAGCGTCGAGACGCTGGTTGCCGATTTCTTGTCTGACGTGCGGCATGCGCGAGGTGAATCATGAGCGAAACAGTCAATCTCCACGTAGGCTCCATCGAGGAAATGGGGAAGCGCTTCACCGGCGCTTGGCACCGGCTGGCGCATGGGGAAGCGGTCAAGGAAACCCATCTGACCTTTTTTGACCTGGAAACGATGATGTCCACGCTGTCTCCCAAGCGACTGGCGCTGTAGCGGCACGTCCATCAACATCCCGCCAGGACGATTTCCGGGTTGGCCAAAACGCTTGGCAGAGACTACAAGCGGGTCCATGACGATGTCTCGGCACTGGCTCATGCGGGCCTGATCGTGCGCAATGAGAACGGCATTCGCGCTCCATACGATAGCGTCCAGGCCATCGTGTCGCTCAACGCCTAACCCACGCCGGACATCATCGCCGACCGCGGCGAAATCAGGCAAAAGTTGAGGCAACAGGGTCGACTGCAAGGCACATCCCCACCGCCTCCGGCACCCTGCTGGCGCCGTCGGTCACTATCTCGGAAAACATCATCAGGGAATTCATGCCGCCAATAATCTGGGGGCGGGGCTTTCCATCGTGCTGGGATTGGTTACATGGATCGCGATGGAATTCATCGCGCCCGAGGCCGCTTTGCCGCCGCAGTTCAGTTTGTCGGGCCGATTGCGAGCGCGGCGGGGATGGGTGTGGGGAGTGTGGGGAGTGTGGGGAGTGTGTTGGCCACTACTCGCAGACGTATTTTACATTCGGGTACGACGTTAAGACAATGAACCCATAAACATTAAGCGTTTGTTATTAAAGTAGTTTTCAATTCCATTCAACAGTAAGCGTCCAGCCGCCCCACCTGTAGTTTCCCGCTCATCCCATGCAATCTTGCCCCTTTTTTGGAGGGACACCAGATGGCGAAGCGGCATGGGCAGGAATTCTGGCGAGTGCATATTGAAGCCTGGCGTCGGAGTGATC
>JAJPEP010000036.1 GCA_021166845.1 Thiobacillus sp.
GCGCAACCGATACATCGAGAACCAAGTGTGCCGATTCGCGGTTGATGCGGGAAAAAAGCAGTAAAAATGAATGCGCCTGTCGGCGCAGATTTTTGTTCGCCCCTATTGACGGAGGGGGCTAATGGGTGACCCCGAAGCCCGCCGGTTGTTTCCGCGCTGGATGATGTGCTGCGGCTGGCCAGGTATCACGTAACGGGGAAGTCGCGCCATGGGTGTTTACCGAGGATGAAAATAAATCCATCATAGGGCAAATATCGTGTCTGACCCTATTCATTCCACTATTCATTTCCCCTAAATCCGGACAACTCAAAAACTCGCGACATTTGGCTTGCCTGGATGCTGTCATACGCATACAATGCCAGCATGTGACTGCACACAAAGGAGGGGGATTATGGCCAATCTAAGCATCCGCAAACTGGACGATGACACAATCGCGCGTCTGCGCATCCGCGCTGCCCATCACCGGGTATCGATGGAAGAAGAAGCCCGGCGCATCCTTCGCCAGGCGGTCATCCCATCCAAACGCGTGGGAGATCTTTCCATACAGTTCTTCGGTGCCGAGTCCGGGGTTGAATTGGAACTTCCGCAACATGCGCCACACAATCCGCTGAGTTTTTCCAGATGATCGTCGTCGATACCAATGTGATTTCCGAAGTCATGCGCCCGCAGCCTTCGCCGGTTGTTCTTGATTGGCTGAATATCCAGGATAGTAATCTGCTATTCATCACCACCATTACACTGGCCGAAATTGGATACGGCCTGCGCGTTTTGCCGGATGGCCTGCGGCGTCGGCAGTTGCATACCCGGTTTGAACAATTCATTGCACAGGCATTTGAAGAGCGGGTGCTCGACTTTACCGCACCTGCCGCCCACGCCTATGCCGAAATCATGGGGCATCGCAAAGAAACAGGGCGCGCCATGAGCCTGCCCGACGGGCAAATCGCCGGCATCGCCCTCGCCCACGGGTCTGCCATCGCCACCCGAAACATCAAGGACTTTGAGGATTGCGGCATCGAACTGATCAATCCATTTGTATAAATCGAGAGGGGAATGGTGTCTGACCCCATTTTTATCAGTTTTTGGTTCTGAAGAGCTTTCATCTGTACTTCGATGACATTGGTGTCTGGGTTTACTCTGGCGTTCTGCCCTGGAACAAAGGTATCGCTGGTGTAAAGTGGCGCGATCTTGATGAGGCTGTGTATTTTCAGTCAATGGGTAGCTGGCTGTTCAAATCCTACTCAATTCGCATTGGCCATCGCTTTACAAAATCGAGCGAAATACTTCTCAGTCATTGGGCGCGCGGTCATGAGGCCGTAATGGCGATCAATGGTCAGCATCAGGAGTTCGTGCGTGCAGGCGCCTTAAATTGAGCGAAAGGTCTAACACTGCGTTCCAGCGGACCGTCAAAAAGCTACGCTTTTTGCCGTCCGCTGAACTTCAACGTTGACGCTGTAGAAAAACCCCTTTCCAGCCGAATCATCGGCATAAAAAAATGGCGTGGATTTTTCCACGCCGTTTTTAATTCTTGCTGGTGCAATTCGGCTCACCGTTTCGACGTGAAGCCCTGATCAAGTCAGGATGCCGTCTGAGGGGCGTGTTGTTATCCGCCCCGCTCCTACTGCGCATAGATGTTGATGGGGCCCTCGTCGCCACTGATAATGAGGACAAGATAGTTGGCGCTGTATTTGGCTTCAGTTACCCATGGCAGGTCGGCTCCATTTTTTTCATCCAAGAGTTATTTGTTGCCGGGCAATACCGTGGCAAAGGAATTGCCGGTGATCTTGTAAGACAGGTGGTAGAGAACAATGGCGGCGATTCCCACGTGGCGCTGATTGTGCGAAAAGGAACAGTAGCCGCTAAGCTCTACGAAAAACTCGGGTTATCTAAGAGCACGCTCTATGAACTTCGGTCTGGGAAACTCCGCGTCTAACACTGCGGCCAACTGGGACGCCCAAACAGCCAGCTTCGCCGCCTGTTTGGCCGCCCGTTACCTTCGACGTTGGGCGTCTTGATCCGCATGCACTCGCACCTTGTTGCACTTGGAATATCGAGCGAACTGTTAGCCGCACGCGGCTTGCGAGAGTGCGAGGAAGCGACGAGCCTCGAAAGTGCCGAAGTTGGAGCGGACGGCAGAGATCATCTACTTGCCCCAGCTGCTGCCGAAGCATGGCGTCGTCTCAAGGCTGCGGCGCTCGTTGATGGTATCGCTCTATTCATCGTCTCAGCCTTTCGCAGCATCGACCGACAAACCGAGATAGTTCGCCGGAAGCTTGAAACTGGGGTGGCCGTCGAAGATATTCTCACCGTTTGCGCCCCGCCAGGATTTAGCGAGCACCACACTGGCCGAGCCATTGACGTATCAACCCCCGGTAGCCGTGCGCTTGAAGTTGAGTTCAACAAATAGGGCAGACAGGCCAGACATCATTGCTGCCTCCACCTACCCATCACTCACACTTTTCTCACGCCATCGCCGTATTTCGCCACAGCCTTGTCCACGGTCAGCAAGGTCAAGCCTTCCACCCGCGCTTGCGCTACAAGGATCCGGTCGAATGGGTCTTTGTGCAGGCTCGGCAAGTCGTTCACCGCGACCGTGTGTTCGCAGGTGACCGGCAGTTCGCGATAGCCGCTCACCAGCAGCATGCGCCACAGTCGGCGCGGATCAACATTGAAATCCGCGCGATCGAGCCCGTTCTTGATGCTGATCTCCCACAGGCTGGCGGAACTGAAGACGAGGTGATTGGCGGGGTCGAGCAGCAGCGCCCGCACCTTGGCCGACAGCCGCTTCGGCTCGCTCGCCGCCCACAGCAACAGGTGGGTGTCGAGCAAAAGATTCAAGCCTTGCGCCCTGTAAACAGGCGTTCGATCTCGCTGCTGCCCATCTGGTCAAAGTCGTCCGGTACCGAAAACTCGCCGGCCATGAAACCAAGGCGGCTTGCCGTTCCCGCTTCAGCGGGCTCCAGCGGGATGACCTTGACCATTGGCTTGCCTGCCTTGGCGATGATGAAAGCCTCGCCGTGAGCGGCCTGTTCAACCAGCTTGGACAGCTGAGTCTTGGCGTCGTGAATATTGACGGTAAGCATGATGGCCTCGCATTGAACTAATCATGGTTAGTTTACCTGAAGTCAACGAAAGACCAAGCGGCCTGGCTTTGCTTGTCATACCCATTTCGGGCACGTTGATACCCTTTTTGGGTATGGCAAGTAGCCAGACATGCGCTTTCAGGCCGCCGGTGTTTTCTTCGCCTTCATCGACCCCGCAATCAGCTTGTACTGCAAAAACCGTGTTTCGATCGGCCCGTTGAACAGCGGAATGCGGCGGCTGGCCTTGAGGCCGAGCAACTTCGGCAGCAGGGGATCACCAGAAATGATCCACGCCTCCCAGCCGGAAAAATTCTTCTTCAGCCAGTCGCCCAACAGCGGGTACCACTCGGCCAGGTCCTCGGCTTCGCCCAGCCGTTCGCCGTAGGGCGGGTTGGTGACGATGGTGCCGGCCGGCGTCGGCGGCTTCAGATCCAGCACGTCGGACACCTTCAGGTCGATGGCGTCGGCATAACCGGCGGCCTCGAGGTTGTTCCTCGCCTTGTCCAGCACCCAGCGATCCTGGTCGGCGCCGAAAATGGGCAGTTGCGCCAGCGGCTTTTCCTGCGCCTGCGCATCCATCTTGATTCGCTGCCACAGCTTCGCGTCGAAATCGCGGTAGTGCTCGAAGGCGAAAAGCCTGCCACGACCCGGCGCCCGGTTGAGCGCCATGTCCGCCGCTTCGAGCAGGATGGTGCCGGCGCCGCACATCGGGTCGAGCAGCGGCGTGCCGGGGTCCCAGCCGGACAGCATCAAGAGGCCTGCGGCAAGATTTTCCTTGATCGACGCCGCGCTCGCCTCACGCTTGAAACCGCGCTTGAACAGGGGCTCGCCGCTGGTGTCGAGATAGAAGGTCACCGCGTCGGGCGTAAAGAACGCATACACCGGCACGTCGGGCGCTTCGGTGTCGACGCTCGGACGTTCATGCGTTTCCTCGCGGAAGCGGTCGCAGATCGCATCCTTGATCTTCAGCGTGATGAAGTTGAGGCTCTTCAGCGGTGCATTCTGCGCGCCGACTTTCACCGCGATGGTTTTCTTGACGTCGAACCAGTCCGGCCATGGCAGGTCGAGCGCGGCACGGTAGATGTGCTCTTCCTTGCGGTAGTGGGTGAATCCGACCTTGCGCAGGATGCGGGTGGCGATGCGCGAAGTCAGGTTGACGCGCATCTCGGCTGCCGCATCGGCCATGAACAGCACGCCGGCGGGCACCTGGCGCACCACCTGCGCGCCGGCGGTCGCAAGCTCGATTTCGAGCAGCGCCTCCAGCCCGCGCGGGCAGGTGGCAAAATGGCTGGCAGGCGGCAGCACCTCGCGCTCGGGGCGGACGGGATGCGGGGATCGGGCACGACGGGATTCAGGTTTCAAAATGGACTCTCAGAAACATTTATCCGCGAAGGACGCGAAGATACGCGAACAAGACCTCAGGAAATATTGGTTTTACTTCGCGATTCTTCGCGTCCTTCGCGGATGAAAAAAAGTTAAAACGGCTTCAGCACCACCAGCAGCACCACGACCAGCAGGACGATCACCGGAATTTCATTGAACCAGCGGAACCAAACGTGCGACTTGGCAGTCTGTCTGACTTCGAACTGGCGCAGCAGGATTTTGCAGGCATAGTGGTAGCCGACCAGCCCCGCGACCAGCGCGAGCTTCGCCCACATCCAGTTCATGGAAAGCGGAAAATACGCCAGCCACAGCCAGGTTCCGGTGATCAGCGTCAGCCACATGATGGGCGAAACGAAGCGATACAATTTGCGCGCCATCATCAGCAGGCGGTTATACGCCGCATCGTTGGTTTCCATCGCCAGGTTGACGAAGAGACGCGGCAGATAGAACAGTCCGGCGAACCAGCTCACCACCATCACGATATGAAAAGACTTCAGCCACAGCATGGATAAACAAACCTTGAAGAAATGGACGCCAAGTCCGCTGACGCTGATTTTACTGGGTTTGATCGTCTGGCTGTGGTTTCGCCCGCCGGCCGAGGTCAGCGAGGAAAATCGCCCCGTGTCAGCCTGGGCCGTAACCCTGCCCGACGGCCGGGCGCTGAGCAGCGGTTCGCTCAAGGGGAAAGTCGTGCTGGTGAATTTCTGGGCGACCTGGTGCCCATATTGCCGCAAGGAGAAGCCGGCGATCGACGCTTTCTGGCAGGACTACCGCGACAGGGGATTCGAGGTTGTTTCGATAAGTATCGACGACCCGGCGGAAAAGATCGCCGCCTGGATGCAGGACAAGGACTACGCTTTCATGGCCGCGCCGACCAACGCGTCGGTGACCGCCGCGTTCGGCAAGGTGGCGAGCGTACCCACCTCGTTCATCGTCGATACCAAGGGGCGCGTCCGCCACAAGATCGCAGGGCAGGTGCATTATCCCCGGCTGGAAAAACTGGTCGCCCCCTTGCTCGCCGAGGCCAAACAACCATGAACGAATTACCCGACAGCCTTGCGTCTTGGGCACAAGCTCGCCTCACCGAACTCGAAACCAAATTCGCTTTCGCAGAAGACCTGCTCGAAACGCTCAACCAGACCGTGGTCCGCCAGCAGGGGCAAATCGATTCATTGCAGCAGCAGTTGCGCCTGCTGCATCTGCGGCTGCAGGACGTGCTGCCGAACGACGACAACCCGCGCGACGAGATTCCGCCGCACTACTAAAGCTGAATGACAAAGCTGAAGAATACCTCCCTTCACCGGCAACGCGGCACCCATCCTCCGACACTGCCGAAGTACCGGATGCCGCCCGCCGCATTGCATGCCTTTAGGGATTGCGCCCTAGGGCAGTGGGTCGCCCTCTCCTGAACGGAAGACGTCCCAACCGGCACCACTCGCTTCCTCCATGGCGGTGCCCATATAGGCTGATTCAAAGTCTGCAATTTTCACGCCTTCGCCTGCATTGAACAGGTCAAATCCAGATCCCTGGCCCGGCGCAGAGCTTCGGTAAGAACTGCTTTCTGCCGTAATGGACTCACCTTCCCCAGTATATAAAGTATCCCACTCCATACCAGGGGAAGCGGACATGGAAAGGGGAACCATAAGAAACAACGTGGTGGCCCCCAACATGCCTGCCAACACACGACTCATTCGGATGATTTTCATGATGCACCTCCTTCTGAAACCACACCAGCCGCATAATTCAATGCCACTGCAGCCGGAACTCCCGGCCCACGAACTGGTCTTCTTTACTGATTATCATTCTCCCCTCCTTCTGTATTTATAGAGGATTCTGGCATACTGAAAATTGAATTTTTCAATCACATACCTTGGCCAAGGGCAGCATAAAAATTCATGCTGCGATATTCATGCTGCAACACACCTCCCCTTTTTTTTTCGCCCCGGCGCTGCTGCTGCTTGTGCTGGTTGGCGCTGGTACATCTACCGCTTCCAGCCTGTCTGAATGGAAAAACCGGGTATTGAAAATTGACGTCATCCGCAACGATGGCAAAGCAGAACTCGGTTCCGGTGTGCTGATTGCCCCGGAGCGTCTCCTCACCAACTGCCACGTGGTGCGCAACGCCAGCCAGATCGCGGTATCCCAGGGGGAGAAATCCTGGCTTGCCAGTTTCGACATGGGGGATTCCTTCAGGGATTTGTGCCTGCTCAAGTTGCCCGGCCATCCCGGCGAGCCGCCATCCATCGCCGAGCCAGACAGCACAAAAGTAGGTCAAAGCGTCTATGCGGTTGGCTATTCCGGCGGCAAGCTCACTGTCAATAAAGGCCATATAAAAGGCTTATTTACCTGCGCCTGTGATGGCGGCAAAGTGATCCAGACTTCAGCCCGGTTCGACCCCGGCGCCAGCGGCGGCGGCCTGTTCAATGAGGGCGGGGAGTTGATCGGAATCCTCACCTTCAAATCCAGTAGCGGCGGCATTTTTCATTTCGCCATCCCCATCGGCTGGATGAAGCAATTGAGCACTCTTCCAGCGTCCGACATCCCCGACCAGGGACCCTTCTGGGAACACCCCTCCCCCAGCAGCGGATACTTCCTCGCGGCATGCGACCTCAGCGCGAAGAAGAAATGGCAGGAATTGTCACGGCTTTGCCTGGAATGGCTGCGGGAAGACCCTCTCAATCCCCAGGCCTGGATGGCATCGGGCCGTGCAAATCTCGGGCTGCAGCGCCAGCGTGAAGCCGTCGGGGATTTCCAGAAAGTGCTGGAACTGGACCCCACGCATGCCGAAGCCTTGTGGGAATTGCAAAAACTGGAACTGGAACTGGGCGACCCCCTTATCGGGGACTGACACAGCCAGAACCAGCACGCGGCAGATGCGCTGCAGGACGAGGCGCGCACCCCGCGCAACGATATCCCGCCGCACTGTTAACCAAGGGATTACCGTGAAGAGGTGCGCGCATCGATAGGCGCGGCGCGATAGCGAGTGGAAATCGCGCCGTGGACGGCGCTTCTACAAGCAACGCGCGAATCAAACCGCGATCTTCACCACCGCCTTGCGGATCATGCCTGCGCTCACCAGCGGTGCGTGCGCGTCGTCGGGGAAAAACAGGCAGAATGACCCCGGCGGGGTGGCGATCCAGCTGGCCGGCGCATCGTTGAAAAACCGGATGTCGCGCGCCGCGTCGTAATCCGTCGCCGGGTCCAGGCATTCGGCGAGCGGTTTCCACCCCATTTCGTCGACGCCTTCGAACACCAGCTGGATGTCGATGTAGCGGCGGTGGCATTCCAGTTTTGCCTCCGCCCGCGCGCGGCCGGCACACGCCTCGACGATTGCGAACAACTGGTCGCCCTGGATCGCGTGCCTGCCCGGATCCAGCGTTTTAAAATCAGTGCCGCGCAGGAACGCGAAGGCGCGCGCGAACAAGGGGTGCAAGGCGACATAGCGGTCGGCCTCGGCAAGGCTTGCCAGGATCATCGCGCGTTCACCGGCTGATCGGCTTGTAGCGGATGCGCTTGGGTTTCGCCCCTTCCTCGCCCAGGCGCTTCTTCTTGTCGGCCTCGTATTCCTGATAGTTGCCGGGGAAGAACACCGCCTGCGAGTCGCCCTCGAAGGCGAGGATGTGGGTGGCGACGCGGTCGAGAAACCAGCGGTCGTGCGAAATCACCAGCACGCAGCCGGCGAACTCCAGCGGCGCGTCTTCCAGCGCGCGCAGGGTTTCGACGTCGAGGTCGTTCGACGGCTCGTCGAGCAGCAGCACGTTGCCGCCGGCGATCAAGGTCTTCGCCATATGCAGCCGCCCGCGCTCGCCGCCGGAAAGGTTGCCGACGCGCTTCTGCTGGTCGCCGCCCTTGAAGTTGAAGCGGCCGAGGTAGGCGCGCGACGGCGTCTCGTAGCGGCCGACGGTGAGGATGTCGCGGCCTTCGGCGACCTCGTCGAACACGGTCTTGTCGGCGCTCAAGGCATCGCGGCTCTGGTCTACGTAGGCGAGCTTCACCGTCTGGCCGATCTCGACTTCGCCTTCATCCGGCTTTTCCTGACCGGTGATCATCTTGAAGAAGGTCGACTTGCCGGCGCCGTTGGGGCCGATGATGCCGACGATGGCGCCGGGCGGCACCGAAAAGCTCAGGTCGTCGATCAGCAGACGATCGCCGAAGGATTTGCTCACGTGGTGGAAGTCGATCACCTTGTCGCCCAGCCGCTCGCCCACCGGGATGAATATTTCCTGCGTCTCGTTGCGCTTCTGGTACTCGACCGAGTTGAGTTCCTCGAAACGCGCCAGGCGCGCTTTCGCCTTGGCCTGGCGCGCCTTGGGGTTCTGCCGCACCCATTCGAGTTCCTGCTTCATGGTCTTGATGCGGCCGAGTTCCTGCCTGGACTCGGTCTCCAGCCGCGCCTCCTTCTGCTCCAGCCAGCTGGTGTAGTTGCCCTTCCACGGGATGCCGTGGCCGCGGTCGAGTTCGAGAATCCACTCGGCGGCGTTGTCGAGGAAGTAGCGGTCGTGCGTCACCGCGACCACGGTGCCGGGATAGCGCACCAGGAACTGCTCCAGCCAGTCGACCGATTCGGCGTCGAGGTGGTTGGTCGGCTCGTCCAGCAGCAGCATGTCGGGGTTGGACAGCAAGAGCTGGCACAGCGCGACGCGGCGCTTTTCGCCGCCGGAAAGGTTGCCGACCACGGCATCCCACGGCGGCAGGCGCAGGGCATCGGCGGCGATTTCCATCTGCGTGTCGAGGTCGGCGCCGGCGGTGGCGAGGATCGCCTCGCAGCGTGCCTGCTCCTCGGCCAGCTTGTCGAAATCGGCGTCGGGCTCAGCGTAGGCGGCATAGATTTCATCGAGCCGGGCCTTGGCGCCGACGATCTCACCCAGCCCGGCTTCCACCGCCTGCCGCACCGTGTGGGCCGGGTCGAGCTGCGGCTCCTGCGGCAGGTAGCCGATACGAATGCCCGGCATCGGGATCGCCTCGCCCTCGATATCCTTGTCGACCCCGGCCATGATGCGGATCAGCGAGGACTTGCCGGAGCCGTTCAGGCCCAGAAGGCCGATCTTTGCGCCGGGAAAAAAGCTGAGGGAAATGTCCTTCAGGATCTGCCGCTTGGGCGGCACGATCTTGCCGACACGGTTGAGGGAGTATACGTATTGCGCCATGAATGAAAATCCAGAAAAAAGTTTATTGGATGCGTTCGCCGGGGCACGGGGCGAATGCGCAGCCGTTGTCCGGATTGCGACTGACATAGCTGCCGTCGGGACACTGTTTGACATCGGCCGGACAGACGATGGCATCGTCGGACATCGACGGCGGGGGCGGCCCGGCCGGCGCGGGCTTGCCGGAGACAGGCAGGGACGTGCCGCAGGCGCCCAACAGCAGCAGCAGTGCGGCCGCGAAAAAACCCTTGATCAAGACAACTCCTTGTCCAGCAGCGCCTTCAGCTTGACGAAATCGAGCTCGCCCAGTTTCTGTTCGAGGATGCGGCCGTCCTTGCCGATGATGAAACTGGTGGGGGTGAGCTGCACGTTGCCGAAGGCGCGCGCATGTCCGCCGTCGACGTCGAGCGCGACCGGAAACGGCAGCTGCCGCGTCCGCACAAAATTGACCACGTAATTGGGCGGGTCGTAGCGCATCGCCACCGCAACGATCTCGAAGCCGCGGTCCTTGTACTGGTTGTAGGTTTCCACCATGCCCGGCATTTCCTTGATGCAACCGGGGCAGGAGGTCGCCCAGAAATTGACCAGCACCACCTTGCCGCGCAGTTCGCCGAGAACGATGGACCGGCCCTCCAGCGTGGTGAAAGTGGCCGCCGGCGCGCTGGGCTTGTCCAGCAGTGCATAGGCCAGCGCGCCCACGAGGGCGAGCACGGCAACGGCGATCAGAGCGGGTTTGGCGAATTTCATGAGATCAGGGGTCAGGGGTCAGGGGTCAGGGGTCAGGGGTCAGGGGTCAGGGGTCAGGGGTCAGGGGTCAGGGGTCAGGGGTCAGGGGTCAGGGGTCA
>JAJPEP010000045.1 GCA_021166845.1 Thiobacillus sp.
TTCGACCTCGGCTTCATGCTCGGCCCGCGGCTCAACGCCGCCGGCCGCATCGACGACATGGCGCTCGGCATCGAATGCCTGCTGGCCGACGACCCCGCCACCGCGCAGCAGCTGGCGCAGCAGCTCGACACTCTCAACCGCACGCGGCGCGACGTTGAAGCCGACATGCTGGAGGAAGCGCTCGCCATCCTCGCCAGCTTCAACCCCACCGACAGCCACAGCCTCACCGCGTATCAGCCCGGCTGGCACATCGGCGTCATCGGCATCCTCGCCTCAAGGCTGAAAGACAAATTCCACCGCCCCACTATCGTGCTTGCCAACAGCGATGCCGGTGAACTCAAGGGCTCCGGGCGCTCCATTCCCGGGCTGCACCTGCGCGACGCGCTCGACCTCGTCGACAAGCGCCATCCCGGCCTCATCCTCAAGTTTGGCGGCCACGCCATGGCGGCCGGGCTTAGCCTGCCTGCCGGTCGCCATGATGAATTCAGCCAGGCATTCGAGGCCGTGGTGCGCGAACTGATCGACCCCGCCGACCTCGAAGGCGTGATCGAAACCGACGGTGAACTCGACGCCGCCGACCACAGCTACCAGCTCGCCATCGATCTCGACCACGCCGTCTGGGGACAGGGCTTCCCCGCCCCCCTGTTCAGGGCCACCTTCGATGTTGTGGCACAGCGAGTCGTCGGCGAAAAGCATCTCAAGCTCAAACTCGCGCGCGAAGGCGAAGTGTTCGAAGCCATGCGCTTCTTCCACCCCAACCCGCTGCCCGACCGCATCCGCGCCGTCTACGCCCTCATGCCCAACGAATACAATGGCCAGCAATCGGTGCAGCTGAAGCTGCAACACTGGGAACCCGCGGGGGAATCGTTACAAGATTCAGGTTGCAAGCCACAAGGCGATCCTGGTTGACCTAAAGCGCGTAGCCTCTTGGGACCTGCGACTTGGAATGCAGTGAATTCATTAGGACAAGATGCTTTGGGTAGGGTGCACTCCGTGCACCTTTCGGGCATCAACCGGTGCACAGAGTGCACCCTACGCGGGCTTGAATCTTAAGTCTTGCTCGCCGTTCAGGCGTAGCCGTCTGGATTGCCCTGCTGCCAAAGCCAGGCATCCGCGCACATGCGCGGCAAGTCGTATTCCGCGCGCCAGTCCAGGTCGCGCGCGGCACGCGAGGGATCAGCCCAGCATTGCGCCACGTCGCCCGCGCGACGCGCGACGATCCGGTATGGCACCGGCCTCCCGCTCGCTGCCTCGAACGCATGCACCATGTCGAGCACGCTCACGCTGCGGCCAGTACCCAGGTTCCAGGCCTGCACCCCACCCAACTTCAGCAGTTTGTTCAGCGCCGCCACATGCCCGCGCGCCAGATCGACCACATGGATGTAATCGCGCACCCCGGTGCCGTCGGGCGTTGGATAGTCGCCGCCGAACACGCTGAGTTGCGGCAGGCGCCCCACCGCCACCTGCGCCACGTACGGCATCAGATTGTTGGGAATGCCGCGCGGATCCTCGCCGATCAGCCCCGACTCGTGCGCACCCACCGGATTGAAATAGCGCAACAGCGCAATGTTCCAGCCCGCGTCCGCAAGCGCAATGTCGCGCAGCATTTCCTCGATGAAGAGCTTGGAACGGCCATAGGGATTGGTCGCCGACAGCGGGAAATCCTCGGTGATCGGAACCGTCTCCGGGTCGCCGTACACAGTGGCGGACGACGAGAACACCACCGACTTCACGCCGGCGGCAGTCATTTCCTCGAACAGCGCAATGCTGCCCGCGATGTTGTTGTCATAATACAGGAGCGGTTTCTCCACCGACTCGCCCACCGCCTTCAGCCCGGCAAAATGCACCACCGCGTCGATCGCATGCCGGGAGAACAATGCGCGCAGCGCCGCGCGCTCGCGGATGTCGCCCTGCACGAACGTCACCGATTTGCCCGCAATCCGCGCCACCCGGTCCAGCGACTTCACGCTGCTGTTCGACAGGTTATCGAACACCACTACCTCGTGCCCCGCCGCCAGACACTCCACTGCGGTATGCGACCCGATATAACCTGCCCCGCCGGTCAATAGAACTTTCAATCCAACTCCCCTGATTCGCCTGCAGGCTGATCTCTCAATCAGTGCAAGGCCTGTGGCGTTCTGCGTGGGCTCCGCCTACCCTTGCCCACTTGAAGCGCGGACGCATCAATGGGCGTTTGCCGCCATGAAATCCTGATACGCCCGCGCCAAGCCTTCGCGCATTCCCGTGTGTGCCTTCCAGCCCATCGCATTCAGCCGCCCCACGTCCATCAACTTGCGCGGCGTGCCGTCGGGCTTGGCTGCGTCGAATTCGATCGCGCCTTGATATCCCACCACGTCCTTCACGGTCTCGGCCAGTTCGCGGATGCTGAGATCGTGGCCGACGCCGATGTTCATCAGTGGCGGCAGGCCGTCGTTGCGATCCTGCCCCAGCAACGGAACGAACTGTGCGTCCGGCAGGTTCATCAGGTAGACGCAGGCGTCGGCCATGTCTTCGCTGTAGAGGAATTCGCGCTTGGGCGTGCCCGACCCCCAAACCATCACGCTCGGCGCACTGGTGAGCTTAGCTTCATGGAAGCGGCGGATCAGCGCGGGGATGACGTGGGAGTTTTCCGGGTGGTAGTTGTCGCCGGGGCCGTAGAGGTTGGTGGGCATCACCGCCAGGTACTGGGTGCCGTACTGGCGGTTGTAGGCCCAGCACATTTCGATGCCGGCAATCTTGGCCAGCGCATAAGGCCGGTTGGTCGGCTCCAGCGGGCCGGTGAGCAGGTGTTCTTCCTTCATCGGCTGCGGCGCGAGCTTGGGGTAGATGCAGCTGGAGCCGAGAAACAGCAGGCGCTTGACGTTGTTCTTGTACGCGGCGTGAATGATGTTGGTCTGGATGGCGAGGTTGTCACGGATGAATTCGGCGGGGTAGGTGTTGTTGGCGTGGATGCCGCCGACCCTGGCCGCGGCAAGGAAGACGTAGTCGGGCTTTTCCGCGGCGAAGAAGGCATCGACCGCGGCCTGGCTGGTGAGGTCGAGCTCGGCGTGGGCGCGGGTCAAAAAGTTCGTGCAGCCCCTGGCGCGCAGGTTGCGCATGAGGGCGGAGCCGACCAGGCCGCGGTGGCCGGCAATGTAAATCCTGGCGTTCTTGTCCATTGGTCTATTCGTGATAGTCCATGGTCTTGTAGCCATGCTTCTTCACCAGCTCGTCACGCTCGGCGGCT
Organism: Thiobacillus sp.; assembly: GCA_021166845.1. GTDB lineage: Bacteria > Pseudomonadota > Gammaproteobacteria > Burkholderiales > Thiobacillaceae > Thiobacillus. Next base: position 3,227 of record JAJPEP010000045.1, read on the forward strand.
TTCAAATCCTCGCGCACCATCTCGGCCACCAGTTCGTCGAACGTGATCTTCGGCGTCCAGCCGAGCTTGTTCTTGGCCTTGCCGGGGTCGCCGAGCAGGGTTTCGACTTCGGTGGGGCGGAAGTAACGGGGATCGACGGCGACGATGCATTTGCCGTGGGCGTCATACCCCTTTTCGTCGACGCCCAGGCCTTCCCAGCGGATGGTCATGCCGAGCTCTTTTGCTGCGGCGTTGACGAAGTCGCGTACGGAGTACTGCACGCCGGTGGCGATGACGAAGTCTTCGGCCTGGTCCTGCTGCAGCATCAGCCACTGCATTTCGACGTAGTCCTTGGCGTGGCCCCAGTCGCGCTTGGCGTCCATGTTGCCGAGAAAGAGGCAGTCCTGCAGGCCGAGCTTGATGCGGGCCAGGGCACGGGTGATCTTGCGGGTGACGAAGGTCTCGCCGCGCACGGGGGATTCGTGGTTGAACAGGATGCCGTTGCAGGCATACATGCCGTAGGCTTCGCGGTAGTTGACGGTGATCCAGTAGGCGTACAGCTTGGCGACGGCGTAGGGGCTGCGCGGATAGAAGGGGGTGGTTTCCTTCTGCGGGGTTTCCTGGACGAGGCCGAAGAGTTCGCTGGTGGATGCCTGGTAGAAGCGGGTTTTCTTTTCGAGGCCGAGGATGCGGATGGCTTCGAGGATGCGCAGGGCGCCCAGGGCGTCGGAGTTGGCGGTGTATTCGGGTTCTTCGAAGCTGACGGCGACGTGGGACTGCGCGGCGAGGTTGTAGATTTCGTCGGGCCGCACCTGCTGGATGATGCGGATGAGGCTGGAGGAGTCGGTGAGGTCGCCGTG
>JAJPEP010000080.1 GCA_021166845.1 Thiobacillus sp.
TGACCGCAGCAGGCAAGCCGCCCATGCTTATCCTCGGTGCAATGATGCGTAAACTCGTTCATGTCGCCTTCGGCGTCCTCAAGTCGGGCAAACCCTTCAATCCGGCTTTGCATATTTCTTGACACCAATAACAGTATCTACGAGAACCCGGCTCGATCGTCGCGCTGGTCGCCTCTTAAAAACAGGAAAATAACTTGACGTCGCCCGGAAGTCGCGCCTAACATTCAAACATTCTTTGGAGTGTTCGATGAAAAGTTCCGGAAGACAGGTAAAAGATCTGCTGTACGCCCAGGTCGCCCGCATCGGCAAGGCCGTGTGCAGTCCCAAGCGGCTGGAGCTGATCGATCTTCTGTGCCAGGGCGAGAAACCGGTGGAGCGGCTGGCGGCCGAGGCGCAAATTTCCCTCAAGCTGGCCAGCGCGCACCTGAAGGAGCTGCGGCAGGCCCATATGGTGGAAGCGCGCAAGGAAGGCAAGAACGTCTATTACCGCTTGACCGGCGAGGCGGTGGCCGACTTCTGGGTGGCGATCCGCTCGCTGGCCGAAGACCGCTTGCTGGAATTGCGGGCGGCGCTGGCCAAGCTGGCCGAACACGCGCATGAACTGACCCCGATGAGCAGCGAGGAATTGCTGGCGCGCGCGAAAAGCGGCGACGTGATCGTGCTGGACGTGCGGCCGCCGAGCGAATACGCCAACGGCCATCTGCCCTATGCGCAGTCCATGCCGCTGGACGAGCTGAAGAAGCGTCTGGCCGAGCTGCCGCGCGACAAGCCGGTCGTCGCCTACTGCCGCGGCCCGTTCTGCCTGATGTCCAAGGAGGCGGTGGAATACCTGAACCAGGAAGGCTTCCACGCCGTCCGTTTCGAGGACGGCGTGGCCGAATGGCGGGCGCATGGCCTGCCGGTGGAAGTCGAGGAAAGCGCGCCGTGAACCTCGAGCAATTCGTGCTCGCCCACGAACCCGCGATCCGGCTGGGCTTCTTTCTCGGCGTCTTCGCCCTCATCGCCCTGTGGGAAGTGGCGGCGCCGCGTCGCGCGCTGACCGTCTCCAGGGCGCTGCGCTGGGCCAGCAATCTAGGCCTGGTAGCGCTGAATACCGTGGTGCTGCGGCTGCTGTTCCCGCTGGCGGCGGTCGGTCTGGCCGCCTTCTGCGCGGAGAACGGCTGGGGCCTGCTCAATCATTTCCATGCGCCCTTCTGGCTGGCGGTGCCGCTGGCGGTGATCGCCATGGACTTCGTCATCTGGCTGCAGCACGTCATGGTCCACGCGGTGCCGGCGCTGTGGCGGCTGCACCGGGTGCACCACGCCGACCTCGACTACGACGTGACCACCGGGACGCGCTTCCATCCCCTGGAAATCGTCCTGTCGATGCTGATCAAGTTCGCCACCATTGTCGTGCTCGGCCCGCCGGTGCTCGCCGTGGTGATCTTCGAGGTGCTGCTCAACGCCACGTCCATGTTCAACCACGGCAACATCCGCCTGCCGCTGGGCGTGGACAGGGTGCTGCGCTGGTTCGTGGTGACGCCCGACATGCACCGGGTGCACCACTCGATCGAGGATGACGAAACCAACTCCAACTTCGGCTTCAACCTGCCGTGGTGGGACCGTTTGTTCGGCACCTACCGCGACCAGCCGCGCGCCGGCCACCTGGGCATGACGATCGGCATCCGCGATTTCACCAACCCGCGCGAGGTCGACCGGCTGGATGGCATGCTGCTGTTGCCCTTCCGGGGCGAGATCAAGGACTACGCCATCAACCGGCGCACCTATTCCGACGAGGCCACACGATGAACAAGACCGTCCTGCGCTGGCTGCTGGGCCTGGTGCTGGTGCTCGCCGTCGGCACGGCGATCGCGCTGCGCGACCGCTTCGACGCCGCCGCCCTGCAGGCCTGGGTGGAGGGCGCCGGCGCGGCGGGCCCGCTGCTGTTCATGGCCGTCTACGCGCTCGCCACCGTGCTGTTCCTGCCCGGCTCGGTGATCACGCTGGCCGGCGGCGTCCTCTTCGGGCCGGTGTGGGGCGCCGTCTACAACCTCACCGGCGCCACCATCGGCGCGGCTCTTGCATTCCTCATCGCGCGTTATCTGGCGGCCGGCTGGGTGATGCAGCGGACCGGCGGGCGCATGAAACAGCTCGTCGACGGAGTCGAGCAGGAAGGCTGGCGCTTCGTCGCCTTTGTGCGCCTGGTGCCGCTGTTTCCCTTCAACCTGCTCAATTACGCCCTCGGTCTCACGCGCATCCGCTTCTGGCACTACGTGCTGGCCAGCTATCTCTTCATGCTGCCCGGCGCCACCGCCTACACCTGGCTCGGCTATGCCGGGCGCGAGGCGCTGGCCGGCGGCGAAGGGATGATCCGCAACATCCTCATCGCGCTCGCCCTGCTCGCCGCCGCGATCTTCCTGCCGCACTTCGTGCGCAAGCTGCGTGAGAAACCCATGCTGGCGGTGGACGAACTCAAGCGCCGGCTCGATGCGGGCGAAAAGCTGCTGCTGCTCGACGTGCGCAGCGCCGCCGATTTCGCCGGCGAGAAGGGCCATGTCGCCGGCGCGCTCAACATCCCGCTGGAGGAACTGGCCGCGCGCCAGGGCGAACTGGAATCCCGCCGCGAACAGCCCGTGCTGCTGGTATGCACCACCGACCGGCGCTCGTCCAAAGCGGCCGCGCAACTTGCCGCGGCGGGCTTCGCCAAGGTGCAGGTGGTGCAGGGCGGCATGAGCGCCTGGCGTGAACGCGGCTGGCCGGTGGTCAACGAATAGGGAGACCGCATGGGCAAGCGCCTCGTCATCATCATCCAGAACGCCCCGCGGCTCGATGAAGCTGCTGGCGGGCTGGATCGACGAGAGCGATCAGGCGCTGACCTTCTGAAGCCATGAAACCGGTCGCCGTCCTCCACCACATGCCGCGCGCCAGCAGCCCCGCGCAGCAGGGCTCGCTGCCGCGCCGCTATCCGCTGTGGGTGCAGTGGTTCAGCATGGCCGCCTTCACCCTGGCCTTCGTCGGCTGGCTCAACGAGACCTGGCTGTTCCTGTTCGACAACCCGATCTGGCTCAACCGCTATACCGAATACGCCATCATTCTCGGCTTCGGCCTGTGGCGCATCCACGCCGAGGACAACCCCTACACCCGCAAGCGGCTGATCGTGCTGGTGGGCGCGGTCACGGCGCTGTGGTGGCTGGTGCCCTGGCTCGTCCCCATGTTCGAGCCCTACGTCGGCTACCAATGGGGGCAGCCGGTGTTTCCCGCGCTGCACGTGCCGGGCACCATCACCTTCTTCCTGGTGCTGGGCGCGGTGTTCCTGTTCGGCCGCCGCGTCATCTGCGGCTGGAACTGCCCCTGCGTCGGCATCCGCGAGACCGTGGGATTCTCCTTCCGCGACCGCACCGTGCGCGGCAAATGGGCCTGGGCGCTGCGCCACACCAAGTGGTTCTTTTTCGTCTTCTACGCCGGGGTGATCGTGGTCACCCTCTATCCGCCCAACGCCTGGACGGTGAGCTTCGTCGGCATGTTCTATCTCACCGTCGCGTTCACCTACTTCGGCACCTTCTTCGCCGCGCCGCTGGTCGGCAACCGCTTCTACTGCCGCTACCTCTGTCCCTACGGCGCCACCTTCGGCCTGCTCAACCACGCCGGCTTCTACGGCATCCAGATGGATACCGACAAGTGCGTCGACTGCGGCCGCTGCGAGGAAGTGTGCGACATGGGCATCCCGGTGTGGCAGCAGGGCAAGGCCAGCGGCCGCGTCACCGGCATCGAGGACTGCATGGGCTGCGCCCGCTGCGTGATCGCCTGCCCCACCGAGGCGCTGGAGATCCGCGACGTGCGCAACTGGTTCAAGCCGCAGCTCAAGCAGACCGCGTCCCATCTGCTGGGCAAGCCGCTGCCGGCGTCGACGCCGCGCGTGTTGCCGGCGGCAAAACCGGCTGCCGAGCGCCTGGCCGGCTGGGGCGAAGGCGTCGTGCCCTACGATCTCGACGCCGTCCGTGCGCAGGCGGCGCGCTGCGTGGACTGCGGGGTGCCGGGTTGCCGCAGCGCCTGCCCGCTGGCCAACCGCATTCCCGACTGGCTGCAGGCGGTGGCGCGCGGCGACACCGCCGGCGCCGCCGCGATCCTCGCCGAGACGTCGGCCCTGCCCGAGGTATGCGGCACGCTGTGCCCGCAGCACCGGCTGTGCGAGGGCGCCTGCACCCGCGACGGCGAAGGCGAGGGGCTGAAAAACGGCGCGGTGGCCATCGGCGCGCTGGAGCGCTGGCTCGGTGCGGCCGCACTGGACCTGCCGCCGCCCGCGCAGGTCGCCCCCAGCGGGAGAGCCGTGGCGGTGATCGGCGCCGGTCCCGCGGGGTTGGCATGCGCCGACCGCCTGGTGCGCGAAGGCGTCGCAGTGACCGTCTACGACCGCAATGCCACTGCGGGCGGCCTGCTTGCCACCGGCGTGCCGCCGTTCAAGCTGGACAAGGCCCTGCTGGCCCGCCGCATCGCGCGCCTGGAGGGAATGGGGGTGCGCTTCGAACTGGGCGTGACGGTGGAGGCCGAATATTTCAGCCGGTTGCTCGACGATTACGACGCCGTGTTCCTCGGCACCGGCGCCCAGCGTTCGCGGCCGGCAAGCCTGCCCGGGCGGGATCTTCCCGGCGCGCTCGACGCCCTCGATTTCCTCGCCGCGGTCAACGCCGGCGCCGCGCCGCCGCTGGACGGCCAGCGCGTGCTGGTGCTGGGCGGCGGCGACAGCGCCATGGACTGCGCGCGCAGCGCCCGCCGCCTGGGCGCCGCCGTTGCCGTGGCGACGCGCGGCGACTTCCGCGCCTCGCCCAAGGAGATCGGGGCCGCGCGCGAGGAAGGGGTGGAACTGCTGGCGCAGCACGTGCCGCAGTCGCTGCTGGGAAGCGCGGCGGTCGAGGGCGTCCGCTTCGAGGTTTCCGCAACGGCGCACGACCTGCCGGCCGACCGCGTCATCCTCGCCCTCGGCCAGGTGCCGGCGCCGCCGGCCTGGCTGGCCGCGCACGGCGTAGCACTGGACGAGACTGGCCGCATCGTCATCGACGGCCAGGGCCGCACCGCCCACCCGAAGCTCTACGCCGGCGGCGACAACACGCGCGGCCCGCACCTGGTGGTCACCGCCATGGCGGACGGCCGCCGTGCCGCCGAGGGCATGCTCGACGCCTTCAGCCTGCGCGGCCGGATCAAGGAACAGGCGCGGCAGTGGCTGCCGGCCGCGGTGAAGGCCGTGCCGGCGACGGCCGCGGAGACAGCGCCATGAAATGCGCGCCGCTGCTGATCCTGCTGCTGGCCGCCACCCCGGCCCTCGCCGGCCACCCCTGGGCCGGGGTGGACATCTGCGAGGCGCGCAAGGACATCGTGCCGCCAGGCATCGATCCCGCCCTGTTGCCGGACCCCGATTCATCGGGTGCGCAGGTGCTGCAGCGCACCTGCACCCAGTGCCACAACCTGCCCGGCCCCGGCCGCCACACGCGCGAGGAATGGGCGACGGTGCTCACCCGCATGGAGACCCTGATGAAAGTATCGCGCTTCTACCGCGGCCTGCTCGGGCCGGTGACCATGCCGGACGCGGGAGAGCGGGCCGCGCTGCATGCATACCTTGATACCTACGCGCTGCGCCCGCTGCCGCCGCGCGCCGCCGGCCTGCCCACCGACGGCGCCGAACGCCTGTACCGCGAGGCCTGCGGCGACTGCCATGCCGCCCCCGATCCGCGCGCCTATCCGGCGGCAACGTGGCCGGCGCTGCTGGCGCGCATGGACGGCCACCGCGCGACCATGGGCCGCCCCCTCATGACGGGCGCGCAACGCATCGCGGTGGAACGCTTCAGCGGCCGGGCGCAGGGTGTCCCGGCGGTGGCGGGTTCCGGCCATCAGGGCGTGGCCCTGCCCCTGCCGGAAACCGACGCCGGGACCGCCGATCCGCTGGGCCGCCTGGCGAGCCTGGCGGCCTTCTTTGGCCTCGCCAGCGTGGGCGCCTGGCGCTGGCGGCGGGGGCGGGCATGAGCACGCCGTCCTGTCCGGGGATGGCCCGCTATGCCTGGGGCGTGCTCGTCGTCACCGTGCTGGCGATCGCCGCCGGCTACGGCTGGGTGGCCTGGAGCAAGGGCGGCCCCGGCGACGGCCTGTATTCGCGGCTGTGGCAGCCCGACAAGATGTTCGGCTACTGGCACCCGGTGCGTTTCTATGGCTACGAGGGCCCCATGAGCGGCCGCTTCGAGGGCCCGCAATGCGTCGAATGTCACAGCACACTCACCCCCGGCGTCGTCGCCGACTGGCGCGCCAGCCGCCACGCCACGCCGAAAGATGGCAAGACGGTGTACTGCGACAGCTGCCACGGCAACGACCACGCCAAGCTGCGCATGCCCGACAAGACAGTGTGCGGCGGCTGCCACGCCACCCAGCACGCCCAGTTCCAGGACGAGCGCCGCTTCGGCTTCCCCAGCCATGCGCTGGCCGCCGAGCGCGCGGTCGACGCGCCCCATTTCGTCGACAAGCCCAAGGCCGAGGTGACCGCCTGCCTGCAGTGCCATTCGGTGGCGTCCAAGTGCGACTCCTGCCACACGCGCCACCTGTTCAGCGCCGCCGAGGCGCGTCGCCCCGAGGCCTGCATCACCTGCCATTCCGGACCGCCCCATCCGGACGACGAGACCTTCTTCGCCTCCGCCCACGGCAAGCGCTACCTGGCCGAGGGCGATCAATGGGACTGGTCCAAGCCGCTCGCCAAGGGCAACTACAAGGCCCCCACCTGCGCCTACTGCCACATGAGCGGCGGCAAGCACCAGGTGGCCGACAAGACCATCTGGAAATTCGGCCTGCAGGAGGTGAACCCGCTCACTTCCGGCAACCAGGTGCGGCGCAAGCAGTGGGTGGCGGTGTGCAGCGACTGCCACGACGCCGAATGGTCGCGCCAGCAGCTGGCCGGGCTCGACGCCGAGCGCAAGCGCGCCTGGCCCCTGCTCTACGCCGCCGAACGGGAATTGAAGGGGCTGCGCAGCGACGGCCTGCTGCATCCCACCGCCGACGAGCGCCCGCCCTATCCGCTGGACGAGCCGGGCGCGTTGTTCGCCCGCGAGCGCATCGGCTACTTCGAGGGGCAGTCCTCCGCCTTCTACAACGTCTCGCCGATCGAGCGCGACTATTTCGAGATGTGGTACTTCGACAACCTCGGCGCCTACAAGGGCGCCGCCCACGGCGCGCCGGACGCCGTCGCGCGCGGCCATGAAAAAATGAACACGGCGCTGGAAAACATCAAGCAAAAGGCCCAGACCCTGCGCCAGCAAGACAAGCCGCCCGCCGCCGCCCCCTGGTGGGTCGAGGGCGAATACACCGGCCACAACAAGGTGACCAACTGATGCGACGGCTGCTCTCGATCCTGTTGTTTTTCCTCGGCGCATCGGCCTTCGCGCAGCCGCCCGCAGGAAAATTCACCGACGCCCAGTGCATCGCCTGCCACGGCGCGGAGAGCGCGGAAGTGCACGGCTGGCGCCTGTCCAAGCACGGCGTGCTGGTACGGATCAGCACGCCCGGGCGCGCGCCCGGCTGCGTCGGCTGCCACACCGCGGAGGCACACCGGCCCGCCAATGCAGCGCGCATGGACCAGACCTGCGGCCGCTGCCACTCGCCGCGCTACATCGCCACCCTGCGCGCCAACGGCGCGCGCATGATCGAGGTCGGCAACATGAAGCAGCGCGAGGCGCTCACGCTCCTGACCCGCGCCCGCGGCGAATTCCCCGCCGCGGCGCTTGCCGGGATGGAGGCGCATTACGCCAGTCTGCAGAAGCACCTGCGCAACCTGCGCCTCGGTGTGGCCCACCAGTCGCCCGACTACCAGTGGTGGCACGGCCACCCCGCGCTCGACGGCGACCTGCTGCGCCTCAAGGGCGCGTATGACGATCTGCTGCGCGGGCGCACGGCGAAGTCAAAGTAAAGTAACGAATTGCACAGCACGAACGAGGTTTGAACATGCATGAACTGGTCAAGGACTATTACGGCAATCAACTGAAGGGCAGCGCCGACCTGCGCACCTCCGCCTGCTGCGACGCCAGCCAGATGCCGGGCTGGATGAAGCCGCTGCTGGCGCGCATCCATCCGGAAGTCACCGCGCGCTACTACGGCTGCGGCCTGGTCTGCCCGACCCGGCTCGAAGGCCTGAAGGTGCTGGACCTGGGCTGCGGCTCCGGGCGCGACGTCTACGCCCTGGCGCAACTGGTCGGCGAGCACGGCCGGGTGGTCGGCGTCGACATGACCGAGGAGCAGCTCGCGGTGGCCGAGGCGCACCGCGAACACCATCGCCAGGCCTTCGGCTTCGCGCGCGACAACGTCGAATTCCGCCTCGGCTACATCGAGCGGCTGGACCAGCTGGGGTTCGAGGACGAGAGCTTCGACGTCGTGGTGTCGAACTGCGTGGTCAATCTTTCCCCCGACAAGGAAGCCGTGCTGCGCCAGGTCCACCGCCTGCTGAAGCCCGGCGGCGAGTTGTATTTCTCCGACATCTACGCCGACCGCCGCGTGCCCGCGGAACTGCGCAACGATCCGGTGCTGTACGGTGAGTGCCTGGGCGGCGCGCTGTACTGGAACGACTTCCAGCATCTGGCGCGCCGCTGCGGCTTTGCCGACCCGCGCCTGGTGGAAGACCGCCCCATCGCCCTCACCGACCCGGCGATGGCGGCGCGGGTAGGCAACCTGCGCTTCTTCTCGGCGACCTACCGCCTGTTCAAGCTCGACGGCCTGGAGCCCGATTGCGAGGACTACGGCCAGGCCGTCGTCTATCGCGGCGGCATCCCCGGCCAGGAACAGCGCTTCGTCCTCGACAGACACCACGCCATCGAGGCCGGGCGCGTCTTCCCGGTGTGCGGCAATACCTGGCGCATGCTGCACGACACGCGCTTCGCGCCGCATTTCGATTTCATCGGCGACTTCTCGCGGCATTACGGCATCTTCCCCGGCTGCGGCGGCGGGCTGCCGTTCGACCAGGGCGGGGCCGGCGCCGGTTCGGCATGCTGCTGATCCGGCGTGAAGCCCGGCCGCCGGATTAGCCGGCGCGTTGATCCCTAAGCCCGCTAACACTTCCGGCCGCACAACCGCTTTCCCTGTCCACCCTTGGGGAGGGTGGCAAGCGGCTAATAGCTGACTATATTGGTAGGGAATTTTGGGGCAGTCAACCGAGTCGGGAAACAGCGATGCGGATGATTTTTTCTGCATGCGTGCAGCGACGGCGTACGCGCTGCTTGCCTCCCACCCCGCGTTTGAAGCGTTGGGCGACTTTCCAAACAACCGACGAGTAGGAAAGGCGGCAGACAAATGAGACTTTCCAACGGATATACGCGCTTCACTGGCATCGCGCTCATCCTGGGCGGCATCATGCCGGTCGTCGGCATGGCCATCCGGCCGTTGCTGGTCGAGCAGAATTTCAATTTCCAGCCCACGGACTTCGAGACAGTCAGCGCCCAACCCGGGATATGGATACTGTCCTACCAGGTCATGGTATTCGGGCTGTTCGTGCGGCTGGCGGGACTGGTCGCGCTCGGCAGCCTGCACACCCACACACTGGCGCGAACCGTGGTGTGGCCGGGGGTGGCCATCGCCCTGGCGGCGATCGTGGTCAACGGCATCAGCGCCGGTTATTACATGCACATGGGCTTCTGGGGCGCCGACCAGTTGAAGGACGCGGGCGATGCGGGCAAAGCTGCATTTCTCGACAACATCCGGCCCGGCAGCGAACTGATGATCTGCCTTGAACGCATGGCGAAGATGTTTTTCAGCCTGGGGCTTACGGTGCTAGGGGTGGGACTCGCGCTGGGCAAGGTTGTCCCCCGCTGGCTGGGGATCGCGGGCGCTGCCATCGGCATGGCGGGAATGATGGCCCTGATGGCCCTGCCGCTCAGCCATGTGGTGTTCCTTCCCTTCGACATCGCCATCGCCGTCTGGCTGGTGGTGCTGGGGGGGCTGACCAGCCGGGGTGTCGAGCAGGAGCCGGGTTAGAGCGGATACCTCCTTCCTGCCGGAAAGCGATAGCCCATGGCGCCACCCAGACTTCTGGTCGCGGCTCTCGCCGTTATTGCCCTGATCGGGCTCTATGTGGCGCCTTCCGGACAGGCGCTGGTCGCGGCCCTGGGCGACAGCCAGACCCTGCAACACTAGCTGGATCAACTCGCCCTCGGCCCCCTCGCCCTCATCCTGCTGATCGCGTTCACCATCGTGTTCAACCCCATCCCCAGCGCGCCCATCGCGCTGGCCGCCGGGGCCGTCCTCGGTCACGCCTGGGGCACGCTGTATGTCGTCCTGGGGGCTCAGCTGGGTGCCATGGCCGCCTTCGGCATTGCCCGTTTCGTCGGTTATGAACTGCTCAGAAAATGGTTCGGCGACAGGATTTGAAACCGGCCTGTGGGGCAACCAGAACCGCCTGACCTTCCTGGTCTTTGTTTCCCGTTTGACGCCCTTCCTCTCCTTCGACCTGATCAGCTACGGCGCGGGCCTGACACCGATCCGCTTCTGGCGTTTCGCTTTTGCCACCTTGTTGGGGCTGGTTCCTATGAGCTTCCTGCTCGCTCATTTCGGCGCGGAACTGAAAATGACCGAACTGAGCCGGGCCATTCCCATCGTGCTGGGCCTGGGGGTGCTGACTTTGGGTTCGATCTTGTGGGCGGCGATCCGGGCACACCGCTGAAATCCCGTACCCTCACGCGCCCAGCGCGCGGAGCAAGCCGTATACCCCCGCGCCCAGCGCCAGCCCCGTCGTGACCAGATTGGCGGTCAGCCCTTGGCCGTGATCGAGCGCGGTGATGCCACGGCTCAGGGTTTCCGCCACCCGGCGGCTCTGGATCAGCCCGCCCAGCGCCATCACCAGGGCGACAAGCGCCACGATCCATTCCGGCTGGAGCAGCCCCAGTCCCTGGCCATCACGGCGCTGGCGGCCAGCAGCAAGGCGTCGTTTATCGAGCCGCCGGAAATCAGGCCATTGCCGCTGAAAGTCTGCGCCATATTCTGGGCCAGCCAGACTGACAGTAAACCGCCCGCTAGGGTGGCAATCGTGGCCAGCGACAGCGCTCCCCGGTAGCCGAGGGTGCCGCTGCCGTAGTGAACCGCCCCGGGTTTCGTGGAGGCCATTTAGTTTAAGTGCAGGCCGTTGACTCGGCCTGTTCGGCGAGTTGCCGGTAGTAGTTTGCCTCAGCTTCGGCGGGCGGGATATAGCCGATGGGTTCGAGCAGCCGGACGTG
>JAJPEP010000111.1 GCA_021166845.1 Thiobacillus sp.
ATGATGGTGGCGGCATGCCTGGTGGCCGCGAGCGCGCCGCTCGCCGCGGCCGGCCTCTACCAGTGGAAGGATGCGCAGGGACGCACGGTGTACAGCGACCAGCCGCCTCCGCCGAGCACCGCCGGCGTCCAGCAGCGAGCCTTCAAGGGCAGCGTCATCGAGGTCGGCGAGTCCTACGCCACCAAGGTTGCGCGCGCGAAGCACCCCGTCACCCTCTACACCAGCGCGTGCGGCGCGCCGTGCGACCAGGCGAGGCAGTTGCTCGCCGCGCGCGGCGTCCCGCACGCCACCCAGGACCTCGAAACCAGCGAATCAGCCCGCACCGAACTGCAGAAACTCACCGGCAGGCTCAACGTCCCGGTGCTGCGCGTGGGAGGCGAGAAAATCGAGGGTTTCGAGACTGGCCGCTGGCAGGGCGCGCTCGATCGCGCGGGCTATCCCACCCGTGCCCTCACGGGCGGACAATCCGCGCGGTAGGCGGCGCGATCAATCGGCGCCAACCAGCGGGTAATCGCGCTGCGCCACGCCAAGCAAGGCTTGTTCTTTCGCCACGGCAGCGTGCCGGACCACGGCCGTGTTGTCCTGGTCCTTGGCGGCCGCCTGCGCCCGCGCCAAGGCGTCTGCCGCCGTGGTCCAGAGGAAGCCCTTGCCTTTCGCCACGTCGACCGCAGACGACGCATCGGCCAGCGCCTGAGCCACATCGGTCGCGTTTTCTGCCGCGTATGCGGCGGGACCGAGGACGTTTAGCAGCAGGCTGCCGCCAGCCAATACACGCATCGTTCTTCGATTCGTTTTCATTGTGCCTTCTCCTTTAAACGAATTCATTTTCTGAAAACCGACGCCTGGAGCGGCAAGCCGTTGCTCAGATAGCTGTGGTAGTACTCGAGGTTGTTGTATTCCTCCCCGCCGATTTCAAGCGGCGTGAGGCGCACCATCTGGTTACAGGCGGCGTACCGGCGCTGGAGTGTGAACAAGGTGTAGTCACCGCCGCGAAATGCCGGCCAGTGCGTCGCCTGTCCCGGCGCCATCGAAAGATATTCGGTGCGCAGGACATTGCCGACATTGCCGATATGGCAGCCCGCGCAGGAAAAATTCAGCTGGCCGCGGCGCTGGTGAAAGAATCGCTTGCCCGCCTCGTACGCCGCCAGCGCATCCTTGCCTTCCACCTTGATGTTCATTTTCATGCCGTCGGACAGCGTGCGCGCATAGGCTGTCAGCAACCCCATGGTGTTCATGTCGCTGTGCTTGTAAGGCGCCTCGCCGTTGGCGGTGCGGCATTGGTTGAGCGCCATTTCGAACGTCACGACCTTCTTCGTCGCTGCGTCGAACATCGGGTAGTCACCGGCCACGTTCCTGCCGCCACGCGGGAAGCAGTCGGCGTAGCGTTTGCCGTTCGCGAACGGCGTGTTCCAGAGCTTGGCGCCCTTCTCGATCTCGCCCTCGTAGGGCGGGAACGCCATGAGGGCGTCGTATTGCGCCTTGGCGTCGGGGCTGAAGGCCAGCGCACCATGGACGTAGTCCTCGAACTTGATGTCGGGGAATTTCTTCTGCACGGCCTGCACGACGCTCCGCCGGTCGTCCTCCGGGGAAGCCTGCACATTCGCCGCCACCAGGCAGGACAGGATCCAGATCAGTTTCTTCATTTCGTTCTCCGTACGCTCTTGATCGAATTACAGCCCGTAGACGTAATCCACCACCTTGTTGATCTCGTCCTCGTTGAGGATCCGGTGCTTGCCGAAGGGCGGCATCAGGGTGTCGGGGTTGGCCTTCGTCGCGTCCCAGATCTGGGCGTAGAGCTTGGCGCGGTCCGGAAAACGCTGCTTCATGCCGAGCAGCGGCGGCGCAATGTTGGTGCTTGTGACCGCCTTCGGATCACCCGGCATGCTGTGGCACGCCAGGCAATTTCCCTTGCGGTTGTCGAAGGCCAGTTCCTGCCCGCTGGGAACCTTGGGCTCGTCGGCATGCACCGGCTGTGCGAGTCCTGCGATCAGGATCAGGCACGCGCCGGCGGCGCGGATGTGGATGGAAATCTGATACATGTCTGCTCCTTGGTATGACCGGGTGTCGCCATCCGGTGTCACTGAAAAACGCAGGGGCCCGGCCTCAGGTCCGGGCAGGTGGTGGTGCCGTCGGTCCACATCCCGGATGTCTCCGCCTCGCTGAAATCGGCTTCGTGAAGGTTTGCGCCCAGGAAGTTCGTCTCGGCCATTTGGGCAAACAGGAAACGGGCTTCGTACAGATCGGCGTCCTTGAAGCTCGCCCGGCTCAGGTCGGCGCCTTCAAGGTTGGCGTGCTCCAGCAGGGCGCCGCTGAGATCGACCCCCGTCAGGTTGGCCTGCGTAAGCGTCACCCGGTTGCCGTTCACCCCGGCAAGGTCGCTTCCCTGCAGATTCGCGCCGCTCATTACCGTTCCGCCGATCACCGCGCCGCGCAAGTTGGCCTCGACCAGGCGGGCATCCTGCAGACTGGCGCCGGTGAGAAACGTACCCCGCAAATCGGCGCCGGAAAGATCCGCGCGCCGCAGGTCGGCGCCGAGAAGGTTCCATCCCGCCAGATCCGCACCTTTCAGATCACAGTCGACGCATGCATTGGTGCTGAACAGACGGTCCCGATTCTCCGTCTGCGCCCGATTCAGCGAAGCGCCGGTCGCCTCCCCGGAAAACGCAATCAGCACGCCGAGCATCAGGCCGGTCACGAGGAATGGAATCAGCACAAGAAAGCGCGTCGGCTTCATCGGATATGCCCCCGCCCGTTCATTCAGCGTGCCGCCGTCAATCGAGGGCGAAACGGGTTTGCAGGGGCGCCTCGCCCCTCATGCTGACGGTCAACACCAGCCGCGTGCCCTTGTGCGGCTTGATCCGCGCGTCCTTGATCACGAGTTGGTTGCTGCCGGTCGGCGCCATATACAGGGAAAACGCGTCGTTTCCGTTGATGAAGCGCAGCGTGCCGACCGCGCCCTTGGTCGACTGCGGCGTGTCGCCATGGTCGGTGACCCATACGTGCGCCTCGCCATCCTTGACGACCAACTCGAAGTGGTACATCTCGGCCATACGCAGCATGCCTCCGTGTGCGCCTTTCATCGTCGCCAGATGTTCGTTGCTGTGTGCCCATGCCACGATAGGCAGGCCCAACAAAGCCATCAGGAATATGCGGACTGCCGCATAGGCCGAATGACTCCAGTTCAGGGGAGTAGTGACATTCATTTCCGATCTCCTTGCCTCCGTCATTTAAACCAGGCGGGCCGCCGCCGGCAGCCGTTGCTGCCGGCGGGCCGGCCGTTACACCGAAGTGCTTCGGGAGTACTTCAGGCCTTCCCAGCTTTCCGGCACGACGACGTGGTCGTGCATGCCGCCCGGACAAGGCAGGCGTGCCTCGATCTTGTCGTTCTCGACGTTGATCACGACCAGGCCCGACTGGCCTGCCTGGTGTCCGCTGTAAACCGTGGTCATGTACTTGCCGTCCACGGTGCAGTCGCAGGTGTGCGGATCCGGACCGGTATCCCACTTGGCGACGACTTTCCAGGTCTTGGCGTCCACCTTGCAGATGTACCCGTTGTTGGGCTTGCGCGCCCACATGGTGAAGTAGACAAAGCGGGAATCCGGCACGTTGCCCATGTGCAGCGGCAGGTACTTGGTGCCAAAGCCCTCGACGAAGGTCTCCTTCTTCCACTTGTTGGGGTTCTCGTCGGTCGAGCGATAGACCGCGATGTTGTTCTGCAGCACGTTGTTGCAGGCCACGAAATACTCGCCGCTGGTAATGAAGCCGGCTTCGTGAAGCGGGGTCAGAACCGACGGCACCGCAAAGGTCCAGGTGAACCCGCTCTGCTTGACCATCGGGAAATTGTCGGGCGAGCCCTTGGCCGTCGACAGCAGGGCGACGACTTCCCAAGTGCGGGTATCGACGATCGCGCAGCAGCCCAGGCGGCGGATCAGGATGGCGCCGAACGGCAGGGTCGGGTGCCAGGTGAAGGCGTCGACGAACACCGCGGTCGGGTCCGCCGGCATCAGTTCCTCACCGAGCATGGCCTCGTGCGACGTCTTCATTCCCTTGCGGCCGACGTAGTCGAATTTGCCGGTCGTCGCATCGGGGAAAATGTGACTGATGTTCAGTTGGCGAGCGACGGGATCGTAGTCGGCACGGAACGCCTTGACGATCTTGGGGTTGTCGTCGATGGTTGTGATCAGCACCATGTCCTTCTGGCCGTCGGCGAAGGCAACGTACTTGTTGGCGTTCTCCCCCACGCCGATCGACACGTGCACGCCCAGTGCCATGCCGGTGGTCGCCGAGATGTCGTTCACCACGGTGATCGAGTTCTGCTTGCCGCTGCCGTCGTAGCGCATCTTGAACATCTTGAAGTCACCCCGGTTGCGCCACTCGGGAGAGTTCTCGTTGACGTAGGGTGCCGCCGGCGGCTGCATCGTCTGGTAGAAATCGAAGCCCTTGTAGGGATCCGCCGACGGCATGGACGCGATGTGGTGGGGAATCGGCATGTCGATGCCATGCAGGCCGTAGGAATACCAGGCCAGCGTCTCCGGCGTCGACAGATCCATGGCCTGCACGTAGCCGCCGTATTTGCTCGGCAGCAGCACGACGTTGCCCTTGAACTTCCCGAAGAACTCGGCCTGCGCCTCGCCCACCGGGTCGTGCACGGCGCCAAAGGCGCTGCGAGACCCCAGCATCGTCGCCGTTCCGGCCATGCCCGCCGCGAACGCACCCTTCATGAACTGCCTTCTGTTGATGCTCATTACTTTCTCCTAAATTTTGTCGATCGCACCGAAGCTCAGATGTCGCCGCTCTTCCAGTTCTGCGGGCCCACGAACACCTTCTCGATCACACCGTTCTTGCCGACGACGAAGGCCGTCGGCAGACCGCGGAAGCCGAGCCGGTTCGAAACGCCGCTCGGACTCAGCGCGTCGTTGGGCGCGACGTACATCTGCTGGGTCTGGAGCTTCTGCTCCTTCTTGATCACATGCATCGTCTTCACCGTATTGGGCACGGCCATCTTCGGTCCGCCCTGAAGAGCGGAACCGACGGTGTCGGCGTTGACGAAAACAAGGTTGATCCCCTTGCCGTGCTTGCGCGCGAAGTTCTCGATCTTGACCAGTTCCTCCACCGAGACCGGCACGGCGGAGATGAAGAACACCACCATCGACCGCTTGCCGTCGATCGCCTTTGCCAGGTCGATCTGCTCACCGTTCATGTCGTACGCCTCGAAGTCGAGCGGCAGTTTCTTGCCGACGCCGACCGGCTCGACGTAGACCTGCCCACCCACCTGGTCCGCAGTCGGGAAGGTTCCGTCCTTGCTGTCTGCCAGGGCCGTCGCGGCAGGCAGGGCCAGCACGCCCGCCAGCGCCATGAGCGCACAGGTGGACTTGATCCGCCCGCTCGGCCCGCTTTTTGTTGCTTGAGTTTTCATGCTTTTGCCTCCTAGAGTTCGCCCCCATCCCTCTTTGCGGCCCGGATCGGGGGCACGACAGTCCAACGGATCGAGGTGCGACACAATGTCGCAGGACTTCTCTAGCACTTACCGTGCCATGTTTTTTTGCCCGTTAATTCAATGACTTGGAGAAACAAGTGCACGGTACCGTGTTCCGAAAACCGTTCCACCCTGAAACACCGGCCGCGACTTGAAGCGGTCGCCAGCACACGGGGCGCGCCGACCAAAAAAAGAGCCGGCGGTTGCCGGCTCAATGAGGAGGGGAGCGTGTGGCGCCCGGCTCGAGGACATCCCTGCGTCAGTTCAGGGACTCATTCGTCCGCCGCCGGGCGCGACACGACGGCATCCAATGCACAAGCGATGCCAGGGCGAGAATTCCCTTGTATTTCAGCTTTCTATGGACGCTTCACCCGGCAACCGGCGCGACCGAATTTTCCAAACCGGAA
Organism: Thiobacillus sp.; assembly: GCA_021166845.1. GTDB lineage: Bacteria > Pseudomonadota > Gammaproteobacteria > Burkholderiales > Thiobacillaceae > Thiobacillus. Next base: position 5,884 of record JAJPEP010000111.1, read on the forward strand.
CACGTTCGCCCCACGGTCGTTTCACCCGAAACGCATCCGTCCACGGTCACTGCGCCGTCGGGTCGGTGACGAACCCGATGCGCACGAGTCCCGCCCTCGCGGCCGCGGACATCACCTGGGCCACCGTCTCGTAGTGCGCATGGCGGTCGGCGCGGATGTGCAGCTCCGGCTGCGGCTGCCGGCGCGCCTCCTCGGCGAAGCGTGCATCGAGTTCCTCGCGGGCGACCGCCGCGCCGTTCCAGTGGAGGCTGCCGTCCTCGCGGATGCCAAACTCGATGTGCTCGGGCCGGGTGATGTTGGGCGCGCTGGCGGCCTTCGGCAGGTCGATCTTGACCGAATGGGTCAAGAGCGGCGTGGTGATGATGAAGATCACCAGCAGGACGAGCATCACGTCGACCAGCGGCACGACGTTGATTTCCGCCACCGGCCCCTGCTGGCAGCGCGGGTCGAAGCTTCCCATGGCCATCGCGTCACCCCTTCGCCGC
>JAJPEP010000112.1 GCA_021166845.1 Thiobacillus sp.
GTCCTTGATGGCGGCAAGCACGCTCTGGAATTCGGAGAGGCCGCCGTGTTCGATGGCCTGTCGGATGCTGGCGGCCTGATCCGGGGTGCCGTGCTTCATCGCGTACAAGAGCGGCAGGGTGGGCTTGCCCTCGGCGAGGTCGTCGCCGATGTTCTTGCCGGTTTTGAGGAAGTCGCCGGAGTAGTCGAGCACGTCGTCGATCAACTGGAATGCGGTGCCGAGGTGCATGCCGTAGCGCGCCAGCGCGTCTTTCTCTTCTTCGGTGCCGCCGCCGATGACGGCGCCGAGCCGGCCCGCGGCTTCGAATAGCTTGGCGGTCTTGTAGCGGATGACGCGCAAATAGTTCTCTTCGTCGATGTCGGGGTCGTGGCAGTTAAGCAACTGCAGCACTTCGCCTTCGGCGATGGTGTTGGTGGCGTCGGACAGGATGCGCATGACTTCTATGTTGTCGATCGACACCATCATCTGGAAGGCGCGCGAATAGAGGAAGTCGCCGACCAGCACGCTGGCGGCGTTGCCGAACAGGGCGTTGGCGGTTTCGCGGCCGCGCCGCAGTTCCGATTCATCGACCACGTCGTCGTGCAGCAGGGTGGCGGTGTGGATGAATTCAACCACCGCGGCAAGCTCATGATGCGCGCGTCCCGAGTAGTTGAAGCAGCCGGCCGACAACAGCACCAGCGCCGGGCGCAGGCGCTTGCCACCGCTGTTGATGATGTATTCGGAGACCTGGCGGATCAGCACCACATCGGAATACAGGCTTTGGCGGATGACATGATCGACGGCGCGCATGTCGTCTGCCAGAAAGGATTGCAGGCTCTCCAGGGACACGGTTCAGGCTTGTTATTGGATAAGCCCGCAATGGTAGCAGCCCCGCCGGACTTTTTCATCGCAACGCATGCGTGCGAGGCATGTGCGCAAGCGGTGTATTCAAATAGCCTGCCAAATGGTTTGACTTGTTTCGGCATCACCGATAAACTTCTGCGCTTTCCTGGGTTCGTATTGGTTGGAGACCCCCCATGTACGCAGTCATCAAAACCGGCGGCAAGCAATATCGCGTGAGCGCCGGTGACAAACTTAAAATTGAAAAGCTGGACGGCGAGATCGGCAGCGAGATCACCTTTGATCAGGTATTGATGGTAGGCGATGGCGCCGACATCAAGATGGGCGCGCCCATGCTTCGCGGCGCCACGGTTACGGCCACTGTGCTGAACCAGGCCCGCGGCGACAAGATCAAAATCTTCAAGATGCGCCGCCGCAAGCATTATCGCAAGAGCCAGGGCCATCGTCAGCACTTCACCGAAGTGCAAATCGGCGGCATTACGGCATAAGGAGCTCATACCATGGCACACAAGAAAGCAGGCGGCAGTACCCGTAACGGCCGCGATTCGGAGTCGAAACGTCTCGGCGTGAAGCGCTACGGCGGCGAACTGGTTCTGGCAGGCAACATCATCGTGCGTCAGCGCGGCACCCAGTTTCATCCCGGCGACAACGTCGGCATCGGCAAGGACCATACTCTGTTCGCCAAGGCGCACGGCACGGTCAAGTTCGAGATCAAGGGCGCTGCCCGTCGTCGCACGGTTCGTATCGAGCCGGTCGCAGTGTGATTGGCTCGACGGTCTGAGTTGATTTGAACTGATTCCGATTCGTTCGCCAAAAAGCCCTGTCCGCCGGATGGGGCTTTTTTGTTTCCAGGATATTCAATATGAAATTCATCGACGAAGCCAAAATACAGGTCATCGCCGGCAAGGGCGGTGACGGCAGCGCTTCGTTCCGCCGCGAGAAAAACATCCCGTTCGGCGGCCCCGATGGGGGCGATGGCGGTCGCGGCGGCAGCGTGATCGCGGTGGCCGACCGCAACATCAATACCCTGGTCGAGTTCCGCTTCAAGCACGTCTTCAAGGCGCAAAAAGGCGAAAACGGGCGCGGCGCGCAGTGCTACGGCAAAGGCGGCGAGGACCTCATTGTCCGCGTGCCGGTGGGCACCGTGTTCACCGACGTCAACAGCGGCGAGGTGGTGGCCGACCTGGCGGCGGACGGCCAGACGGTTTGCCTGGCCAAAGGCGGCAAGGGCGGGCTGGGCAACCTGCATTTCAAGTCGAGCACCAACCGCGCACCGCGCCAGCACACGCTGGGCGAACCGGGCGAGGAATGGGAACTGGAGATGGAACTGAAGGTGCTGGCGGACGTCGGCTTGCTGGGAATGCCCAACGCGGGCAAATCGACCTTCATTCGTGCGGTGTCGGCGGCGCGCCCCAAGGTGGCCGACTACCCGTTCACCACGCTGGCGCCCAACCTGGGCGTGGTGCGGGTGGACAGCGAACGCAGTTTTGTCATCGCCGACATTCCGGGACTGATCGAGGGCGCGGCGGAAGGCGCGGGCCTTGGCCACCAGTTCCTGCGCCATCTGCAGCGTACGCGGGTGCTGCTGCATCTGGTCGATATTTCGCCGCGCTGGGAAGCCGGCGACCCGGTGCACGAGGCGTGCGCCATCGTCGAGGAACTGCGCAAGTACGACCAGAAGCTGTATGACAAGACGCGCTGGCTGGTGCTGAACAAGATCGACATGGTGGACGAGGCCGAACGCGAGGCTGTGGTGGCCCAATTCGTGGCGGACTACGAATGGACCGGGCCGGTGTTCGCGATTTCAGCGCTCGACGGCACCGGCTGCACGGCGCTCACCTATGCGGTGATGGACTACCTGGGCACGCAGGCAGCCGTGGTGCTGGAGGAAGAAGATGAACCTGCGGCGGCTTTGCCTGCCACCGCCCCCCCTGCAGCTTAAGCTGCCTGCGAGTCGGCCGGCGCTGTGTCGCCGCCGACCCGTTTCCAGTCGTTTTCCAGCAGCGCCACTTGATATTTCGCCCAGCGGGCGAATTCCGCCGCGCTGCAATGGCCTTTCTTGCGGCGGCAGGCACCGGCGATTCCCTTGAAGTGATAAACCACCTCGCCGGTTTCGGCGTCGGCGGCGATTTCGGTCAGCTGGCGCACGCCCCAGTTGCGGCCGTAGGCGCCGTTGCTGTAGAAAAATCCTGTTTTGAGTTCGTCCGGGATCATGTCGTGATGCGTCGGTAGATGTCGGTGACCTTCACCGGCAATTGTCGCACGTCATCCAGTATGACGTAACGCGCCGCGCCGTACATGTGCGGCAGGTAATCGCGCGCGTCGCGGTCGAGCGTGACGCAGAAGGGGTGGATGCCGGTGCGCGCCGCTTCCAGCAGCGCCATGCGCGTGTCCTCGATGCCATACTGGCCGCGGTAGACGTCGAAATAATCGTCCGGACGGCCGTCCGACAGCGTGATCAGCACGCGCGTTTTGGCTTCGACCTGGTTCAAGAGCTTCGTCATGTGACGCAGCGCAAAACCCATGCGGGTGTATTCCTGCGGGCGGATGCCGGCGATGCGCGCCTTCACCTCGTCGCCGTAGGGCTCGTCGAAGGTCTTGATGCGGAACAGCTCGCAGCGTTTGCGCGTGGTGCCTGAAAAGCCGTAGATCGCGTAACGGTCGCCCAAGAGTTCCAGCGCCTCGCACAGCAGGATCAGCGCTTCGCGCTCGGCCTCGTTGATCCAGCCTTTGGTGGAGCCGCTCATGTCCACTAAAAACGCCACCGCGATGTTGCGCTCGGCGCGGTGCAGGCGCACGAACAGGCGGTCGCTCATCTCGCGGCCATCCTTCGCGTCGGCAAGCGCCTCGATCAGCGCATCGAGGTCGACCTCGTCGCCCTGGGTCTGCCGCCTGTCGAGGCGGTTCTCGTCGCGCAGCGCCTCGAACTTCCTGCGCAGGTGCTTGACCATGCCGGCATATTTGTCGAGCGTGTCGCGATGGAACGTGTCGTGGACCGGGGTAATGGTTTTTTCGCGCATCACGCACCAGTTCTTGCGGTAATGCTGGCGGCCGTGATCCCACTCGGGATACAGCACGGCGCCTTTCTCGTGATAGGTGCCCTGCCACACAGCGTCCGGGTCTTCCGGCTGGTCGAACACGCGGTTGGGATCGTATTCGCCGTCGCCCGCCGGTACGAGGTATTCCGGGGGGATTTCGCCGAAGTCGAGATAGATCGAGGTAAGCAGCTGCTTGACGCCCTCGGGCGGCGCGATCGGGGCGTCGTCGAGGGTGATGTCGAAGTCGAGCAGGCCGTTTTCGTCGCGCGGCGTCACGTCCAGCTCGGGCGGCGTTTCAGCGGCGGCCTGCGGGTTGGGCTGCACGTCCCGATGCTCTTCCAGCAGCTCGGCCAGCTTGATGCGCAGCCGCGCCTTTTCCTTGTCCAGCCGGGCGGCACGGGCGGCGGCAATCGCATCCGGGCGCAGGCAGCCCTGGTCGCGCCACTGCGGGCACTCGGCCTCGTCGCAGGCGGCGTCGAGCAGGGCCAGACTGTCGTCGATCGTCGCCTGCTCGGCGGCCAGCGCCGCTTCGAAACGCTGCCAGCCTGACGGCAGGGGGGGGTCGAGCAGCGCGCGCAGTCGCTGCATCTGGCGGTGCAGGCCGGGCAGTTCGCGCGCGATGCGCGCGGTCAGCCGCAGCGTTTCCAGTGCATGGAGGCGGCCGAGTGCGCGTTCGGGATCGGCATAGCCGGCGGCAATCGCGGCGTGGTCGACGCGCAGGCTGCCGAAACGGGTTTGCGCCCACAACAGCGCGACGGTGATCTTGGCGAGCTGAAAGTTGTCGTCCAGATTCGGCAGCGCGGCGATCAGCGGCGGCAGCACGATGCGCTCGCCGTCGGTCCAGGCGGCGTCGCCCTCCTCGATACGCAGCCGCCGGCCGGAGAGGCCGCAGACGAAATTGCCGAGCACCGGTGCAATGTCGTCGAACAGCGCCCCGGCGGCGTCGTGCCGATGCTGTACTTCGTCGAAGGTGTCGACCTGTTCCATCACCCTGAGCGCGTTCTGCAGGCCGGTGCGGTCGAACACGTCGCAGGTGTGCACCGCCCAGGCTTCGAGCAGGCGCCGCTCCATGCGCGGCAGCAGCGCGGGTGCACGGCGGCCGAACTGCCACGCGAGCGTGATGTGGGTCGAGGCGATGCGGCGGATCCAGCCGAGGATGAAGTCCTGCTCGTCGCGTGTCAGCGGCTCAAGCTCGGCGGCGAGTTGCTCGACCTTGAAATAGGTGAATTCGGTTTCCAGCCAGACGTGGAGGCTGGCCTCGATCTCGGAGGCGGTGAGCGGCGGCTGCGCCATCAGGTGTCCATCAGAAAATCGATGAGGAGAGTTCCTGTATGGCCTTCAGCATGTCGGCGTCGTCGGTGATCGCCTGCGCGACCGCCGATTTGCACGCCGTCACCGGGCTGACGCCGCCGGTGATCAGCTTTCCGGCATGCACCAGCAGCCGCGTCGAGGCGCCTTCCTCCAGTCCGCTGCCCTTGAGGTTGCGCGTCATCTGGGCGAAGCGTACCAGGCTGTCGGCGACGGCCTCGGACACGCCGGATTCGGTGGCGACGATGCGGCGTTCGAGTTCGGCCGACGGGTAGTCGAATTCCAGCGCGACAAAGCGCTGCCGGGTCGACTGCTTCAAATCCTTGAGCACGCTCTGGTAGCCCGGGTTGTAGGAAATGGCGAGACAGAATTCGGGCGGGGCCTCGACTTCGAGGCCGAGCTTTTCCATCGGCAGAGTACGGCGGTCGTCGGCCAGCGGATGGATCACCACCATGGTGTCCTTGCGCGCTTCGACGACTTCATCCAGATAGCAGATGCCGCCTGCGCGCACCGCGCGGGTGAGCGGGCCGTCGACCCACACGGTTTCGCCGCCCTTGACCAGATAGCGGCCGACCAGGTCGGAAGCGGTGAGGTCGTCGTGGCATGACACGGTGATCAACGGGCGCTTGAGGCGCCACGCCATGTGTTCCATGAAGCGTGTCTTGCCGCAGCCGGTGGGGCCTTTCAGCAGCACCGGAATCTGCTGCCGCCAGGCGGCCTCGAACAGCTGGATTTCGTCGCCGACAGCTTCGTAGTACGGTTCTTTTTCGATCAGGTGGTGCGCGGGGTCGAGGGTGCGGGCATTCATGGCCGAAGTGACTCTCAAAAGCAGCCGGACTGCCGTTTTTTGCGTTCGAGGTCTTTGACTTCCTGGTTCCACGTATTCATCTGTTCCTGCGAGTAGCCCTTGCGGCGCGCCTGATCCATTTTATCGAATACGCGTCCCAGCTTGCCGGTCAGCGCGTCGCACTGGCGCGCCGAGAGACGTGCAGCAGGCTTGCCGGTGGTGCGCTGGGTGTCGAGGCGCAGGGTGGCGGTCTCATTGGCGCTGCTTGCCGCTTTGGGTGCGGCGGATTTGGCAGGCTCGACCCGGAGGGGCGCCGGCCGTGCGGGATCAGGCAGCGGTGTGGGATCGATTGCCAGCTTGCGGGCCTCCCGGGCATCGCGGCAGGGCAGGTTGGAATAGGTGATCCTGCCCTGCGCATCGATGCACTTGTTGAGCGTGGCCTGTGCCGATGCCTCCGTGGACAGCAGGGCCGGCAGCGCGAGCAGGGCTAGTGCGAGCAAACGCATCGGCGTTTAGTGTTCGCCTGAATATTTGTCGTCTTCCAGTTCCATCTTCTTCTGGAATCCGGCTTCTTTTTCCTGCTCGGCCAGGGCGCGCTTGCGCGCCAGACGTTTTTCGTACGCCCCCGGGTGCTGCTCGACAAAATCTTCGCCGAATAGCGCGTGGCGCAGGAAGTTCATGCCGAAGTCGAGCAGGGCCTCATCGTCGGCGATCAGGGTCGCCATGATCTCGACCGGAATGTTGTAGGTGTCGTTGAAGCTCGGGCTCATGACGAACGCGCGGAAACGGTCGACGTCGTAGCTCGCCATGAAGAACAGCTGGTTGGAAATCGGCGAGGGCTTGCCGATGGAAGGGCCGGCCGACTTGCGCTTGACCACCAGCTGCCGCCAGGCATGGGCCTTCTCGTCGTATTCGGCGACGCCCTGTTCGGTGCGGTATTGCTCGATGGTCTGCGTCTTGTTCTCGAAATGGCCGAGGCAGTGCGGCTCCTTCACCATGGCATACGCGCTGCGGTCCACGTATTCGTCGGAGCGGCGCATGGTCAGCAGCGCCACCGGGTAGTAACGGCAGGCGGTCGGCCGGTCTTCGTAGACGCCGCAGCCTTCTGGGGTCATGAACTGGCAGGCGGTGCCGCCCTCGACCGGCTTCAGCTTCACCCCGGGCATGCCGTCCTTGTCCATCTCGAACGGCACCGAATACTGGTTGAGAAATTCACCGGACGCCATGTCCAGCCGCTTTTTCAGGCGCAGGATGTCGTAGGGGGTGAGCGGGATGTCGATGTTGCTGCAGCAGGCGTTCCAGCACTTGACGTCGCGATGGCAGCGGAACTGCAGCGTCGCGTCTTCCGCCAGCATGATGGGTTTGACCGGACTGCCCGCAAACGGGGAGTCGTCGATCATGTCTTTAAATTCGGCTTCGTTCATGGATCAACCTCGTGGGGCTTGGCCCCTCACTTCAAAAATAAACAACACACAGACGGGAGTGCGTAGGGTACGCGCTTTCGGCTGGATGCTAAACCTTGCCTGCCTCACTGTTATTGAGGGTGGAAAAAAACCGGGCGCCTGATGGCGCCCGGTTTTAAAGGGCGCCGTTATTGAAACGGCGGCGCCCGGAGCTTACTACCTGGTTAATTCTTGCGAATTAGTGAGCAGCGGGCTTGAACAGCTTGGACTTGTCGACCAGATCCACGTGGGCGCGCTTGAAGCAGTTCCACTGTTTGGAGTTCTTGTCGTAGACCGAGTTCACGAAACAATGCCAATTTTCTTCATCGACAAAGTTCTTGTCCATGCGGTAGTAGAAGCCGGGGTAACGACTCTCTTCACGGAACTGGATGTGCTTCATGTGGGCTTCGGCCGTCAGGATGCGATGGTAGTTTTCCCATGCGCGCAGCAGTTCGTGCAGGTCCTTCGCACGCATCTTGTCTGCATCTTCCTTCAGCATGTTCAGCTTTTCTTCCGCCACGCCCAGCATGTTGGCGTTGGTCTTGTAGTAGGTCGCGACACCGGCAACGTACTCGTCCATGATCTTCTGCAGACGGAACTGCAGCATCTTGGGCGTGATGTAGTTGGGGTTGACGTCGATCGCCGTGGTGTAGTCCTTGTGCTCGAGATAGGTGCGCACCGGCTTGTAGATGTCTTCCACCAACTGCTCGACGGAGGTGTCGAGTTCAGGTTTCCAATCCTTGTTGTCGATGCAGTACTTGACCATGGCCTTGGCGCACATGCGGCCTTCGGCGTGCGAGCCGGAGGAGAACTTGTGGCCGGATGCGCCCACGCCGTCGCCGGCGGTGAACAGACCCTTGACCGTGGTCATTGAGCGGTAGCCCCAGTTCCAGCCCTTGGGCAGGTGAGCCGGGATCTTGCCGGCATCGGCATGGTTTTCATCGGTGGGGGCACCGACGTCTTCCGGACCCGACACCCAGATGCCGCAGCAGCCGGAGTGCGAACCCAGCAGGTAGGGCTCGGTCGGCATCAGTTCGGAGTTCTTCTTCTCCGGCTCGATGTTCTCGCCCACCCAGATACCGCACTGGCCGACGCACATGTCGAGGAAGTCTTCCCAGGCTTCGGCTTCGAGGTGTTTCACTTCGCGCGGAGTCAGGGTTTCACGCAGCTTGGCCAGCGCGGTCACGGTGTCCATGTAGATGGGGCCGCGGCCTTCCTGCATTTCCTTCAGCATCAGGTGGTTGCGCAGGCACGAAGCCGGCACGGCAGCCTGGCCGTAGGGGGGGTAGTCGTTCAGCAGTTCCTTGTTCTTCACCATGTACACTTCGCCGTATGCGTTCACAGCTTGTGCTTTGAACAGCAGGAACCAGGCGCCGACCGGGCCGTAGCCGTCCTTGAAGCGGGCGGGAACGAAGCGGTTTTCCATCATGGTCAGCTCGGCGCCGGCTTCGGCAGCCATCGCGTAGGTCGAGCCTGCGTTCCACACCGGGTACCAGGCGCGGCCGGTACCTTCACCGACGGAGCGCGGACGGAAGATGTTCACGCAACCACCAGCGGCCAGCAGAATGGACTTGGCCTTGTACACGACAACTTTGTGGTCGCGGGTCGAGAAACCGACGGCGCCGGCGATGCGGCTCGGGTCGTTCTTGTCGTTGACCAGCTTGACGATGAAGATACGCTCTTCGATGCGATCCATGCCAAGTGCTTTTTTGGTGGCTTCAGCAACGATCCATTTGTAGGATTCGCCGTTGATCATGATCTGCCATTTGCCGGAACGCACGGGCTTGCCGCCGTCTTTCAGCGTGGGCAGGCCCTGGGCGCCGTCATGACGCTCGCCGTTTTCGTCGGTTTTCCAGATCGGCAGGCCCCATTCTTCGAACAGGTGCACGGAATCATCCACGTTGCGGCCCAGGTCGTAGGCCAGGTCGTCGCGGGTGATGCCCATCAGGTCGTTGGAGACCATGCGGGCGTAGTCGGCGGGATCCTGCTCGGAGCCGATGTAGGTGTTGATCGCGGACAGGCCCTGCGCCACGGCGCCGGAACGGTCCATCGCGGCCTTGTCGACCAGCTTGATCTTCAGATCGATGCCCATCTCTGCCTTGGCAGCATCTGCCCAGCGCATGACTTCGTAACCGGCGCCGCAGCATGCCATGCCACCGCCGATCAGGAGGATGTCTACTTCCTCCTGGACTACTTCGGGATTACCAAATTCTCCAGCCATTTCGTTTACCTCTCTAAATTACTTACGGATCAGTTCGGCAGGGTTGCCGGCACGGTAACCACCCATCATGTCCCGGGTGAACGAACCCGTGGATTCGATGTCAGCCATCTTGGGCATGGGCTTGCCGCCGTAGCAGTCAATGGAACCTTCGGGCGTGGTGCGGATCGGGAACTTGAAACGCTTCAACACGCCGTTACGGAACTTGATCGTCCACATGATGGAGTCGGAACCACGCAGCGGCTGAACCATGCCGCCCAGCGGCACGACGTCGGCGTAGTGGCGGACCTCAATGGCTTGCTGCGGGCAAATCTTCACGCAGGAATAACACTCCCAGCACTGCTCGGGCTCCTGGTTGAATGCGCGCATGGCATGGCCGGTCTCGGAACCGTCCTTGTCCAGCTTCATCAGATCGTGCGGGCAGATATACATACAAGCGGTCTTGTCCTGACCCTTGCAGCCGTCGCACTTGTCGGTACGAACATAGGTTGGCATTACAGTCTCCTAAAGTTAGCTAACAATCCGCGTACGTCGCGGTCCGATTAGAACTGAACCCGTCCTTGGCCGGGGCGTGTCGCGAATCCGCTTCCGGTAGGCTCGTGTCCTAAAATCTTTTCCCTGTCGACAACTGCTGCGGGCAGGGCGCATTCCATCCGGCATTGCCGCCGGATGGAAAAATCATGCGGCCGAGTGGCCTTTCAACTCGATCTTGACGTTCTGTTCCGCGGAAAGGCCGGCGTAATACTTCTGCAGCACCTTGGCGACCTCGGGACGGCTGAATTCGACCGGCAGATCCTGGCCCTCGGAAAGCATCGCACGGACCTTGGTGCCGGACAGCAGGATGCGGTCTTCCTTGGTGTGCGGGCAGGTGCGCTGCGAGGCCATGCCGCCGCACTTGTTGCACCAGAAGGTCCAGTCGATGTTCATGTTCACGGTTTCGAGCGAGCCCTTGGGGATTTCGTCGAAGATCTTCTGCGCGTCGAAGGGGCCGTAGTAGTCGCCCACGCCGGCGTGGTCGCGGCCGACGATCAGGTGCGAGCAGCCGTAGTTCTGGCGGAACAACGCGTGCAGCAGCGCTTCGCGCGGACCGGCATAGCGCATGTCCAGCGGGTAGCCGGCCTGGATGACGGTGTTGGGGGCGAAGTAGTTGTCGATCAGGGTGCTGATGGCCTCGGAGCGGACCTCGGCGGGGATGTCGCCCGGCTTTAGCGCGCCCAGCAGGGAGTGGATCAGCACGCCGTCCATGGTCTCGATCGCGATCTTGGCCAGGTATTCGTGCGAGCGGTGCATCGGGTTGCGGGTCTGGAACGCGGCGACCTTGGACCAGCCCATTTTCTCGAAGGCGGTGCGGGTCTCGGCGGGGGTCATGAACTGGTCGCCGTACTCTTCCTTGAAGGTGCCGGTGGAGAGCACCTTGACCGGGCCGGCCAGGTTGTACTTGCCCTGTGCCATGACCATCTTGACGCCGGGGTGTTCCATGTCGGTGGTCTTGTAGACCTGCATGCACTCGTGGGCCTTGTCGATGGTGTATTTTTCGGTCACCTTCATGGTGCCCATGATGTCGCCGGTCTCGGCATCGACCAGTGCGACGTCGTCACCGGCCTTGATGGCCTCGTCATCGGTCGACAGGGTGACCGGGATCGGCCAGAACAGGCCGCTGGCCATCTTGTAACCGTCGCACACGCCTTCCCAGTCGGCATGGGTCATGAAGCCTTCCAGCGGGGTGAAGCCGCCGATGCCCAGCATGATGAGGTCGCCGGTTTCACGCGAGCTCATCGTGATCTTGGGCAGCGAAGCAGCGCGGGTTTTTTCGGCGGCGAGTGCGTCGCCCGTCAGCAGCAGGGGTTTGAGTTCACCGCCACCGTGGGGGCGTACCAGTTTTGACATGCTGTCTCCTTAGACTGTGTGGGGGTATTAGAGTCCGGGCAGCATAGCACCGGGGTTGGCGCCTGAATAATCCTTTATTTTTATTTGAGGATAAGCGGGTTTGATATGGAGCGGCGGTGACGAAAAAGCCCGGACAAACCGGGCTTTTTTTAAGTGAAACAAAGAGTTATGCGTCAAAAAAAGCGGGCATATCGGTCTGTTCCGTCCTGATGACGTCAACCCAGGCGGGTTGGGTGTCGCCCCCGGCTGCGGCCAGCTTTTTGGTTTCTTCGTAGAGCATTTTCCAGCGGTTGTACAGGCAGTCGCTGACCCTGCGCATGCCTGCGTCGAAATAGGAATTGTGCAGATCGCCGATGGTGCGGGTGAAGGATTCCATCTGCTCCAGCAGGTTGTGCGGATAGCCCTGGCGGTTGGGGTCAGCGTATTTGACCTTTTCGCGCTTGACCGCGCGCACGAAGACTTTCTGGCCTTCGGTGAGATCGGCTTCGGTGCGGGGCACGCCGCCGTAATTCATCACTTCCTGGATGAAGCCGTTCAGGCGTTCTCCGAAATCGAAGTTGGCGTAATCGACGTTTGACATGAGGACTCCGTTATCAGGTGAGGCTTTGCAGGCTGGATGCAACGCCGGTCATTATCTTACGCTGTGCGATGCAGCCGTTAGCGCCTTTCCGGGAAGGTGGCGCGATTATTTCCTAAGCCCTTGAATCCAGCGGGAATAAACTTTGTCGGCCAGTTGGTGAAGCCGGGCGATGCGGGCGGGCAAGTCCGCCTGGATGGCTGCGGGCGATTGCACGCCGGGACTATCGCTGGCGGCGATTTCGTCGGCGCCGTGCTCGCACCAGCTGGCGATGAGTTCGGGCGTCATTTCGACGTGGCATTGCATGCCGATATGGCGGTCGTCCAGCACAAAGGCCTGGTTGGCGCACCAGGCGCTTTCGAGGATGCGGGTGGCGCCCGGCGGCAGCGTGAAGGTCTCGCCATGCCAGTGGAAGGCCGGCATGGGGGTTGCGGCATCGCCCAGCCAGGGGCGCGCAGCGTCGGCGTCGGTGATGCGGACGTCGCCCCAGCCGATTTCCTTGACCGGATTTGGGCCGACCGTTCCGCCCAGCGCTTTGGCCATCATCTGCCCGCCAAGACAGTGGCCGATTACCGGGATGGCCGCCGCGACCGCCTGGCGGATCAGGGCCAGTTCAGGCGGGGTCGAGGGCAGATCGTCGTTCACGCTCATCGGCCCGCCCATCAAGCAGATGCCGGAAATGCCGTTAAGCTTGTCGGGCACGGCGTCGCCGGCATCGATGCGCACCAGCTGCCAGGGGATGCCGTGGCGATCCAGGAACGTGGTGAAGTATCCCGGCCCCTCGATCGGGAAATGACGAAAAATCAGAACAGGATCCATGATGTCTCTCAAGAAAAAATCAATCCCCGCTATCTTAGCCGCTGGCTGGCTTGTGTGCACGGCGGCCTGGGCGACCAGCGTGTCGGTGATGGGCTTGTTCAAGGACAAGGCCATCGTCAGCATCGACGGCGGCAAGTCGCGCATCCTGAGCGTGGGGCAGACGGTTCAGGGCGTGAAGCTGCTCGCCGCGGATTCGGATGGCGCCAGTTTCGATGTCGACGGCAAGCGCCGCACCCTCGGCATGGGGCAATCGTTTGCCGGCGGTACAGCGACGGCCGAACGCCAGAGCGTGTCGCTTACCGCCGACGCGCGCGGCCACTTCGCGGCCGCCGGGTCGTTGAATGGCTACCCGATGCGTTTCCTGGTCGACACCGGCGCCACCACCATCGCCATCAATGCCGCCGAGGCCAAACGCATCGGACTCGACTACAAGGCCGGGCAGGCCGTCGGTGTTGGCACCGCTGCAGGCATGGTGCGTGCCTGGCGGGTCAAGTTCAATACCGTCAAGGTTGGCAGTATTGCGCTTAACCAGGTGGATGGCATGGTGGTGGAGAGCGGCCTCGATGTATCGTTGCTGGGAATGAGCTTTCTGAACCGGATGGAAATGAAGCGTGACGGCCAGACGATGACTCTGACGCAACGCTACTGATTTTGGGCTGCCGGAATGCAACAGGGCCCGCATTGGCGGGCCCTGCTTTGGGCGGGCGGAAAATTTACTGCTTCGTCTTGTCCCGTTCGATCACCGCGTACGCGCTGTGATTGTGGATGGACTCGAAGTTCTCCGCTTCCACCACATATGAATCGATCAGCGGCTCGTCGTTCATCGCGGCGGCGACGTCGCGCACGATGTCCTCGACGAACTTCGGGTTGTCGTAGGCGCGTTCGGTGACGTACTTCTCGTCCGGCCGCTTCAGCAGGCCGAAGAGCTCGCACGAGGCCTGGTCCTCGACCTTGCGTACCAGGTCCTCGATCCACAGGAAGCCGTTGGTTTTGACCGCGACGGTGACATGCGAGCGCTGATTGTGCGCGCCGTAGTCGGAAATCTTCTTCGAGCACGGGCACAGCGAGGTCACCGGCACCACGACCTTGGTGGTGTGGGTGTACTGGCCGTTTTCGATCGCGCCGACAAAGGTGACCTCGTAATCCATCAGGCTTTGCACGCCGGAGATGGGCGCGGACTTGTTGATGAAGTAGGGGAAGGTCATTTCGATGTAGCCCGATTCGGCTTCCAGGCGTTCGACCATCTGGCGCAGCATGCCTTCGAAGTTCTCGACCGAAATCTCGCGTTCGCGCGTGTTGAGGATTTCGATGAAACGCGACATGTGCGTGCCCTTGAAATTGTGCGGCAGGTACACGTACATGTTGAAGTTGGCAATGGTGTGCTGGACGCCGTCACTTTTGTCCGCCACCCGAACCGGATGGCGGATGCTCTTGATACCGACCTTGTCGATGGCGATTTGACGCGTGTCGGCTGAGCTTTGCACGTCTGGCATGCAAACGGCGGTGTCGCAAATCTGGTTCATGGCGGGCTCCTGTAATGGATGCAATTTAGACCAAGTATAAACTGCTTGAGTAGTTGAGTAAACTACTCGGGTAATTGGGTTGTCCTTCCGCGCACGGCTTGTTCGATGCCTGCAGCGTCGAGTCCGCAGGCGGCCAGCATCCTGACCGGGTCGCCATGTTCGATGAAGGTGTCGGGCAGTCCCAGGTGCAGCACGGGAACCGGGATGCCGAGTCCGGCCAGCGCTTCGGCCACCCCGGCGCCGGCGCCGCCTGCCACCGCGTTTTCCTCCAGCGTGACCAGCAGGCGGTGGGTTTGCGCCAGTTCGCGTAGCAGGTCGAGGTCGAGCGGTTTGACGAAACGCATGTCGGCCACGCTGGCGTCGAGCGCCTCGGCGGCTTGAAGAGCAGGTTCGACCAGGCTGCCGAAGGCGATCAGCGCCACCTCGCGGCCGCTGCGGCGCAGCACGCCCTTGCCGATTTCGACCGGATCGAGGCCGGGGTCGATTGCGGCGCCGGCGCCGCTCCCGCGCGGGTAGCGCACCGCCGACGGACCGTTGTGCAGGAACGCCGTGGTCAGCAGGCGGCGGCACTCGTTCTCGTCGGAGGGCGCCGCGATCAGCATGTTGGGGATGCAGCGCAGGAAAGTCAGATCAAAACTGCCGGCGTGGGTGGGGCCGTCGGCGCCGACCAGCCCGGCGCGGTCGATCGCCAGCATCACCGGCAGGTCCTGCAGCGCAATGTCGTGGATCAGCTGGTCGTAGGCGCGCTGCAGAAAGGTCGAATAGATCGCCACCACCGGTCTTATGCCCTCGCAGGCGAGACCGGCGGCAAAGGTCAGCGCATGCTGCTCGGCGATGCCGACGTCGAAATAGCGTTTCGGGAATTCCTGCGAGAAGCGCACCAGGCCTGAGCCTTCGCGCATCGCCGGGGTGATGCCGACCAGCCGCGTATCGGCGGCGGCCATGTCGCACAGCCAGTCGCCGAACACCTGGGTGTAGGTGGGTTTGGCGCCGGCTTTCTCGGCGACGCCATTTTCCGGGTCGAAACACGAAACGCCGTGATACAGGCAGGGATTGGCTTCGGCGGGCTTGTAGCCCTTGCCTTTCTTGGTGACCACGTGGAGGAACTGCGGGCCGCTCAGCTGCTTGATGTTGGAGAGGGTGTCCAGCAGCACGTCGAGGTCGTGGCCGTCGATCGGGCCGATGTAGTTGAAGCCGAATTCCTCGAACAGCGTGCCCGGCGTCACCATGCCCTTCATGTGTTCCTCGGCGCGCTTGGCCAGTTCGCGGATCGGCGGCGCGACCGACAGCACTTTCTCACCGGCACGGCGCGCGGCCGCATAGAACTTGCCCGACATCAGGCGCGCCAGGTAATTGTTGAGCGCACCGACGTTGGGCGAAATCGACATGTCGTTGTCGTTCAGCACCACCAGTAAGGGCAGATCGGTGGCGCCCGCGTTGTTCAGCGCCTCGAACGCCATGCCGGCGGTCATCGCGCCGTCGCCGATGATCGCCACCGCGCGCTGGCTGGAGCCCAACTGATGAAAGGCCTCGGCCATGCCGAGCGCGGCCGAGATCGAGGTGCTGGAATGGCCGACGCCGAAGGCGTCGTACTCGCTTTCGGCACGGCGCGGAAAGCCGGCGATGCCGCCCGGTTGGCGCAGGCCGGCCATCGCCGCCCGGCGTCCGGTCAGGATCTTGTGCACATAGGTCTGGTGGCCGACGTCCCACACGATGCGGTCCGCCGGGGTGTCGAATACGTAATGCAGCGCGAGGGTCAGTTCCACCGTGCCGAGGTTGGAGGCGAGGTGGCCGCCGGTGCGGGCAACCGATTCCATCAGAAATTCGCGCAGTTCGGCGGCGAGTTGCGGCAGGTCGGCGGGCGCCAGGGCGCGCAGGTCGGCCGGCGTATCGAGGGTGTCGAGCAAGGGCCTGGTCATCTCAGAATGCCCGTTCGACCACGAAATCGGCCAGCTGGCGCAGCCGTGCGGCGGGTGCGCCGAGGTCGGCCAGCGCGGTATGGGCGTCGGCACGCAGTTCCTGCGCCAGTTCGCGCGCGCGCCTCGCGCCGAGCAGGCTGACGTAGGTGGGCTTGTTGTTGGCGGCGTCCTTGCCGGCGGTCTTGCCCAGCGTGGCGGTGGGCGTTTCGGCGTCGAGCACGTCGTCGACCACCTGGAAGGCAAGGCCGATGCATTTGGCGTAATGATCGAGTGCGGTATGGGCGGCGTCGGGGACGCTGCCGCATTGCGCGCCCAGCAGCACCGAGGCGCGGATCAGCGCACCGGTCTTGTGGATGTGCATGAATTCGAGTTCGGTCAGATGGAGCGGCTTGCCCACACTGGCCAGATCGATCGCCTGGCCGCCGGCCATGCCGCGCGAGCCAGCCGCCTGCGCCAGCAACTGCACCATCTTCAGCTGGGTCGCCGCATCGTCGGCCAGCGGCGTTGATGCGAGGATGTCGAACGCCAGGCTCTGCAGGGCGTCGCCTGCCAGCAGGGCGGTCGCCTCGTCGAATTCGACGTGCACCGTGGGCTTGCCGCGCCGCAACGCGTCGTTGTCCATCGCCGGCATGTCGTCGTGCACCAGCGAATAGGCGTGGATCAGTTCGACCGCGGCGGCGGCGTGCTGCACCCGCTCGACGCCGGCGCCGCAGACTTCGCCGGCGGCAAACGCCAGCAGCGGGCGCACCCGCTTGCCGCCGCCCAGCACGGCGTACCGCATCGCATCGTGCAGGCGCTGGGGCGCAATGTGGACAGGCGGGAGCCACTCAGCCAGCACGCTTTCCATGCGTGCCTGGCAGCCTTGCGTCCAGGCGGCAAAATCAGTCATCAGTGTCTTCGGTCTTGAAAGGCTGCAGGGCTCCGTTTTCGAGAATCTTCACTTGCTGTTCCGCATCGGCCAGCTGCTGGCGGCAATACTGCAACAGTTCGGCGCCGCGCTTGTATGCGGTCAGCGAGGCTTCCAGCGGCAGCTGGCCGGATTCCATTTCAGCCACAATGGCCTCCAGTTCGGCCAGTGCGGACTCGTAGTCCTTGGGCGGGAGGGTGGCGCGGGATTTGGCCATGAATATCGAATCCAGCGGGGAAAGGGCGATACTTTAACAAATTTAGCCCGCTGCCTTAACAGTAATCGGCATGGCGCGTCCTCGTCGGGGCCGGGGCAGGCGGCGCATCGCGGCGATGGAAGTGGAGCGAAGACATCGATGAAGTCAAGCTGGATGCTGGTGGCGGCGGCCCTGTTCGCGCTGATGGGCGTGCTGGTGAAGCATGCGTCCGCCACCTTCTCGCCCGCGGAACTGGTGTTTTACCGTTCGGCGTTCGGGCTGGTCGCCATCTGGGGGGCGATCGCCCTCGGCCGCCGCCAGTTTCTGGCGCCGCTCGCCACGCGCCATTGGCGGGCGCACTTCTGGCGCGGACTGTCGGGCTTTGTCGCGCTGGTGCTGTTCTTTTACGCCATCGCGCGGCTGCCGCTGGCCACCGCGGTCACCCTGAATTACACCGCCCCGCTATTCCTGGCTGCGCTGTCCGCCTGGTGGCTGCGCGAGCGCCACGGGCGGGGACTGGTCGGGGCGGTGCTGCTGGGCTTTGCCGGGATCGTGCTGCTGCTGCGTCCGCAACTGCAGGACCAGGCCTGGCTGCCGGCGCTGGCCGGGCTGGCGTCGGGCATGCTGGCAGCGGTGGCCTATGTCAACGTCAAGCAACTGGGCCGGCTGGGCGAACCCGAGTGGCGGGTGGTGTTTTATTTCACTCTGCTGGCGACCGTGGGCGGCGGCGCATGGATGCTGGTGGCCGGCTTCCGCCATCCGCAGGCGGGCGACTGGCTGTGGCTCGCCGGCATCGGCGTCACCGCCACCCTGGCGCAACTGGCGCTGACGCGCGCGTATCATCGCGGCCGCACGCTCATGGTCGGCGCGCTCGCCTACACCACGGTCGGGTTTTCCGCCCTGTACGGCGTGCTGCTGTTCGGCGAACGGCTGCCGCTGCCGGCCTGGATCGGCATGACTGTGGTGGCGGCAGCCGGTGTGTGGGCCGTGCGCGCGTCGACACCTGCGCAGCCGGATTCGCTATAGTTCGGTCACATTCCAAAGGAGAGCACCATGATCAGCCTGAACACCCAGGACAACCTGATTGCCGTCACCGTGATGGGGCAGTTCACGCTGGACGATTACTACGAGATCGAGAAGGCGGTATGCTACGGCATCCAGTTTCAGGGCACCGTCAACCTGCTGTTCGACTTGCGCGACATGCTGTCCTACAGCGTTGACGTGGCGTGGGAGGAACTGAAATTTTCGCGCGAGCACAAGAACGATTTTGGCCGCATCGCCATCCTGACCGGCGACCAGTGGGTGGCGTGGAGCATGTGGGTGAACCGCCTGTTCATGTCGGCGGATATCCGCCTGTTCGACGATCTGGACCTGGCGCAGGCCTGGCTGGCCGGCGGCGAATTGCCGGCCGCGGCGAGCTGACACACGCCAGCCCGATATCAGGCTGGCGCAGCGAAGTTCAATGCAGCGCTTCGGACAGGGCCTGGCGGTATTGCCGCGTCAGCGGATGGGCGTTGCCCAGCAGGTCGAACAGCGCCAGCAGGCTGATGCGGCCGATGTCGTGGCGAAAGCCGCGGTCGGTGCGGGCGATGACCAGCAGTTCCTCCAGCGCATCGGCAAACTCGTCCGCCGCCAGCAATACCGCAGCGCGTTGATAGCGTGCATCGAGGTCGTTTGGATCGTGGGCGAGGCGGGCATCGAGTTCGGCCAGCGGCGGGGCCAGCCGCGCCGTTTCCGCCAGACTCAGGTGCGCGTGCAGGCGGGCGATTTCGGGCTCCGCGCGTGCGTCCGGCGGCAGGCTGTCGAGCAGCTTCAGCGCCTGTTCGCCTTCGCCTTCGGCCCACAGCAGCTTGGCGAGGTCGCGCGGGATGGCGAGGTTGTCGGGCTCGGCCATTGCCGCATTGGCGAGCAGCATGCGCGCCTGCGCTACGTTGCCCGACTGCCATGCGGCCACCCCCAGCGCGTGGGCGCGGTTGGCGTCGCCTGCGATGAAGCGGTCGAGCACCTCGCGAAAGCTGCTGTCGGGATCGGCGCCGTGGATGGTGTGGGCGACCTCGCCGCGCCAGAAAAACTTCACCGTGGGCACCGAATTCACGCCGAAGCGGCGCGCAAGCTCAGGCAGGTCGTCGGTGTTCAGCATCACCAGCAGGAATTTGCCGCCGTATTCGGCGGCGAGCTTGACCAGGCGCGGCATCAGGATGAAGCAGGGGCCGGCCTTGGGCGTCCAGAAGTGCACCAGCACCGGGCCCTTGTGCGAGTTTTCCAGCACCAGCCGGTTGAAGTTCTCGGCGCTGGCGTCAAAGACATAAGGCGACAGGCTCATACGAATCCTCCGGTTTCGGCAAAGCGGTTGCAGGCGGCGACGAGTTCGCGCGCGATGGCGGGTTCGAACGCCGAATGGCCGGCATCCGCCACGATCACATAGCGCGCCTCGGGCCAGGCGCGTGCCAGTTCGTCGGCCGAGACGATGGGGCAGACGACGTCGTAGCGTCCCTGCACGATCACCGTCGGGATGGAACGGATGCGGTCGACATGGGCGAGCAGGCTGTTGTCGGGCAGGAAGATGCGGTTGACGAAATAATGCGCCTCGATGCGCGACAGCGACAGCGCGGTTTTTTCGCTGCAGAACGCGGAGACGAGGCCGGGGTTGGGCAGCAGGGTCGAGCAGGACGCCTCGAAGGCGGCCCACTGAAACGCGGCGGGCTGGTGCACCGCCGGGTCGGGATCGAGCAGGCGGCGGTGATAGGCGGCGAGCAGGTCGTGGCGTTCGCTTTCCGGGATGAATTCCGCCAGTTGCCGTTGCGCCTCGGGGAACAAGGCGCGGATGCCGTAGAGGAACCAGTCGATCTCGCTTTTTCGGCACAGGAATATCCCGCGCAGCACCAGACCGCGGCAGCGTTCGGGGTGGGTTTCGGCATAGGCGAGCGCCAGCGTCGAACCCCACGAGCCGCCGAATACCAGCCAGGCATCGATGCCGAGTTCGCGCCGCAGCGCTTCCATGTCGGCGATCAGGTGCGGCGTGGTGTTGTCGGTGAGTTCGCCGTGCGGGGTCGAGCGGCCGCTGCCGCGCTGATCGAACAAAACGATCCGGTAGCGCGCGGGATCGAAAAACTGCCGCTGGATCGGCGAGGTGCCGGAACCGGGCCCGCCGTGCACAAACAGCACCGGGATTCCGTCGGGGTTGCCGGAGGTCTCCCAGTAGACGCGGTGGATGCCTGCCGTATCCAGCATGCCGCTGGCGTAAGGCGTACAGGGTGGGTAGAGCGGGGCAAGGTCTGACATGGGCGGCGCCTGGAGTCGAAGCCAGGATTATCGCCTGCGCTGTCGGGCATGAACAGGCGAGGGGCGCGCCGATTCGCTGTGCCTGCCGGAAATTTTCCGTATCGACAGGCGGGTGCCGGGTACGTATGCTTCCGGTGAGGCGCCTGGCGCTTCGACGGCCGGACTGTTGTGATTCTTGTTTGATGTGATGCCATGAGTGCCCCCTTCAAGTTTGCCCACGCTGTAGACCCCGACTGGACCCGCGCCGCGCAGGCCTGCATGAATCGGCTGGGCGCGATTCCCTCCGCGGCGACGCTGGGGTTTCTGTATGTGTCGGATGCCTTCGCGGGCGAACTCGACGCAATCCTGGCTTTTTTCAGAAGCTCGACGGCGGTGCCGCACTGGACCGGCAGCGTGGGCGTGGGGGTCTGCGCCAGCGGGGTGGAATACCTGGGGCAACCGGCGATGGCGGTGATGCTGGGCGAGTTCGAGCTGGCCGATTTCAGCATGCTGCCGCTGCTGCGGATCCCGCAGGATATCGCCGCGCAGCCGCTGCCGGATGCCTACTTCGCCATAGTGCATGGCGACCCGGCCAACGCCCGCATCCAGGAACTGATCGAAGGCCTCAGTGAACGTGTGTCGAGCGGCTTTGTCGTCGGCGGGCTGTCCAGTTCGGAAGGCGTGACCGCGCAGATCAGCGACGGCGTGGTGAGCGGCGGTTTGTCGGGCGTGCTGTTCAGCGAGCGGGTGAAGTTGGCGACGCGGCTGACGCAGGGGGTTTCGCCGCTGGGGCCGCGCCATCGCGTCACCGCAGCCAACAAGAACGTCATCGGCAGCCTTGACCATCGTCCGGCGCTGGACGTGATGAAGGAAGAAATCGGCGAAGCGCTGGCGCGCGACCTGCGGCGCGCGGCTGGCTATATTTTTGTCGGCCTGCCGGTACGCGGTTCGGACACCGGCGACTATCTGGTGCGCAACATCCTCGGTGTCGACCCGCAGAATCATCTGGTGGCAATCGGCGAAACCGTCGAGCCGGGAGACGAGCTGCTGTTTTGCCGGCGCGATCGGCAGTCGGCCGAGGCCGACCTGCAGCGGATGCTCGCGGCCATCGGCACGCAATTGAACGCGCCGATCCGGGGCGGCGTGTATTATTCCTGCCTGGGGCGCGGCCAGCACATGTTCGGCGCGCCGAATCGCGAAATGGAACTGATTCGCGATGCCCTGGGGGATTTTCCGTTGGTGGGTTTTTTTGCCAACGGCGAAATTTCCCACAACCGTTTATATGGCTACACCGGGGTGTTGACCCTGTTCGGATGACCAGTATGAGGATACAAGCATGACCCTGCACGCCATGAAAGAAGACGAGGTCCGCCTGCTGCGCGGCGAGATCGAAATGTTGATGAGCGAACGCCGCCAGCTGTTGCAGGTGACAGGCGCGGCAGCAGTATTCGTCGCCAATCTCGATACCGATACTTTGCCTGACGACACCGACACCATCGATGCGGCTGAAATGCTGGCCGAACAACTCAACGGGCTGTCCGAGGAAACCCTCAAGGACGCGCTGGAGTCGGTGAGCGCCGAACTCGATCCCGTGCAATAGACGGGCCCCGCCTCTTGGCCCGTTTGTCGCTGCCCGGTTCCGCTGCATTCGGACGCTTTACTCTGATCGTCGGGCTGACGGCGCTGGCGTATTCGCTGGCGGACTGGCTCAGCCTCAAGCTTGCAACGTATGTGGCCGATGTGGTCGCTTCAAGCCGCCGCCGGTGGCCATCAATCTGTCGCCGCGACAGCTTTCCGATGCGCGCCTGACCGACGATATCGATGCCATTCTGAAGGAAACCGGAATGGATTCAGCGCATTTGAAACTGGAAGTGACCGAAAGCGCGGCGATGGAGAATCCCGGGCGCACCTTCGGCATCCTCGCCGCGCTGCGTCAGAGCGGGCTGCAAACCGCTGACGTCGAGCAAGGTCGGCGAGCTGTTTGCGCTGAATTTCACTTTCTGACCGACTGAATTGCGCGTCTGAGATGGAATGTTGAGGCCCGCCCCGGGCCGAATGCCGGCGGTTGCCCGGCGCCGGCACAAGCCAGGCGGACCCGCAGCCGATTTCCTTCAAGTCAGCCCACCAGTTGCTCCAGCACGAAGGGCAGGATGCCGCCCTTGTTGTAGTACTCGACTTCGATCGGGGTATCGATGCGCAGCTTGAGCGCGACGCGTTCAACATTGCCATCGGCGCGGTGGATCGCCAGCGTGACGTCCTGCTGCGGCGTGATGCCGGTTTCTGCGCCTTCGAGATCGAAGGCCTCGCTGCCGTCGAGCTTCAGCGTGGCGGCGTCGACGCCGTCCTTGAACTGGCAGGGCAGCACGCCCATGCCGGCGAGGTTGGCGCGGTGGATGCGCTCGAAGCTTTTGGCGACGACCGCTTTCACGCCGAGCAGGGCCGTGCCCTTGGCGGCCCAGTCGCGGGAAGATCCGGTGCCGTATTCCTCTCCGGCGAAGATCATCAGCGGCGTGCCGTCGCGCTGGTATTCCATGGCGGCGTCGTAGATCGGCTTTTCCTCGCCGTCCTTCCGGGTGATGCCGCCTTCGCTGCCGGGGATCATCAGGTTCTTGATGCGCACGTTGGCGAAGGTGCCGCGCATCATCACCTCGTGGTTGCCGCGGCGTGCGCCGTAGCTGTTGAAGTCGGCTTTCTCCACGCCGTGTTCGGCGAGGTAGAGGCCGGCCGGCGAAGTCGGCTTGATGCCGCCGGCGGGGCTGATATGGTCGGTGGTGACCGAGTCGCCGAAGATCGCCAGCGCGCGCGCACCCTTGATGGAAGCACCCTCTCCCGCACTTGCGGAGGCGGGGAGGAAGAACGGCGGCTGCTGGATGTAGGTCGATTTCTCGTCCCATTCATACACCGCCCCGGTCGGCGCGCTCACGCCGTCCCACAGCGGGTTGTCGGCGCCGACGTCGGCGTAGCGCTTGTAGGCGCCGGCGTCGGTGGAGTGGTGCAGCAGCGCCGCGATCTCCTCGTTGCCCGGCCAGATGTCCTTCAGGAACACCGGGCCGTCCTTGCCGGCGCCGATGGGCTCCTTGTCGACGTCGAACGGCACCCGCCCGGCCAGCGCGAACGCCACCACCAACGGCGGCGACATGAGGAAGTTGGCCTTGACGTTCTGGTGCACGCGCGCCTCGAAGTTGCGGTTGCCGGAGAGCACCGAACAGGCGACGAGGTCGTTGTCGAGCACGGTTTTCTCGATGGCTTCCGGCAGCGGGCCCGAGTTGCCGATGCAGGTGGTGCAGCCGTAGCCGACCACGCCGAAACCCAGCTGTTCGAGGTAGGGCAAGAGGCCGGCGGCCTTCAGGTATTCGGTCACCGCGCGCGAGCCGGGCCCCATGCTGGTCTTGACGTGGGACGGAGTATACAGGCCGAGTTCGACCGCCTTTTTCGCCAGCAGGCCGGCGGCGATCATCACGCCGGGGTTGGAGGTGTTGGTGCACGAGGTGATGGCCGCGATGACCACGCTGCCGTGGCGCAGCTCGCCGCCGCCCTCGACCGCGTAGGTGCGGCGCAGATCCTCGGCGGTCTTGCCGTAGCCGCCCTCCGCCTTGGGCTTTTGCATCAGCGTGTCGAAGGTGGTTTCGATCGCGGACAGCGCGATGCGGTCCTGCGGCCGCTTGGGGCCGGCGACCGAGGGCTCGACGGTCGAAAGGTCGAAGGCGAGCGTCTGCGAATAGTCGATGTCGCCCGCCTGGGGGATGCCGAACAGGCCCTGCGCCTGGTAGTAGGCGCGGATCAGGTCGACCTGCGCGGCTTTGCGGCCGGTCGCGGCGAAGTACTGGCAGGTCGCCTCGTCGACCGGGAAGAAGCCCATGGTCGCGCCGTATTCGGGCGCCATGTTGGCGATGGTCGCGCGGTCGGTGACCGGCAGCGCGGCCGCGCCTTCGCCGAAGAATTCGACGAACTTGCCGACGACCTTGGCGCGGCGCAGCATCTCGGTGACGGTCAGCACCACGTCGGTGGCGGTGACGCCGGGCTTCACGCTGCCGGTGAGGTTGACGCCGACGACGTCCGGGGTGAGGAAATACACCGGCTGGCCCAGCATCGCCGCTTCCGCCTCGATGCCGCCCACGCCCCAGGCGACCACGCCCAAGCCGTTGATCATCGTGGTGTGGCTGTCCGTTCCCACCAGCGTGTCCGGGTAGGCCATGCCGTCCTTTTCCATCACGCCGCGCGCCAGGTATTCCAGGTTCACCTGGTGCACGATGCCGACGCCGGGCGGCACCACCTTGAAGGTGTCGAAGGCCTGCATGCCCCACTTGAGGAACTGGTAGCGTTCCTGGTTGCGCTCGAACTCGATTTTCATGTTGAGGTCGAGCGCGTCCGGGGTGCCGAACTTGTCCACCTGGATCGAGTGGTCGACCACCATGTCGACCGGCACCAGCGGCTCAATCTTTTGCGGATCCTTGCCCATTTTTTGCGCGGCGGAGCGCATCGCGGCGAGGTCGGCCAGCAGCGGCACGCCAGTGAAGTCCTGCAGGATCACGCGCGCCACGGTGAAGGGGATTTCCTCGGTGCGCCCGGAATTGGGCTGCCAGTTCGCCAGCTGCCTGACGTGCTCGGGTGTCACCTTGACGCCGTCGCAGTTGCGCAGCACCGATTCCAGCACGATGCGGATCGACACCGGCAGCCGCGTCACCGACACGCCCAGCGTGGTTTCCAGTTTCTTCAGCGAGGCGAAGTGCGCCTTGCCGGCAGCGGTTGAAATGGAATCGAGGGTGTTGAACGTGTCGGTCATGATGGTTTGATTCGTAAAATGATTGACTGTGAAAAATGGCCGGGAGGCCCGATTTTACCGGAAGCGCAACGCCTGTTAACGTTCGCTTACAAGCGAATGCCGAACATGCCCAGCAGCTTGACCATGCCCAGGTAGGCCAGTGCCGTGGCGGCGCTGGAGGCGGCCAGGCTGAACCAGAAACCGAGGCCATTGCGCAGCAGAAACGGCAGCAGCACAAACAGCAGCAGCGAGGGCAGCACCAGCCAGAAAATTCCGCTGGAGAGCGCGGCAACCTTCTGCACGTCGCCGGTGTCGAGATACAGCCAGACAAACGCGAGCAGCGAGATGAGCGGCAGCGAAGCCACGGCCGCCGCCCAGAACGTGCTGCGCTTGGCCACTTCGGCAACGACGACGAGGATCAGCGCGGACAGGGCGATCTTGAATGCATATTGCCCCATGGCTGCAGGATCAGCCTTCGCGCCGCATCTGCGGGAACAGAATGACGTCGCGGATGCTTGGCGAATCGGTCAGGAGCATCACCAGGCGGTCGATGCCGATGCCGCAGCCGCCGGTGGGCGGCAGGCCGTGCTCCAGCGCGCGGATGAAGTCGGCGTCGTAGTGCATCGCTTCCTCGTCGCCGGCCTCCTTCTGCCGGACCTGTTCCATGAAGCGCTCGGCCTGGTCTTCGGCGTCGTTCAGCTCGGAAAAGCCGTTGGCCATTTCGCGTCCGGTGATGAAGAGCTCGAAGCGCTCGGTGATGTCGGGCTGGGCATCGGAACGACGCGCCAGCGGCGACACTTCGGCCGGGTAGTCGATGATGAAAGTCGGCTGGATCAGGAGCGCTTCGGTGGTTTCCTCGAAGAAGGAAAGCTGCAGGCCGCCGAGCCCGTCCTGCGGGCGGTACTTCGCTTTCATCGCGACGAACTGGCCGACCAGCCAGTCGCGGTCGTTCAACTGTTCTACGGTGTAGTGCGAGTTGTATTTGCGGATCGCCTCGACGATGGTGAGACGATCGAACGGTTTGCCAAGTTCGATTTCATGGCCCTGGTAGACGACCGTGGTCGAGCCGGTGGCGGCGACCGCGGCGTGGCGGATCAGCGCCTCGGTGAAATCCATCAGGTAGCGGTATTCGCGGTAGGCCTCGTAGAACTCCATCATGGTGAACTCGGGGTTGTGCCGGGTCGACAGGCCTTCGTTGCGGAAGTTGCGGTTGATCTCGAACACCTTCTCGAAGCCGCCGACCACCAGCCGCTTGAGATACAGCTCGGGCGCGATGCGCAGGAACAGCTCCATGTCGAGCGCGTTGTGGTGGGTGGCAAACGGTTTCGCCGCGGCGCCGCCGGGGATGGGATGCATCATCGGCGTTTCGACTTCGAGAAAATCACGTTCGACCATGAAGCCGCGGATCGCCTGGATGATCTTCGAGCGGCGCATGAAGGTCTCGCGCGCATCGTCGTTGGTGATGAGGTCGAGGTAGCGCTGGCGGTATTTCTGCTCCTGGTCGGCAAGGCCATGGAATTTCTCCGGCAGCGGGCGCAGCGCCTTCGACAGCAGGCGGATCGATTTCGCCTGGATGGTGAGCTCGCCCTTGTTGGTCTTGAACAGCGTGCCGGTCACGCCGAGAAAATCGCCCAAGTCCCAGTGCTTGAACGCGTCGTGCGCGTCCACGCCGGTGAGATCGTTCGACACGTACACCTGGATGCGCCCGCTCATGTCCTGCAGGGTGGCGAAGCTCGCCTTGCCCATCACGCGTTTGAGCATCATGCGGCCGGCGAGCTGGACCGGGATGGCCTCGGCTTCCAGCGCTTCCTTGCTCTTGTCGCCGTGTGCGGCGGCCAGCTTGCCGGCGTAGTCGCGGCGCTCGAAGTCGTTGGGGAAGGCGACGACGCCCGCCTCGCGGATCGCGGCGAGTTTGGCGCGCCGCTCCATGATGATCTGGTTCTCGTCGAGGGTGGGGGCGGGGGAGGTGGGTTCGGTCATGGTGCCAATTCAATAAAAGGTAGATACGGGTATGCCGAGCGCACGGGCGGCCTCGGCTTGGTTCTTGTCGGCGGTGGCGAAGCTGGTCGCGCCGTAGTGCCGGGCATAAGCCAGATGCAGGGCATCCAGTGCGCGCAGCGGCAGTTCGGGAATCAGGTCGATCAACAGGCGTGCCTCGCTGAACAGGTTGGCTGCATCCTGCTGGATGTTCCAGCGCGCCTGCACATCACGGTCGAATTCGGCAAGCACCTTGCGCTCCAGCGGCGAGTCGATTTGCCCGGCGCGGCGCCGCCGCGCCAGCAGGCAGCGAAACTCCACCAGGGTAAGCGGGCTGGTCGACACGCCGTCCTGGGCGTCGGCCCAGTCGAGCACGTCCAGCGAACGGGGTTCGCGGACATAGCATTTGGCCAGCGCGCTGGTGTCAATGTAGGCGCTCAAGCGCGATCCTCGCGCTCTTCTGCAAGAATGTCTTCGCTGGGAACGGTTTGCATCGGCTGGCTTTCAAGAAACGCCCGCAGCGAGCGGAAAGGCTTCTTGCGTGGTTCCACCGGCAGAATCCGCGCCACCGGCTCGCCGCGGCACACCACCAGCACTTCGTCGCTGTCGGCGAACATCTGGTCGGGGTGCGACAGGCCCTCGCGGGCTTCGCGGATGGTCATGGTTTTCATGGAACGCTCCAGGCGCAAAACGTGACACAATTATAGCTGATGTGACACACTGATTTCCCAGCCGGAAAACCGGATTCAACCCAGCCCCGCCCAAGATTTGTACCCGCATGCCGCCTGATTCCGCCCTCGATCTGCTCAACCGTGTCTTTGGTTACCCCGCGTTTCGCGGCGAGCAGGCCGCCATCGTCGACACCGTCGCGGCGGGCGGCGACGCGCTGGTGCTGATGCCCACCGGCGGCGGCAAGTCGCTGTGTTTCCAGATTCCGGCACTGCTGCGCGAGGGCTGCGCGGTGGTGGTGTCGCCGCTGATCGCGCTGATGCAGGATCAGGTCGCGGCGCTGCAGGAACTCGGCATCGCGGCGGCGTTTCTGAACTCCAGCCTCGACGGCGCGGCGGCGATGCAGGTCGAGCGCGACTTCGCCACCGGGCAACTCAAGCTCTTGTACGTCGCCCCGGAACGCCTGCTCACGCCGCGTTTTCAATCTCTGCTCGAACAGGCGCACGTCGCCCTGTTCGCTATCGACGAGGCGCACTGCGTGTCGCAATGGGGGCACGACTTCCGCCCGGAGTACCTCGGCCTGTCGGCCTTGCACGAGCGTTTTCCCGAAGTGCCGCGCATCGCGCTCACCGCGACGGCTGACGCCGCGACGCGCGCCGAAATCCTCACCCGGCTCGACCTCGGTGCCGCGCGCGTCTTCGTCGCCAGCTTCGACCGCCCCAACATCCGCTACCGCATCAGCGAAAAAACCGAGCCGCGCCGCCAACTGCTGGATTTCCTGAATGAACACCAAGGCGAGGCCGGCATCGTCTATTGCAGCACGCGCAAGAAGGTCGAGGAGACAGCCGACGCCCTCAAACAGGCCGGCTTCACCGCGCTGGCGTATCACGGCGGCATGGACAACGACACGCGCCGCCGCCACCAGGAAAGATTCCTGCGCGAGGACGGCGTCGTCATGGTCGCCACCCTCGCGTTCGGCATGGGCATCGACAAGCCCGACGTGCGCTTCGTCGCCCACCTCGACCTGCCGCGCTCGGTCGAGGGCTACTACCAGGACACGCATTAGTTACATAGCATGGATATCCACAGTACATCTTCTACGGTATGGACAGGTGGAGCTTGTTCTACCTAACAAATATCTATGAAAGACATTCGGTCACGCGTCTAGCAGGGCGAATGACTACTACTGCTGATGAGTCCAGTTCGGGCAAGGCAACTTAGATGTCAATTTACTTCAAGCAGTAAATTAGCCCGGAGTCACTTGCGTGCATTTGCTGCTCCAATCCCGACACCCGTTATTCGGTAATACCACCCACCGATGCGGTCCAGGCAGAGGCAACTCGGCATCAACTGGCCATGAACAGACAATCAGACCAATTACCCTGACGATCCGGTCATCGGCCGAAGGCGACAATGGCCTTTTGATTGACCGCGTCCGCTCTACTCGCAAGATCGGTCGTTGGCTCGCCCCTCGCTGCTGAACGACCGCGTTTCTCAGTTCGGACGGCAAAACACGACCCTGAGAAGATGGTCATGACCTGTCCACCGAATGTCCGTTGGCGCAACGAAAGGAGCTTACTTAGAATCCCACCCCGCACTCATCGCTGAATATTTGCGTGGCTATACAGGGCATAATCCGTCTGCCGCTGGTCTCATTTTTCCTAACGTAATATCCGAACCGGACACTCGTGGCTCTCGTGAATAGCTGTTAGGCATCTTAAGAAACAGATGGAGACCATCACATGAAACAACGGATCGTTGACCGATTTGAGCTGAACATTGCGCGAGTTAAGAACCTCGTGACTATTTACCAGTCGACGCTAGCAGGTGCCGGCCCAGGTCGCAGGAGCCACCAGAAAACTGACGTACTGCGCGCGGCAGTAGTGCTACTACATGCCTCCGTAGAAGATGCTCTTCGCAGTTTGGCCTACTGGAAGCTTCCGAATGCGGCTGCAGGTGTTCTCGATCAGTTTTCGCTGGTAGGCAATGGACCTGCAATGAAGTTCTCTCTTGGCGCCCTTGCAGAGCACCGTGGTAAAACTGTAGACGATGTACTCAAAGCATCCGTTGACTCCTACCTCGAAAGGTCAAACTACAACAATACCGTTGAAGTAAGCGGTTTTCTCACTCAAATTGGTCTGAACGTCGCAGCCGTAAATCACACCTATCCGCTTCTTGAGGATCTGATGAAACGGCGACACCAAATTGTTCACCGTGCGGATCGGGACGAAGCTGGTGGCCAAGGCAACCACAAGGTTCGCTCGGTGAGCCCGGCTACCGTCAACAATTGGATTGCAAATGTCGAGGCGTTTATTGCCGCGGTATTGGCGCAGATATAAGTGATGTCGTATGGGGGGCAGAAGAACATACGCGTCATTTCATCGGTCGCTGAAGCGATTACGATGCATGGTTACGTGCTCATCCGTGGCTACAGACCTGACGCCCCCTCTTTTGAGGCGCTGTCCGATTTTGGTCAAATCGATGTCGTAGAAGGTCTGAACCCGATACAGACCCTCATTCCACGTGATAAAGTTGAAGCGCCGCCAAATACATACAGTGGAAACTTTGGAGTCGCTGAGTTTCCCCTCCACACTGATCTAGCACATTGGGCAGTCCCTCCAAGATTCCTTGCGCTCCGGTGCGTGAGGGGGTCGGAGTCCATTGCCACTCGATTGCTCGACGGTAAAGTTCTTGTAAAGCGCTTTCGTCCCGACGTCTTGCGCACCATACTCGTACAACCCCGCAGACCCATGCGGAACGGCAAGCAACTTCTCCAGCTACTTGAACGCGTTGATTCTTCAGATCAGTTTCGACTACGCTGGGATTCCGTCTACTTGAAGCCAGCTACAGGCCCTTCGGGCGAGCTCTTTGCCAACGTGCTTGAATTCATCTCACACGCCCAGCCAGCCGAGCTGGTGCTTCTCGAAAGAGGTGACACGCTAGTAGTCGACAATTGGCGGTTTCTTCATGGCCGTGGAGGTGTAACTACCAATGCAAGTACTCGCCAAATTCATAGAGCCTACCTAAGTTCAATTTCATGACTACACATCCAAGTAACGCCACGAAGATCGCTCATCCATGGTCAAAGGAGGCTCTCTTGGCGAAGGCCCAGCGATACGCGCAAGAAATGCAGTCCAACTCTCGTGATGACTGGCGCTTCGGTCTTACGTCTACGTTTGTTTTAGAGTTCGTGGCGCGGGCTGCTCTTGCGAACATTAGTCCAGCTTTGCTCGCAGAGCCAAAAAGCTGGGGCAACTTGTACTTTTCCCTAGGCCATACTCCGAACGTGCCAAGGTTCATTCCAAAATCGATCGACATCACGGAAGTTTTCGTGAGGTTGCGCGACACGATCCCAACATTTACAACTGAGCTAGAGGGTTTTTCTGCACAACATATCAACCGTCGCAATGAGGAGTTGCACGCAGGCAGCACACCGTTCGATGGTCTCAGTACAAGCTGGCTTGCACGCTTCTACGAGACGTCCACCGTGCTCCTTTCCTCGATGGGCGAGGATCTGTCGCTCTTGGTCGGAGATATAGAGTCCAAGGTCGCGGCGAAGCTCATTTCCGCATCCAAGGATGAGTCCGCAAAGGCAGTAGCTAAGGCGATTTCGGCCCATAAGACCGTGTGGGAGTCCAAGGACACCGAAGAGAAAAAGAAGCTTGCGCGCCAGGCTTCTG
Source organism: Thiobacillus sp. (assembly GCA_021166845.1). Taxonomy (GTDB): domain Bacteria; phylum Pseudomonadota; class Gammaproteobacteria; order Burkholderiales; family Thiobacillaceae; genus Thiobacillus. The sequence continues at coordinate 31,811 of JAJPEP010000112.1, forward strand.
TTTGGGCAACGCGCCAAGCCGGGCACCGTGTCGTCTGTCCCGCATGCGCTAACCAAGCATTGGTTATCGGAAGCCCCATCTCGGAACCACTTCGTAAACTCGACGGTGATCTTATCGTTGAAGCACAGGAGTACTTGCCGTCCAAGTTTGAGTGCATCGCATGCCAGTTAAAGATCACCGGGCTTTCGCAGCTAAGTGCATGCGGGCTGGGCTCAACCTATAAGTCAACGTCTACCTACGATGCTGCGGATTACTACGCTCCCGAGGATGAACATTCTGGGTTCGACGATGACAACAATGAGTACTGAGCTGTATCCCAACTTCCCATCAAGCGGGGCTCATTACCGCGCCGCTTATGTCACACGTTGAGGGCCTGCTACCAGCCGATAACCGTCCGCTATGGTTCTTACCGGACATAAGCTAAGAAATCTCACATAGCACAGCAAACGATGAATCCATCAGATCAGGACCGGGTTTCGAGTGAATCTCAATGGATCGTTTCTGGGCCGGAGGAAGCGCCCCCATTAGCGATCGGCGACCTCGTCATGGCTTGGGCACTCGACCGGGCGACGGACGAGCCTCGTTACATCGGCGAGCTTCGCGCTCACCAGGGTGGCAAACGTTGCAACTGCGAATGCCTCAGTTGCGGCCTCCCGCTGGTCGCGGTCAATGCTGGCAAACGGACATTCGTGATACGCCCCCACTTCAGGCACCCTGAAGGTGCTGAGAAGGATTCCTGCGCGGTCTTGTCAGCGCGCGCATTGGCGCTTGATGCACTGAGAGATGTTGACGTCCTTGAGCTGCCCCGGCGCCGCCAGTCTCGCCGCGTTGCCGGGCTGAGCGGCAAGTATTACGAAGCTTGGGTGGAGTTGCCCGCCGAGCGCGTACGCGTTCTCGATTTCGCGTTCCAAGACCGGGTGAGCGGGATCCTAACCCTCGACGACGGCCGACGACTGAGAGTGGAACTGACCGGAAGCCTCGGCCCGGATCCAGCACACGCCGCCAGCCCCCTTGTCCCCACCATACGCCTGGTCGTCGACGATCCGAGCATCGCTGCCATGCCGCCTGGCGAGATCCGGAAACGGCTGCAACTCCTCGTCGAGGGAGCGACTTGGTGCGCTCACTGGGCTGATGAGGAACTCAGGCGGGAGTCTGAAGCCGCGGCGCGGGACGCCGCGCGGGATGCCCTTGACTGGCTAGAGGACAGCGATGACCTGCCGGAAGGACTAAGCCCCGAGGCTCGGCGTGAAACTCTGCTGCATCGCAAGGCCAAGGAAATCCTTGAGCGTGAAAAAAGAATCCGACTCCCTGACCTAACGGTCGAACTCGACGCTGCGACGGATGACGGCAACGTCCTGTCACGGAGCTTCTCACTGCTTGGGCTGATCGTTGGCCTCGAATCCGTCGCCCTGGAAAAATCACTCGGACGGATTCGACCGGACGTACTGGCCAACACGGTCACCGCTCCGGGCTGGCCCGCAGGCCCGGTGCTGGTTGAGGTCACAGTTACCAACACGATCAACGACGAGCGTCTCGAACGGATCCGGTCGCACAACCTGCCTACTCTTGAAATCGACATTT
>JAJPEP010000012.1 GCA_021166845.1 Thiobacillus sp.
GCCCCGGTGCTGGCCGCCGAAATGAGCGGCGGCGTGTCGAAGAATCCCTACCTGGGCTTCAAGGTCAAGGGCCCCAAAGCCGGCGACAAGGTCGCCGTCAGCTGGGCCGACAACAAGGGCGACAAGAACAGCGTCGAGGCCACCATCGGCTAGGAGGGGCGGCAACCGAGCGGAGCCGCCCGCTCCGCTTTATTCATCAGGTTTCTGGAGGATGGCATGAAACAAACAATCATTATGAAACTGCTGGCAGGGGTGGCTGGACTTGGCATTGCTCTGGGCGCAGTCAGCGCGCACGCTTCACCCGAGAAGGATCGGCAGGAATTGATCAAGTACTACACGGACAAATATCCCGATATCAAGGTTGAGGATTACGTCTACGGCGCGCTGGCATTCGACGCCGACAGCAAGGCGCAGTACGAAGCCATCATGGAATTCCCGCCTTACGACTCGGAGATCGACAAGGGCCGCAAGATGTGGGAAACCCCGTTCAAGAACGGCAAGACGTATGCAAACTGCCTGCCCAACGGCGGCCAGCATATCGCCGGCAATTACCCCCTGTTCGACGAGGCCAAGGGCAAGGTCGTCACCTTGCATGACGCCATCAATGACTGCCGCACGGCCAACGGCGAGGCGGCCTACAAGGTCAACGACATGAAGACCATGGGCCTGCTCACCGCCTACATGCGCACCCTGTCGGACGGCATGATGATGAACATCAAGGTCGAAACCCCAAAAGCGATGGCCGCGTACGAGGATGGCAAGAAAACCTTCTTCAGCCGCAAAGGTCAGCTCAACTTCGCCTGCGCCAGCTGCCACGTGCAGAACGCCGGCCTGCGTCTGCGCTCCGAACTGATCTCGCCCGCCGTCGGCCATGCCGTGCACTGGCCGGTGTTCCGCGGCGGCGACACCCTGGTGACGCTGCAGCAGCGCTATCAGGGCTGCTTCAAGCAGGTCCGTGCGGTACCTCCACCGCAGGGCGGCACCACGATGAACAACCTGGAGTACTTCCACTCCGCGCTGTCGAACGGCCTGCCGCTGAAAGCCTCGGTGTTCCGCAAGTAAACTCAGGCAGGACGGAAAAAGCCCGGGCAACCGGGCTTTTTTTATCTCGCGCGCACAAAAAACCCGGGAGCATGAGCCGGAGCTACCATTTACGGGCATTCTTCCAGTATCGACAATACTGAAAAACATTCATTTCCGAGGAGAGCCCCATGCACATGAACCGTCGCGAGTTTCTGCAATTGCTGGCTGTCGCCGCCGCGTCCGGGATGGCGCTTGACAGCAAGTCCGCCCTGGCCGGAAAGGCGCCCGCCAGCTTCTACGATGTGCCGCGCCATGGCAACGTCTCGTTCCTGCACTTCACTGACTGTCATGCGCAGCTGCTGCCGGTGTGGTTCCGCGAACCCAATGTCAACCTCGGCATCGGCAGCGCCTTCGGCAAGGCGCCGCACCTGGTCGGCCAGCACCTTCTGAAGCAATACGGCATCAAGCCCGGCAGCGCCGAAGCTCACGCCTTTACCTACCTCGACTTCACCGAGGCTGCCAGGGTCTACGGCAAGGTCGGCGGTTTCGCCCACCTGAAAACCCTGGTCGACAAAATGCGGGCGCAGCGCCCGGGCGCGCTGCTGCTGGATGGCGGCGACACCTGGCAGGGTTCGGCCACCTCGTTGTGGACCAATGCGCAGGACATGGTCGATGCCTGCATCCTGCTCGGCGTGGACGCCATGACGTCGCACTGGGAAGCGATGTTCGGCGCCGGCCGCTTCACGGAAATCGTCAACAACGATTTCAAAAAAGCCAATATTGATTTCATTGCACAGAACGTCGTCACCAATGACTTCGGCGACCAGGTGTTCAAGCCCTACATCATGAAGGAAATGAACGGCGTGAAGCTCGCCATCGTCGGCCAGGCCTTCCCCTACACCCCGATCGCCAATCCGCGCCATCATGTGCCGGACTGGAGCTTCGGCATCCGCGACGACGGCATGCAGAAATGGGTGGATGAAGCGCGCGCCAAAGGCGCCAAAGTCGTGATCGTGCTCTCGCATAACGGCATGGACGTGGATCTCAAGATGGCCAGCCGCGTCTCCGGCATCGACGCCATCTTCGGCGGCCACACGCACGACGGCGTGCCGCAGCCGGTAAAGGTCAGGAACGCCAAGGGCATCACGCTGGTGACCAATGCGGGCTCCAATGGCAAGTTCCTCGGCGTGATGGACTTCGATGTCCGCGGAGGCAAGGTGCAAAGCTATAAATACCGTCTGCTTCCGGTGTTCTCCAACCTGCTGGCTGCCGACCCGGCCATGGACGCGCATATCAAGAAAGTGCGAGCGCCCTACGAGGCCAAGCTTGGCGAGAAACTCGCCGTCACCGACGACTTTCTGTACCGGCGCGGCAACTTCAACGGCACCTGGGACCAGTTGCTGGTTGATGCTCTGATGGAGGTCAAGGGCGCGGACGCCGCTTTCTCACCCGGCTTCCGCTGGGGCACCACGCTGTTGCCGGGCGAAGCCATCACCATGGAACGCCTGATGGACCAGACCGCGATCACCTACCCGCAGACCACGCTGAACGAGATGACCGGCGAAGCCATCAAGGCCATCATGGAAGACGTCGCCGACAACCTGTTCAACAGCGATCCGTATTACCAGCAGGGCGGCGACATGGTGCGTGTCGGCGGCATCGAGTACACCATCGACCCGACCATGAAAATCGGCCAGCGCATCGGCAACATGACCATCAAGGGCAAGCCGGTCGATGCCGGCAAGACCTACAAGGTGGCGGGCTGGGCGCCGGTGGCTGAAGGCGCGCAGGGCGAGCCGGTGTGGGACGTCGTCGCCAGCTACCTGCGCGACAAGAAGGTGATCAAAGGCTTGAAGCTGAACGAGCCCAAAATCATCGGGGTCGGCAAATCCAACCCGGGCATTGCGGACTATCAGGGTGGCGTGTCCTGATTCAGGCGCAGGGGGAGGTCGAAAAGGGGCGCGCGCGCCCCTTTTTTATATTCCAGTAAACCTAAAAACCTCACCGCAGAGATATGTCCCGCAGGGACGGTATCCCTTGGGACACAGGGTCACGGAAAATGGCATGAAATCAATGGGTTGCAGATCAACCGGCCTTCACCCATCGGGTGTGCACACTGACCCATGCAAGGTGTTGTTTTTCCTCTGTGTTCTCTGTGTCTCTGTGGTTCAATTGCGGTTTCAAGGATAAAACGTCGGGCAGCGGCACGCCGGCCCGGCTGCGGAATTATTGCCGCCGCACCCGGCGGCAACGCGCCGAACGGCGCCAGGCGACCGCCCGCCAAACCTCCATCACGTCTACCGCACTGTCTCGTTAATGCAACAGACAAATTTTCATCTTTACAAAACATGCATCAGCAATATATATTTGGATCTCGATAGCTGAGATTGGTGCAGGCAGGTGGAAGTGCGCACTGACAAGTGATTCGTACCCAACCCAAGCATACGAAAGGGACCCAACCAAATGAGCTCGGCATTTACCAAATCAGCCGCCCGAAACATCTTCTACGGTGGCGCGGTGTTTTTCTTCCTTCTGCTGATCGCCCTTACGTTCGACACCATGGGCCAACTTCCCAAACGCGACAACCGCGAGAACCTGTCCGAATCGGTCCTGCGCGGCAAGCACATCTGGGAAACGCGCAACTGCATCGGTTGCCACACGCTGATGGGCGAAGGTGCGTATTTTGCGCCGGAACTCGCCAACGTGTACACGCGACGCGGCCCGGATTTCATCAAGGCATGGATCCAGGGCCAGCCGACCGGCGCCCCCGGACGGCGGCAGATGCCCAATTTCAATCTGACCGAGGAGCAGCTTGACGACATGGTTAACTTCTTCAAGTACACCTCCGAGGTCAACACGTCCAACTGGCCGCCGAACATCGAAGGGTGAGCATGACTTACACAAAATGCGTCAATAGGAGAACGTCATGAAATATCAATCACAGCTGGTCGCGAAGCCCTACTTCATCGCGGCGATCGGCCTTTTTCTCGGTCAGATCACATTCGGCCTGATCATGGGGCTGCAGTACGTCGTCGGGGATTTCCTGTTCCCTGAAATCCCGTTCAACGTCGCACGCATGGTGCACACCAACCTGCTGATCGTATGGCTGCTGTTCGGCTTCATGGGCGCCGCCTACTACCTGATCCCGGAAGAAGCGGAACGCGAGTTGTTCAGCCCTAAACTGGCATTGGCGATGTTCTGGATCTTCCTCGCCGCCGGTGTGGCGACCATCCTGGGCTATCTCCTCGTGCCGTATGCGTCGCTGGCCGAATGGACGGGCAACGATTTGCTGGCGACCATGGGTCGCGAGTTCCTCGAACAACCGCTGCCGACCAAGGTCGGAATCGTGGTGGTGGCGCTGGCGATGCTGTTCAACCTGTCGATGACCGTTCTGCGCGGACGCAAGACGGCGATCAACCTGGTGATGCTGGTCGGTCTGTGGGGACTTGCAATCTTCTTCCTGTTCTCCTTCTACAACCCCGGCAACCTCGTCAAGGACAAGTATTTCTGGTGGTGGGTCGTGCACCTTTGGGTGGAAGGCGTGTGGGAACTGATCATGGGCGCAATGCTGGCCTTCGTGCTGATCAAGGTGACCGGCGTGGACCGCGAAGTGATCGAGAAATGGCTGTACGTGATCATCGCGATGGCCCTTATCACCGGCCTCATCGGCACCGGCCACCATTATTACTGGATCGGCGCACCGGAATACTGGCAATGGTGGGGCAGCGTGTTCTCCGCACTGGAACCGATTCCCTTCTTCATGATGACGGTATTCGCATTCAACATGGTCAACCGCAGGCGTCGCGAGCATCCGAACAAGGCAGCCGTACTGTGGGCGCTCGGCACCGGCGTGATGGCTTTCCTGGGCGCCGGCGTATGGGGCTTCCTGCACACGCTGGCGCCGGTGAACTACTTCACCCACGGCAGCCAGATCACGGCGGCGCACGGTCACCTTGCGTTCTATGGCGCCTACGTGATGGTGGTGATCACCATGATCAGCTACACCATGCCGCTGATGCGCGGGCGTGCCGCCAACAGCCCGCTGGCGCAAGTGGTCGAAATGTGGTCGTTCTGGCTGATGACGATCTCGATGGTGTTCATCACGCTGTTCCTGACCGCCGCCGGCATCCTGCAAATCTGGCTGCAGCGCATCTCCGACCAGCCCATGTCGTTCATGGCCGCGCAGGACCAGGTTGCACTGTTCTACTGGATGCGTGAATACACCGGCCTGATCTTCCTGACCGGCCTCCTGCTGTACATCAGTAGTTTCTTCATCAAGGGCAAGGCCGCGACCGCGGACTGAGCCTGACCTTTCTGCCCGGCTCGCCGGGCAGACATGGAGGTCGTCTTGAACGTCTCAGCGTCTCTTCCAGCACCACATGGCAACCGCCGCGATCTTCCGGGCGATCTTGCGATGTGGTGCTTTATCCTCGCCGAATTGCTGGTATTCGGCGTTTTTTTTCTGGCGTACGCGTTTTCCCGTACGCACGATGTCGAATTGTTCAACGCGTCGCAACTGGAGCTGGACCGGACCAGTGGCTTCATCAACACCATGCTGCTGATCTCCGGCAGCTATTTCGTGGTGCTTGCCGTCAATCGAATCCGGCATGGCCATTCCCGCGCCTGCACCCGCTGGCTGATCGCCGCCATGGCATGCGGCGCAGCGTTTCTCGTCCTCAAACTGATCGAATTCAGCGGCAAGATCGAAGCCGGCATCAGCATGTCGACCAACACGTTCTACATGTTTTACCTGGGTCTCGGGTTTTTTCACTTCATGCATGTCGTGCTCGGCATGGTCATCCTCGGCGCCGTTACGCTCAAGGCATGGCGCGGCGGCTACCACGCCACCGGTTATGCGGGCGTCGAAACCGGCGCGGCCTACTGGCACATGGTCGACCTGGTGTGGATTGTGCTGTTCCCCTTGATTTACCTATTGAACTGACGTCATGAAAGCAGCCACTTTCAATTGGTTGATCCTCATGGCGCTCACCGCGCTGAGCTTCGGCATGGCCGAAGCCGGCGTGCCCGGTGGCGCGACCCTGGTTCCGGTGCTGCTGGCGACGCTGTTCAAGGGCCGCATCGTGATCGACCGCTTCATGGCGCTGCAGGGCGTGGGCGGAGCCTGGCGCTGGGTCGTTCTTGGCTGGCTGCTGCTGGTGCTGGGCCTGATCGGCTATGCTTTCCAACACGCGCAAACTTAACCGAAGAAACCCCATGAACGACCTCACCACACCCGGCCTGGCGGCCACCCTGAATGTCCCCTTCTACCAGCCCGTCGGCAACGAGTGCGCGCTGTTCGAATACGCCTTCCGCAACCGCCTGCCGCTCTTGATCAAGGGCCCGACCGGCTGCGGCAAGACGCGTTTCGTCGCGCACATGGCGGCGCGCCTGACGCGTCCGCTGATCACGGTGTCGTGCCACGACGACCTGACCGCAGCCGACCTGGTGGGGCGCCACCTGATCGGCGACGGCCAGACGGTATGGTCGGACGGCCCGCTCACGCGCGCGGTGCGCCAGGGCGGCATCTGCTACCTGGACGAAGTGGTGGAAGCGCGCAAGGACACCACGGTCGTGCTGCACCCGCTGACCGATGACCGGCGCATTTTGCCGATCGAGCGCACCGGCGAGGAATTGCACGCGCCGGACGAGTTCATGCTGGTGGTGTCCTACAACCCCGGCTACCAGAACCTGCTGAAAAGCCTGAAACCGTCCACGCGCCAGCGCTTCGTCGCGATCAATTTCGGCTTTCCGCCGGCCGCGCTGGAGCAAAAGATCGTGATTGCCGAAACCGGCGCCGCGCCGTTGCTGGCCACGCAACTCGTCACGCTGGCCGGCCACTTCCGGCAGCTCAAGGATCACGACCTGGAGGAAGCCGCCTCAACCCGGCTGCTGGTGTATGCGGCAAGCCTGATCGGTGCAGGCTGCGACCCGGTCGCCGCCTGCGAAGCGGCGCTGGTGGAGCCGCTGACCGACGACGCCGACACAGCACAAGCCCTGCTCGAAGTCATCAAGGCGACCTTCGGACAATGAACGATCCCCGCGACCCGCGCACGCATGCGGTGCAGGCCGAAACGCTCTACCTGATCAACCTGTTGCTGGCGCCCGGGCTGGCATTCCTGCTCCTGCTGGGGCTCGCCTACCGGCATCGTGCGAGCGCCAACCCGCTCACCCGCTGCCATCTGCGCCAGACCGTGACGGCCAGCATAGGCGCCGGCCTGCTGCTGACCGTGGTGCCGGCCATCATCGTGCTGGCCGGCGGCCTCGACCGCCCGACGACCTGGGTGCTGCTGGTGCTGTACGTGCTGTGCTGCCATGCGGCGCTGGTGCTGCTGGGCGTGCTCGGCCTGTCGCATGCGATCGCCGGGAAGACCTTTGTCTATCCTCTGCTGGGGCGCCGCACGTGGTAGGCTCCCAAGCCCAGGCGGCTTCCGCGATCCGTGCCAGCGTTGCGCACAAAACGCGCGGCTGGTTGGGTGTGCTGGTACAGCGCTGGCGCCAGCTGACCCAGGCCGGATTTTTCGCGCTGTTCGTGTGTGCGCCGATCTTCGACATCTTCCGGCTCGACCTCAATCTCAAGCATTTAATCCTGTTCGGCTTCGACTGGACGCTGGGAATGGATGACTTCCTCGCCGGTCGCGCTTCGGTCGGCGAGGCTTCGCTGAACATCGTGCTGCGTGGTTTCCTGCCGTTGCTCGCGGTTGGCGGCACCCTGATCTACGTCAGCTGGAAATGGGGCCGCCTGTATTGCGGCTGGCTCTGCCCGCATTTCTCGATCGTAGAAACCATCAACCAGACGCTGCGGCGCGCGATCGGCAAGCAAAGCCTGTGGGACAAGAAGCCGCAGCCGGCGCGCAATCCCGATGGCAGCGAAACCCGCCATGACGCGCTCTGGTGGTTCGCCGTGATTCCGCTGGTCATCGCCTGCGCGGTGCTGTGGGCCGTGGTGCTGCTGACCTACCTGCTGCCGCCGGCCGAGGTGTACGGCAACCTCTGGCATGGCACGCTGACGCGCAATCAGGCGATTTTCCTGGGCGCGGGCAGCATCGCCTTCTTCGTCGAATTCATGTTTGCGCGCCACCTGTTCTGCCGCTATGCCTGCGCGGTCGGGCTGTTCCAGAGCCTGGCATGGATGGGCAACGACAAGGCGATGGTGATCGGCTTCAAGCGTGAGCGCGCCAAGGATTGCTCGAGTTGTTATTCGGCCTGCGACCATGTGTGCCCGATGCGCCTGAATCCGCGCAACGTCAAGCGCATGATGTTCGCCTGCGTGCAGTGCGGCCAGTGCGTCGACGCCTGCGACCATACGATGGAAAATAACCCGAACGGCTCGCTGCTGAACTGGGTGCACGACCTGCGCGCCGAATCCGAGGCCGCGTTCAACGTCCGCGCCGCCCGCGCCGCGCCGATCAAACACGTCGCCAACGTCGCCGCGAAGGCGCAGAGATAGCATGGAAGAATTCGTCGGCAACCTGTGGGACAAGCTGATCACGCGTACCGCGTATCGCGGCTTTCCGAAAGCGCGCATCGAGCTGAAGGAAATCGAACGCATTGCGCCGATCTTCTTTCGCGCCTTGGGCGGCGACGCCGGCCTGACGGTGCGCACCGGCACCGCGACCGCGCACGGCGCGCGCCGCAAGTGGCTTGAGCGCGTGGCTGGCGTCGGCGAAAAACAGGAGCTGGCCTGGACCGACGACAGCGCGCTCTACCTGCCAACGTCGATCGACGTTTTCCCGGAACGCGCCCAAAACCGCGAGCTGTACCTGTGGCTGCTGGCGCTGGCCGCGCACGACGTGGCGCCCAATGCAGCATGGATCGTGCGCAACCAGCAGGCCACCCGTGCGACCCTGGACGCGCTGCCGGGCCTGACCCGGCGTTATCGCGAACTGGTGGCTGCCGTGTTCGCCCTGCGCCCCGACCCGGCCAGATTAAACGCGCCAGAGCGGGCTGCGGAAGAGGCGATTCGCGCCGCGCTGAACGAACCCGGCTCGGTCGAAACCTTCGAGCCGGGCAAGCTGCCGCCGGCGCCCGTATCCTTATGGCTGCACCCGCAGCCGCCCGTCGGCCCCGGCAAGCAGCGTCAGGCCGGAGACAAGGCGCCGCCACCGCCCGATTCCAGGTCGACAGACAGCCGCGACAAGCGCAAGCGGCGCGCGGAGCGTGTCGACATGCCGCAGGCAACCAACCCCTTCATGCTGCTGTTTCGCGCCGAAAGCCTGTTTTCCTGGGCCGAATTCATCAAGGTCGACCGTCCGCTCGACGAAGATGAAAACGAACACGCGGAAAAGGCCGCCGACGACCTCGACATCCTCAGCATCGCCGACGACGACCAGACCGCGGCCAGCCGGGTACGCTTCGACCTCGACCTGCCGGCCGAGGCCGACGACGACCTGATGCTGGCCGACGGCATCCTGCTGCCGGAATGGGACTGCCGCAAGCAGCAACTTCAGCCCGCGCATTGCCGTCTGCAGATGCTGCTCGCGCGCGACGCCGAGCCGTGCGCATTGCCGCTTGACCTGCGCGCGCCGGCCAAGCGCCTGCGCCAGCAATTCCAGGCGCTCACCACCCAGCGTACGCGCCTGCGCGCCCAGTTGTCCGGCAGCGACCTCGACATCGACGCCTGTGTGCGCTTTGCCACCGACAAGGCAGGCGGGGCTCGCACGTCCGAGCCGGGGCTGTATGTCAACAGCCGCCAGCAGCAGCGCGACCTGTCCTGCCTGCTGCTGGCGGACCTGTCGCTTTCGACCGATGCCTGGGTCAACAACACGGCGCGCGTGATCGAGGTGATCCGCGACAGCCTGATGCTGTTCGGCGAAGCGCTGGCGGCGACCGGCGACCGCTTTGCGCTGTACGGATTTTCGTCGGTGCGCCGCGACAACGTGCGCTTTCACCTGCTCAAGGGATTCGACGAACGCTACAATAACCAGATTCGCGGCCGCCTCGCCGCCATCAAGCCCGGTTACTACACGCGCATGGGCGCTGCGATCCGCCATGCGACGGCAATCCTGTCGACGCGGAAAACGGCGCGGCGCCTGCTGCTGATCCTGACCGACGGCAAGCCGAACGACCTTGACAAGTACGAAGGCCGCTACGGGATCGAAGACACCCGCATGGCGATCATCGAAGCGCGTCGCCTGGGGCTCACGCCATTTTGCGTGACCATCGACGAGACAGCCGGAGATTACCTGCCGCACCTGTTCGGCGCGGCGGGCTATGTGGTGGTGCGCGATGCGGCGATGCTGCCCCGCGTGCTGCCGAGCCTGTATGCAAGGCTTACCGAAAACATCTGATTTTTCTTAACCAAGGAGCACACATGAAAACCGAGATTCTCGATATCGCAATCCCCATCAACGCCGAAACAGCCGAACGCGCCGGCGCAAGCCTGAAAGCGATCCCCGGCGTGCACGAGGTGTCGTTTCTCGACGCGCCGGCGCGCCTCTACGCCCGCATCGACGACGATGCGCCGACCCGGGCGGAACTGGTGGCGGCGCTCAACAAGGCCGGCGTGCTGGTCGAAGATGCGCGGAAACCCCATGCGGGCGGCAGTTGCTGCGGCAGCTGCGGCGGCTAGCCCGTTAGTCTCTACCCGCTCGCGGCAGCGCCGCCGGATATGGGGGGCTACAGCCTGGATGGCGGCGCCCACGGGGAATTCCACCCTGCATGCCCCAACGCCGCGAGCGTCTCGATATTGCGCGCATAAATCGTTTCCGCTTCGGGAAAGTCCGCCACTGCGCGTTCGATGCTCGCCTCGCGCAGCAGGTGCGGGGCGGGAAACGGCGCACGGCTGGTGAAATTTCCCATGTCGTCGTAGACCGCCCTGGCGAACGGGCACAGGTTGAGCCCGATCACCGCCTTTTCGATCCATTGTCGCATCGCCGCGATCACCTCGTCGTCGCTCATTTTCCTTGTCCCTGCTGGCTGTAAGGCCGGAACTTTAACGGATACAATGCCTTATTGCCCGACGTTCACGCCCAAATCCATCCCGACACCATGAAAAGCAGCGCCATCCGCCAGAGCTTCCTCGATTTCTTCGCCTCCAAGGGCCACACCATCGTCCCGTCCAGCCCGCTGGTGCCGGGCAACGACCCCACCCTCCTGTTCACCAACGCCGGCATGGTGCAGTTCAAGGACGTCTTCACCGGCCGGGACACGCGGCCCTACACCCGCGCGGTGTCGTCGCAGCGCTGCGTACGCGCCGGCGGCAAGCACAACGACCTCGAAAACGTCGGCTACACCGCGCGTCACCACACCTTCTTCGAGATGCTGGGCAACTTCAGCTTCGGCGATTATTTCAAGCGCGAAGCGATCAAGTACGCCTGGGAATTTCTCACCGACGTGTTGAAGCTGCCGACCGACAAGCTGTGGGTCACGGTGTATGCCGAG
>JAJPEP010000024.1 GCA_021166845.1 Thiobacillus sp.
TCGACGTGCTGCAGACGCCGGCCTTCCTGTGCCGGCAGACCAACTTCATCCAGAACGTCGCGCGCCAGGGGCGCCCGGTCAACATCAAGAAGGGCCAGTTCCTGGCGCCGTGGGACATGCAGAACGTGGTCGACAAGGCGCACGCGGTGGGCAACGAGCAGATCATGGTGTGCGAGCGCGGCGTCAGCTTCGGCTACAACACGCTGGTGTCCGACATGCGCGGCCTGGCGATCATGCGTTCCACCGGCTGCCCGGTGGTGTTCGACGCCACCCATTCGGTGCAGCAGCCGGGCGGGCAGGGCGCGACCAGCGGCGGCCAGCGCGAGTTCGTGCCGGTGCTGGCGCGCGCCGCGGTGGCCAGCGGGGTGGCGGGGGTGTTCGCCGAGACCCATCCGAATCCGGAATGCGCGCTGTCGGACGGCCCCAACGCGTGGCCGCTCGGCATGCTGAAGGAGCTGCTGGAAACCCTGAAGGAAATCGACGCGCTGGTGAAGCAGCGCGGGTTTATTGAACACAAGTTGATGAAAACCTGATTCGCGTACTTCGCGGATAAAACTGAGAAACGAAGGAAAGCAATTGAGCGCCATTATTGATGTCATCGCCCGGGAAATCCTCGACTCCCGCGGCAATCCCACCGTCGAAGCCGACGTGCTGCTGGAATCCGGCGTGCTGGGCCGCGCCGCCGTGCCGTCGGGCGCGTCCACCGGAAGCCGCGAGGCGATCGAGCTGCGCGACGGCGACAAGTCGCGCTATCTCGGCAAGGGCGTGCTGAAGGCGGTCGAGCACGTCAACACCGAAATCTGCGAAGCCATCATCGGGCTCGACGTCGAAGACCAGGCCTTCATCGACCGCACCATGATCGAGCTCGACGGCACCGAGAACAAGACGCGCCTCGGCGCCAATGCCCTGCTGGCGGTGTCGATGGCGTGCGCGCGCGCCGCCGCCGAGCAGGCCGGGCTGCCGCTCTACCGCTATCTCGGCGGCGCCGCGCCGATGGCTTTGCCGGTGCCGATGATGAACATCATCAACGGCGGCGCGCATGCCAACAACAACATCGACATGCAGGAATTCATGGTGATTCCGGTCGGCGCGCCGAGTTTCCGCGAGGCGCTGCGCTACGGCGCCGAAGTGTTCCACGCGCTGAAGAAACTGCTCGACGACGCCGGCATGGCGACCACCGTCGGCGACGAGGGCGGCTTCGCCCCCAACCTGGAATCGCACGAGGCGGCGCTGAAGCTGATCGTGCAGGCGATCGAGAAGGCGGGACTGCAGCCCGGCATCGACGTCGCCATCGGGGTCGACTGCGCCGCGTCCGAATTCTACAAGGACGGGCTCTACCATCTCGAATCCGAAGGGTTGAAGCTGACTTCCGCCGAACTCGCCGATTACCTGGCGGCCTGGTGCGACAAGTATCCGATCATCAGCATCGAGGATGGCATGGCCGAAGGCGACTGGGACGGCTGGAAAACCCTCACCGACAAGCTCGGCAAGCGTGTCCAGCTGGTGGGCGACGACCTCTTCGTCACCAACGCCAAGATCCTCAAGGAAGGCATCGACAAGGACATCGCGAATTCCATTCTCATCAAGGTCAACCAGATCGGCACGCTGTCGGAAACCTTCCAGGCGATCGAGATGGCCAAGCAGGCGGGCTACACGTCGGTGATCTCGCACCGCTCGGGCGAGACCGAGGACACCACGATCGCCGACCTGGCGGTCGCCACCAACGCGCGCCAGATCAAGACCGGCTCGCTGTCGCGCTCCGACCGCATGGCGAAATACAACCAGCTGCTGCGCATCGAGGAAGAACTCGGCGACACGGCGAGCTACCCCGGACGCGATGCGTTCCGCCAGCGCGGCTGACCACAACGCGGCTAGGCTGGTCGCGCATATCCGCAGCCAGGGCTTGACCTGGGTGCTGGCCGCTGCGATTGTGCTGTTGCAATACCCGCTATGGCTGGGCGAAGGCGGGTGGTTGAAAGTGCGTGAAAGTGCGCACAGAATCGACACCCAGCAGGCGCTGAACCAGCGTCTGCAGACCCGCAATGCCGGCCTGCTGGCCGAGCTGGGCGACCTCAAGCAGGGACGCGACGCCATCGAAGAGCGCGCGCGCAATGAACTGGGCATGATTGCGCCGGACGAATGGTTCGTCCGGGTGGTGTCTGCCCACACCGTTCAGTCGGGAAAAACGAATGAGTGACTTGCAAATCGGCTTGTTGGTGATTGGCGTGGCCATCGTGGCGGTGGTGCTGCTATTCAACTGGATTCAGGAGCGCCGCTTCCGAAAACAGGCCGACGCGGCTTTTCAGACGCCGGCGGGCGATGCGCTGATGCAGCCGGGGACGGTGCCGCGCGAAACGCACAGCCGGCCTGAACGGCTTGAGCCGGCGCTGCGCGAACCGGTCTTCGATGACGGCGACGGCGTGCGCGACGTCGCCGAGTTCAACGAGCCCCATGTGCGGATCGATGCCGACCTGCCGCGGGCGGACGCCGCCCTGGAAGACGACCTGCCCAGGCGCGCGGCGCCTGCTGCGCCTGTCCCGCCGCCTTCCGCTCAGGCACGCCCGTCCTCTGCCCCGGCGGCGGCGCTTCCGGCGCCCTACGACGAGCTGATCGAATACCGCATCCGCGTCGGCGGCGATGGCGTCCTGGCGAATGTGTTTGCCGACACCTTCAATCATGCGCGCACCCTGGGCAAGGCGGTGCGCTGGGCCGGATTGCCGGCCGGCGCTGCGGAATGGGAGGAAGTCCAGCCCTGGCGCGACGTGCACTCTCAGCAGGTGGTGGTCACCATGCAGCTGGCCGACCGCAATGGCGCGGCGCAGGAAGAGCAGCTCTCGGCCCTGTGCGCCTTGCTGCAGAACGTGGGGCAGAGTCATGGCCTGCGCGTCGCCTGCGACGACGTGGCCGATGCGATGGAGCGCGCGCAGGCCATCGATCGTTTCTGCGTCGATGTCGACGTCCTCATCGGTCTGAATGTGGTGGCGCGCGGCGAGGGCGCGGTGAACCTGGCGCGCATCGTGCACGAGGCCGAAGCTTGCGGCATGGTGCTGGGCATGGACGGCGTATTCCAGCTGCTCGACAGCCGCGGCGAGCCGCTCTATGCGCTGTGCAACCACGATGCCGAGCCTTTCAATGCTGCGGTGGTGGAAGGGCAAATCTCGCAGGGGGTAACGCTGCAATTCGACGTGCCGCGCGTACCGGATGGCCTCAGGGTATTCGACGGCATGGTGGCGTTCGGCCGCAAGCTGGCCAGCGAAGTCGGCGGCATTCTGGTGGACGACAACCTGCGCCCGCTGACCGACAGCGGCATCGAAAAAATCCGCACTCAGCTCACGCAAATCTACGAGCGCATGGAAGCGCGCGGCGTGCCATCCGGCTCACGGCGGGCGCTGCGTCTGTTTTCCTGATGCCGGCATCCGATGTGCCGGCGCGCGCGGCGGCGCTGCGTCAGGAAATCGAGCGCCATGATTACGCCTATTACGTCCTCGACGCCCCCATCATTCCCGATGCGGAGTACGACCGGCTGTTCCGCGAACTGCAGGCGCTCGAAGCCGAACACCCCGAACTCGCCACCCCTGATTCGCCGACCCGGCGCGTAGGCGGCAAGCCGCTGGATGGCTTCGCGCCGGTGCGCCATGTGGTGCCAATGCTGTCGATCCGCACCGAGACCGACACCGAAGCGAGCGGCGCGCAGGCTTTCGACGCACGGGTGCGGCGCGAATTGGGGCTGGACGAGAGCGACCCGCTGGTCGAATACGCGGCCGAACTGAAGTTCGACGGCCTCGCCATCAACTTGCGCTACGAGAGCGGCGTGCTGGTGCAGGCTGCCACCCGCGGCGACGGCGAAACCGGCGAGGACGTCACACAGAACATCCTCACGGTGCATGCCATCCCGTTGCGCCTGAATACCGCTGCGCCGCCCGCCGTGCTGGAAGTGCGCGGCGAGGCGTTCATGCGGCGCGACGACTTCGAGCGCTACAACGCGAAGCAGCGGGAGGCCGGCAAGCCTACTCTGGTCAATCCGCGCAATGGCGCGGCGGGCAGCATTCGCCAGCTCGATCCGGCAATGGCCGCGCAGCGGCCGCTGTCGTTTTTTGCCTATGGATTGGGCGAGGTGCAGGGCTGGCCGCTGCCGCCCACCCACAGCGCCACGCTCGACGCACTGGCTGAACTGGGCGTGCCGGTGTGCGGCGAGCGCATCGCCGGACTGGGCGCGGCGGCACTGATCGCCTTCCACGACGACGTCGCCGCCCGCCGCGACAGCCTGCCGTTCGACATCGACGGCGTGGTGTACAAGGTCAACCGCCTGGACCTGCAACGCGAGCTGGGTTTTGTCACGCGCGAGCCGCGCTGGGCGGTGGCGCACAAATTCCCGGCGCAGGAACAGTTGACCACGGTGCTCGGCATCGAGGTGCAGGTCGGCCGCACCGGCGCGCTGACGCCGGTGGCGCGGCTCGCCCCGGTGTTCGTCGGCGGCGTGACGGTGACCAACGCCACCCTGCACAACCAGGATGAAATCGACCGCAAGGATGTGCGCGTCGGCGATACCGTGATCGTGCGGCGTGCCGGTGACGTCATTCCCGAAGTCGTCGCGACGGTGGTCGAGCGGCGGCCCCAGCCCGAACCGCCGCGTTTCAGCATTCTGCAAAGTTACCCCGTCTGTCCCGAATGCGGCTCGCACGCGGTGCGGCTGGAAGGCGAGGCGGCGGTACGCTGCACCGGCGGTCTGTATTGTCCGGCGCAGCGCAAGCAGGCGCTGCTGCATTTTGCCGGCCGCCGCGCGATGGATGTCGACGGGCTGGGCGACAAGCTGGTCGACCAACTGGTCGAGCGCGGCCTGGTGCGTACGCCTGCCGACGTCTACGGCCTGACGCTGGGCACGCTCGCCGGGCTCGACCGCATGGCCGAGAAATCGGCGGCCAACCTGCTCGCGGCGATCGAGGCCAGCAAGGCCACCACGCTGGCGCGCTTCATTTTCGCGCTGGGCATCCGTAATGTCGGGGAAACCACCGCCAAGGATCTGGCGCGGCATTTCGGCGCGCTGGACAGGCTGATTGCCGCGAGCGAGGCCGATTTGCTGAGGGTGCGCGACATCGGGCCGATCGTGGCGCAGTCGATCATCCAGTTTTTTGCCGAACCGCATAACCTGGAGGTAGTCGACAAGCTGCGCGCCGCGGGAGTGCGCTGGCCGGAGTCCACAGGCTTGCAACAATCGACGGGCATGCTTGCCGGCAAGACGCTGGTGCTGACCGGCACGCTGCCGACGCTGACGCGCGATGCCGCCAAGGAAAAGATCGAGGCGGCAGGCGGCAAGGTGGCGGGGTCGGTGTCGAAGAAAACCGACTACGTGGTGGCAGGCCTTGAGGCCGGCAGCAAGCTGACGAAGGCGCAGGAACTCGGCGTGGCCATCCTCGACGAGGCCGGGCTGCTGGCCTTGCTGGCAGCGAACAACAATAACGGGCAGCACGTTTTAGACTTTTGAACCAAAGGACAGACAGGGAAACGACATGCAAAAAGTAAAAAAAGCCGTATTTCCGGTGGCCGGCCTGGGCACCCGTTTTCTGCCCGCCACCAAGGCCAGCCCCAAGGAAATGCTGCCCATCGTCGACAAGCCGCTGATCCAGTATGCGGTCGAGGAGGCGATGGACGCCGGCATCACCGACATCATCTTCATCAGCAGCCGCACCAAGCGCACCGTCGAAGACCACTTCGACAAGGCCTACGAGCTGGAAACCGAGCTGGCCGCACGCGGCAAGAATCGTGATCTGGAACTGGTGCAGTCGATCCGCCCGCCCGGCGTCAACTTCATCTACATCCGCCAGGCCGAGGCACTGGGCCTCGGCCACGCCGTGCTGTGCGCGCAGCCGGTAGTCGGCGACGAACCGTTCGCCGTCATCCTCGCCGACGACCTGATCGACGGCACCCCGCCGGTGATGAAGCAGATGGTCGACCAGTACAACTACTACCAGTGCTCGGTGCTGGGCGTGCAGCAGGTCGCGCCCGCGGAAACCGCGTCCTACGGCATCGTCGACGCCACCCCGATGGCCGAGCGCGTGTCGCGCGTCAACGCCATCGTCGAGAAGCCCAAGCCCGAGGAAGCGCCGTCGACCCTCGGCGTGGTCGGGCGCTACATTCTCACCCCGCGCATCTTCCACCACATTCGGCAACTGAAGCCCGGCGCCGGCGGCGAGCTGCAGCTTACCGACGCCATTGCCGTGCTCTTGAAGGAACAGCAGGTGCTGGCCTATGCCTTCGACGGCGTGCGCTACGACTGCGGCAGCAAGCTCGGCTACCTACAGGCGACGGTGGAATACGCGCTGCGCCACAGCGAAGTCAGCGAGGACTTCGCCGCCTATCTGAAAAACCGCGTCTGCTGATCAGCACGCCGCAACGCCGCCGTGCAGCCAGGCGGCGGCCTCCAGCGCATCCCCTGCATCCATTCCCTGGCCCAGCAGCGCGGCGACCATGCCGGTCAGGCGGTCGCCCGAGCCCGCCTGCGCCAGCCACGGCCCGCCCGTGGTGTTGATGGCATAACGGCCGCCAGGGTGGGTGATCACGCTGCCCGCCCCTTTCAGCACGACGTGCGCGTGGAATTGCGCGCACAGCCGTTGCGCCGCCCCGACCCGGTCCGCCTGGATGTCGCCGCTGGATACGCCGAGCAGGCGCGCTGCTTCGCCGGGATGCGGGGTGAGCAGGGTCGGGTGGACGCGGCGGCCGATCTGCCGGGCCAATGCGGAATCGCCGGCCAGCAGGTTCAGCGCATCGGCATCCAGCACCAGCGGGCAGGGCGCGCCCAGCGCGACTTCCAGCAGCGCATGCGCACGCGTGCCCTGACTCAGCCCGGGACCGATCGCCAGCACGCTCGGGCCAGCCTCCAGCAGACTCTCCGGGGCGGCGAACATCAGCCGCGGCTCGCCGCAATCGACCACGATGCGCTCGTCCAGCACCCCCAGGGTGACGCTGCCCGTGCCCTGCGCGAGTGCCGCGCGCCCGGCGATGAGACACGCGCCGACCATGCCGGGGGCGCCGCCGACGATGCCGACATGGCCGTAGGTGCCCTTGTGGCTGTTGCGCTTGCGCGGCGGCAGGCCATGGCGCGCTTCCAGCTGCGTCAGCGCGATGCCCGGGGTGGCGGGCAGGGCGGTCGGTTCGACGCCGAGCATGTCGAGATGCAATTCGCCAACGTGGTCGGGGCCGTCCGCGGTGAGGAGGCCCGGCTTGAGGCCGAGGAAGGTCAGCGTGTGGTCGGCGGCGAACGCGCAGCCGCGCACGCAGCCGCGGTCGCTATCCAGCCCGCTCGGGACGTCGAGCGCCAGGCGCGGGCTGTCGAGCCGGTTCGCCTGCGCGATCCAGCGCGCTTCCTCGCCCGTGACCTCGCGCTGCAGGCCGACGCCGAACAGGCCGTCGACGACCAGGCTGTATCGCTGCGATGGCGGGAGGTCCGCCAGGATCGCACCGCCGCTGTCGCGCCAGGCGGCCCAGGCACGCGCAGCATCCGGCGGCAGGCGGGCGGGATCGGCGCGACTGACGACGGACACGCGGAAACCCTGCGCCATCAGGTATCGCGCGGCGACCAGGGCGTCGCCGCCGTTGTTGCCGGGGCCGGCCAGGATCAGCACGGGGGCGCCCGATTCGCGGGCGAGCGTGCCCGCCAGTTCGGCGGCTGCGGCGCCGGCCCGTTCCATCAACGAGGTTTCGGGGCGGGTGTCCGCCCAATGCCGGTCGACGATGCGGATGTCGGCGGCCGTGAGCAGCGGCGGAGAAACGAGGGAAGCGGGAGCGGTCGGCATGGGCAGACAGGGGAATCAAGTCGGGGCGCAGCGGACATCTTAATCCCGGCGGCGGCGCGATTGCGCGCAGCGTTCCCCTGGTGGCCCGCCGGGCCGGTCGGAAATGACTACGTCGCCTGGTATCCAGCGAAGCTTCCGGAATGCCGTTGATGGTTTGCCGCGCGCCCCGACCGGAGAATGGAGAATGAAGATGCAACGACGACACTTTCTGGCCGCTCTGGCGTTGCTTCCCGCGCTGCCGCTGGCGGCGCATGCAGCCAGGACGGAGCTTAACCTGGGCATCTACCCGGGCACCGGCAAGGCGGACGTGCTCATGGGGGATTTTCGCGCCTGGGCGATGCCTTTTGCCCATGCCCTCGGCGCGGCCATGGGCGCGAAACCGGGGCTTACCCTGTTCCGCAGCATCAAAAGCATTGCGCGCTCCATGGAGGGCGGCCGGCTGGACATGTATCTTGTGCCGCCGTCGGTAGCGGTTGCCGCGCTGGACAACCGCTACTCGCCGGTGGCGCGGGTGCGCGACCAGGCCACGGGCGTTCTGGTGCGCCGCAAGGGTGCCGCGGTGACGACGGTGGCGCTCACCGAAAAGGAATCCTGGCTTGACGTGATGGCGCGCCACACGCTCAGGCGCAACAAGCAGGATGCGGCGCAGATCCTCAACCTGAAAACCCAGGAGGAGGTGGTGCTGGCGATGCGGCGTGATTTCGCCCAGGCCGGCAGCCTGCGCAGCAAGCTGGCCGACGAACTGGCCGCCAAGGGTGAGTTCGAGACCTGGTATGCCTTGCCCGCAACCCCGGATTTCACCCTGATGGCGAGCAATCGTTTCTCCTCGGCCGAGCAGGACAAACTGGGGAGCGCTGCCGCCGCGCTCAGCCCGGAAGTCATCCAGTCCCTGCAAAAAACCATCCACAGCAAGGTGACGGGGTTCGTGATCGACAAGCAGGCGGATTACCAGCTGATCAAGCAGGCAATCCGGGAGTCCGGCTACTGATCCGGGGCCTGTCCGGCCAGCTTGCGGGATAGCCGCGGCGGCTTATACTGCAAGGTGTTGCGAAACTTTCTGGAACACGCATGGATACTCGTCATCGCACCCCTGCCGGCGCTTTGGTGGCGCAATGCACCGATGAAAACAGTTGTACGGTTTTCAACTGCGAAGTCTGTTTGAAGGAAATCCCCGCCGATGCGGCCAAACTGACCGATGCGCAGGACTACGTCCACCATTTTTGCGGGCTCGACTGCCTCGAAGCCTGGCAGAAGCAGAGCCGGATTCGCCGCTAAGCCGGTCCGGCCAAGCGCTCCAATCGGCTAAAATAGCGCCTTTGCCCTGTTCGCAAAGGCGCTCATGTCTTCCATCGTATCGCTCCCCGGCAGTGCCGCGCTGTCGTCTTTCCGCATCGATAAAATCCGTCAGGAGGCTGGCCGGCTGGGCGTTGCGTTGGGCGAGTTAACGGCGCGCCACTGGCATTTCCTGGAGCTGGACGCCGAGTTGGACGCGGCTGCCGCGCGGCAGCTCGACAAAACGCTGGATTACGGCACCCCCGCCGACAGCCCGACGGCGAACGACATGCAGTTGCTGGTCACGCCGCGTCCGGGCACGATTTCGCCGTGGTCGTCCAAGGCGACGGATATCCTCAGAAACAGCGGCCTGGCCCAGCTGCGCCGGATCGAACGCGGGGTGGCCTATCGCCTGTGCGACCCGCAGGGCGACGCGCTTTCGGGGCAGGCGCTGGCGGCGCTGCTGCCGCTGCTGCACGACCGCATGACGGAAGCCGTGATGGACTCGCTGGAAGCCGCGCAGCTGCTGTTCCAGCACGTGCCGCCGCGCGAATTGACCGCCATCGACGTGATGGCGGGCGGCCGTGCCGCGCTGGAGGCCGCCAACCGCGATCTTGGCCTGGCGCTGTCGGACGACGAAATCGAATACCTGGCCGGCAACTTCACCCGCATCGGGCGCAATCCCACCGACGTCGAACTGATGATGTTCGCGCAGGCCAACTCCGAGCACTGCCGCCACAAGATCTTCAACGCCGCCTGGGTGATCGACGGCGCAGCGCAGGCGAAGTCGCTGTTCGGCATGATCCGCGACACCCACGCAGCGCACCCCGAAGGTACGGTGGTGGCGTATTCCGACAACTCGTCGGTGATCGAGGGGGCGCAGATCGATCGCTTCTACCCGCGCGCCGACGGCAGCTACGCCTACAGCAGCGAACTCACCCACGTGCTGATGAAGGTGGAGACCCACAACCATCCGACCGCGATCTCGCCTTTCCCCGGCGCGGCCACCGGCAGCGGCGGCGAAATCCGCGACGAGGGCGCGACCGGCATCGGCTCCAAGCCCAAGGCCGGCCTGTGCGGATTTTCGGTTTCCAACCTCAACATTCCCGGCTTCGAGCAGCCGTGGGAAGCCGGCGCCTACGGCAAGCCCGAGCGCATCGTTTCGCCGCTTTCGATCATGCTCGAAGGCCCGATCGGCGCGGCGGCATTCAACAACGAATTCGGCCGCCCCAACCTGGCGGGCTATTTCCGCACCTTCGAGGAGACCGTCGCCGGACAGCGGCGTGGCTACCACAAGCCCATCATGCTGGCGGGCGGGGTCGGCAGCATCCGCGCCGACCACGTCGAGAAGAAAATGCTGCCGGTGGGCACGCTGCTGATCCAGCTGGGCGGCCCCGGCATGCTGATCGGCCTGGGCGGCGGCGCCGCCTCGTCGATGGACACCGGCGCCAACGCCGCCGACCTCGACTTCGACTCGGTGCAGCGCGGCAACCCCGAGATGGAGCGGCGCGCGCAGGAAGTCATCGACCGCTGCTGGCAGCTTGGCGACAAGAACCCGATCCTGTCGATCCATGACGTCGGCGCCGGCGGCCTGTCGAACGCGCTGCCCGAACTGGTGCACGGCGGCGGCCGCGGCGGCCGCTTCGAACTGCGCGCCGCGCCGTCGGAGGAATCCGGCATGTCGCCGCGCGAGATCTGGTGCAACGAGGCGCAGGAGCGCTACGTGCTGGCGATCCCGCCGGCGCGCCTGGACGAGTTCCGCGCGATCTGCGAGCGCGAGCGCTGCCCGTTCGCGGTGCTGGGCGAGGCGACCGAGGAGAACCATCTGCTGGTGACCGACAGCCATTTCGGCAACGCGCCGGTCGACGTCAGCCTCGACGTCATCCTCGGCAAGCCGCCGAAAATGACGCGCAACGTGGTGCACGCGCCCGCCGGGCCGGCGCCGCTCGCGCTCGACGGCATCGAGCTCAAGGACGCGGCGTACCGCGTGCTGGCGATGCCGGGGGTGGCGTCGAAGATGTTCCTGATGTCGATCGGCGACCGCACCGTCGGCGGCCTCACCGCGCGCGACCAGTGCGTGGGGCCCTGGCAGGTCCCGGTGGCCGATTGCGCCGTCACGCTGGCGGGCTATCGGACCACGCACGGCGAGGTGTTCTCCATCGGCGAGAAGGCGCCGCTGGCGCTGATCGATGCGCCCGCATCGGGGCGCATGGCGATCGTCGAGGCGATCGCCAACCTCGCCGCCGCGCGCGTGGAGGGCCTGGGCGAAGTCAAGCTGTCGGCCAACTGGATGGCGCCCGCCGGCCACCCGGGCGAGGACGCAGCGCTGTTCGACACCGTGGCGGCGGTCTCGCAGTATTGCCAGGCGCTGGGCGTCTCCATCCCGGTCGGCAAGGACTCGATGAGCATGAAGACCGTGTGGCAGGCCGACGGCGAGCAGAAGGCGGTGACCTCGCCGATCTCGCTGGTGATTTCGGCGTTCGCCAACACCCCCGACGCGACGCTGCACCTGACGCCGCAACTGCGTACCGACGCCGGCGACACCGACCTCGTCCTGATCGACCTGGGGCTGGGCAGGAACCGCCTCGGCGCATCGAGCTTTGCGCAGGCGTTCAAGCAGGTGGGCGACGACTGTCCGGACGCTCCCGAGGTCGCGGCGCTCATCGCGTTCTTCGACACCGTGCAGGCGCTGAACGCGGCCGGCAAGCTGCTGGCCTATCACGACCGTTCCGACGGCGGCCTGTTCGTCACGCTCGCCGAAATGGCGTTTGCCGGGCATTGCGGGGTGGATATTGACGTGGACGAGTTGTGTCTCGACCAGATCCGCCACGAGGTCGAGGATGCGGGACTGCCGGAACCGGAGCTGCCGAGCGCGGGCGATGTCTCGCAGCGCATTTTCAATGTGCTGTTCAACGAGGAAGCCGGCGCGGTGCTGCAGGTGCGGCGCGACGATACGCAGGCGGTGATGCAGGCCTTCATGGATGCCGGCCTGCGCGGCGAACTCCATGTGATCGGCCAGCCCAATGCAGGTGACCGCCTGCGCCTGCTGCGCGGCGACCAGGCGTTCTTCGACGAGGCGCGCACCGCGCTGCAAAGCGCCTGGGCGCGCACCAGCTACGAAATGGCGAAGCTGCGCGACAACCCGGCGTGCGCCGAGCAGGAGTTCGCGCAACATGCCGACGCCGCCGATCCCGGCCTGCGTTATGCGCCAAGCTTCGATGTCGACGCCGACATCGCCGCACCCTTCATCGCCAGCGGCAAGCGCCCGCGCATCGCGGTGCTGCGCGAGCAGGGCGTCAACGGCCATGTCGAGATGGCCGCGGCGTTCGACGCGGCCGGCTTTGCCGCGGTCGACGTCCACATGAGCGACATCCTGTCCGGCCGGGCCAGCCTCGCCAACTTCACCGGGCTCGCCGCGTGCGGCGGCTTCAGCTACGGCGACGTACTGGGCGCGGGCGGCGGCTGGGCCAAGTCGATCCTGTTCAACCCGCGCGCGCGCGATCAGTTCGCGGCCTTCTTCGAACGCGCCGACACGCTCGCACTGGGGGTGTGCAACGGCTGCCAGATGATGAGCCAGCTGCACGACCTGATCCCCGGGGCGGCTGCCTGGCCGCGTTTCGGGCGCAACCTGTCGGAGCAGTTCGAGGCGCGCTTCGCGCTGGTTGAGGTGCTGCCTTCGCCGTCGCTTTTCTTCGCTGGCATGGCCGGCTCGGTGATGCCGATCGCGGTGTCGCACGGCGAAGGCCGGGTCGCTTTCCGCGATCCCGCGCACGCCGGGGAGGCGCAGGCCACGCTGCGCTACGTCGACCACCGCGGCGCGCCGACCGATGTCTATCCCTTGAATCCGAACGGCTCGCCCGGCGGGCTGACCGGTTTCACCACCGCGGACGGCCGCTTCAGCATCCTGATGCCGCATCCGGAGCGCGTGTTCCGCGCCGCGCAGCTGTCGTGGCGGCCGGACGGCATGAGCGGCGCCGCCCCGTGGCTGCGGATGTTCCGCAACGCGCGGCGCGCGGTTGGGTGATGCGCGTCGTCTATGCGAAAATGACGGGCTTTGCCGCACTGAAACCCGCCGCACTTAATCCTTCCGTGCCGGGTCTTGATCCTTTGTTCTTGCCATGAATGCACCCGAAAATCTCTTGACCGACGACCACCTGCGCGCGCAGGTCAAGCTGCTGGGCACCCTGCTGGGCCAGGTGCTGCTGCAGTTCGCCGGCGAGGACGTATTCGATGCGGTGGAAACCCTGCGCCGCGGTTTTTCCGAGCTGCACCAGCAGGAAGACCAGCAGCGCCGCACCGAGCTGATGGCGGTCATCGACGCCATGCCGGCCGGCAAGGTCGAACTGGTGGTGCGTGCCTTCTCCAGCTATTTCATGCTGGTCAACGTGGCGGAAGAAAGCTTTGCCCATCGCAACCGCCGCCGCATGCTGTCGCACGGCATGGCGCTGTGGGAGGGTTCGTTCGACCGCACCCTGGCCGATCTCAAGGCGCAGGGCATTTCGGTCAATACCCTGCAGGACATGCTCGATCGGCTGCACTACGCGCCTGTCTTCACCGCGCACCCCACCGAAGCGCGCCGCCGTGCGGTGATGGAAGGGGTGCGCCGGGTGTTCCTGATTTGCGACCAGATGTACAGCCAGACGCTGGGGGTGAACGACCAGCGCGAACTGGAAGCGGAGCTGGCTGCCGAAATCCAGGTGATGTGGCGCACCGACGAACTGCGCAGCGCCAAGCTGGAAGTGCGCGACGAAGTGCGCAACGGCCTGTATTACGTGCGGGAAAGCCTGTTCGAGGCGGTGCCGAAGGCGTATGAGCACTTCGAGAAGGCGCTGCGCAAGCATTACGGCGTGAACGCCGAGGGGGTCGCGCCGGTCGGCGTGCCGAGCTTTATCCGCTTCGGTTCGTGGATCGGCGGCGACCGCGACGGCAACCCGTTCGTGACGGCGGATGTCACCGAATGGACGGTGCGCCGGCAGATGCAGGAAGCGCTCGACGAATACCGCGCGCGGGTGCTCGAACTGCGGCAGACGCTCACCCACAGCAGCAACTGGTGCACGCCTTCGGCGCCCTTCCTGGCGCGCCTGTCGGAATACGAAACGGAATATGGCGAGCAGGTGTTCCGCGGCACCGCCGTGCAGATCTACAGCCGCGAACCCTACCGCCGCATGGCGGCGATGATGCTGGCGCGGCTGGACGCCAACCTGTCCTACGTCCACCAGCGCCTGGCCGACGTGCCGGGCTTTCTCTCGAATCTGGCCTACGAAAACGCCGCCGCTTTTCTCGACGATCTCTATCTGCTGCGCGATTCGCTGATCAGCCACGGCGATCGCATCGTCGCCATGCAGGACCTGCAGGCGCTGATCCGGCTGGTCGAAAGCTTCGGCTTTCATTTGCTGCAGCTCGATATCCGCCAGGAGTCGACCGTCCATACCCGCACGGTCGCCGCGGTGCTGCGGCAGATCGACCCCGATTTCGATTACGCCGGCGCGGCCGAAGCCGAGCGGCTGCAGCGGCTGGCCGCCTGGATCGCCCGCATTGACCTGATCGGGGTGGACGACGCCGCGCTCGACGACGAGGCGCGCGAGGCGCTCGCGGTGTTCCGGCGCATGGCCAAGCTGAAAGCCGAAGTGGGCGACGAGGTCTTCGGCGCCTACGTGATTTCGATGACGCATAGCGCCTCGCACGTGATGGAAGTGATGCTGCTGGCGCGGCTGGTGGGCCTGTGCGGCCACAACGGGCGCGAGTGGTTCTGCCGCATTCCGGTTGCGCCGCTGTTCGAGACGGTGGACGATTTGCAGCGCAGCCAGGCGATTCTCGACCGGCTGTTTTCCAACAAGGTCTATCGTGCGCTGGTGGCGTCCGACGGCAACCGCCAGGAAGTCATGCTCGGCTATTCCGATTCGTGCAAGGACGGCGGCATCCTGGCGTCGAACTGGAACCTCTATCAGGCGCAGCTTTCCATCATCGCGCTGACCCGGCAGCACGGCGTCGAATGCCGCCTGTTCCATGGGCGGGGCGGCACCGTCGGGCGCGGCGGCGGCCCCACCCACGATGCGATCCTGTCGCAGCCGCCCGGCACCGTGAACGGCGAAATCAAATTCACCGAGCAGGGCGAGATGCTGTACTACAAGTACAGCAACCCGGAAACCGCCAACTACGAAATCGGCATGGGGGCCACCGGCCTTCTGAAGGCCAGCGCCACCGCGCTGGCGAAATGCGAGGTGCATTATCCGCGGGACTATCTCGACTGGATGCGCGACATCGCGGCAGCGGGCGAGACGGCCTATCGTGCGCTGCTCGGCATGCCGGGCTTCATCGATTACTTCTACGAGAGCACGCCGGTCACCGAAATCGGCCTGCTCAACATCGGCAGCCGCCCGTCGCACCGCAAGAAGACCGACCGCTCGCTGGGGTCGATCCGCGCGATTCCGTGGGTGTTCGGCTGGGCGCAGTCGCGCCACACGCTGCCCGCCTGGTACGGCATCGGCAGCGCGCTGCAGGGCTTCATCGACCGCCAGCCGGACGGTCTCGCGCACCTGCAGGAGATGTATCGCGCGTGGCCGTTTTTCCGCGGCCTGCTGTCCAACGTGCAGATGGCGCTGACCAAGGCCGACCTGGAAATCGCCGAGGAGTATGCGCGCCTGTGCGATCACGTCAACACCATGACGATCTACCGCACGATTGCGGACGAATTCGCGCTCACCGTGGCCGGCGTCAAAAAGGTCGCGCAGATCGAGACCATGCTGGAAGACAACCCGTCGCTGGCGCTGTCGATTTCGCGCCGCCGCCCCTACATCGATCCCATCAACCACATTCAGGTGCTGATGCTGAAGCGTTACCGCACCGACAGCGTGTTGGAATCCGAGCAGGACAGTTGGCTGACACCGCTGAAGCGGTCGATCAATGCCATTGCCGCCGGAATGCGCAATACCGGCTGAGCAACGCGATGGCGACTATTCCTTCTCCCACTCAGCCGAAGCGGCGCGGGCTGGCCGTCTCTATTGCCGTGAATGTCGTGCTGCTGGTGTTGGTGTGCGGGCTGGCGCTGTATGCCTTCATGCTCAATGTCGACCTGGGCGAGGTGAAGCGGCGCCTGTCGAAGGAAGTCGAAACCCGCCAGCAGGCCGAGCGCTATCTGATCGAAACGCGCAACCAGCTGACCGACAGCCTGCGCGAAATCGAGCAGCTCAAGGCGCAACTGGTCTACAAGGAATCCGATGTCCAGGCGGCCGCAGCAGCCAAGCCTGCCTTGCCGGTGGTGGTCGGCTTTCGTTCGTCGATGCTGGGCCAGGGACTGGTTGCGGTGATCGAAAACACCAGCGATCGCCATCTGACCGTGATGCTTGCCGTGCGCAGTCCCGCCTCGCCGACCGCCAAGCGCTTCACCCTCGAACTGGCGCCGAATTCCAGCACCGATTTCGGTCATCTGGAAGGCTGGCAGTTCGCCCCGGACGACGAGGTGGCGCTGTTCAGCGACGCGTTCGCCGCGCTGAAAATCACCGTGCCGTAACGGCTTGCCGCGGCTTGCGCAAGCGCAGGCCGAGCAGGGCGGGCATCAGCAGCAGTTCAAACAGCTGGCCGGCGAACAGGCCGACCGCGCACAGCATGCCGAAATGCGCAGTGGGGCGGAAGTCGGACATCCCCAGCAGGCTAAACTGTGCAATCAGCACGATGGAAATGGCCACCACCGCCCGGCCCGAAGCCTCGACGCTGCGGATGATCGCGAACACCGGGCTGACGCCGCGGCGGATGCGGTGCAGATAGCCGTGATAGAGGTGGATGGTGTCGTCCACCGTGATGCCGAGGATGACGCCGGCGATCAGCACGGTGGCGACGTCGAGCGCAATTCCGCTTACCCCCATCATCACGAAAATGAAGAACAGCGGCGCCAGATTCGGCACCAGGCAGATCAGCGCGCCGCGGAACGAGCGGAACAGCAGCGCCAGCAACAGCAGGATCTGCAGGAAGGCAGACAAGAAACTCTTCACCTGGCCCACGACGATCCGATCCTCCTGATCCGAAAACAGCCTGCCGAAGCCGGCCATCTCGGTATCGATGCCAGGAATCGGCCGTGCAGCCAGATGCGTTTCGATGCGTTCGATCACCTGGCCGATTTCGTTGGCGCCATGAACATTGAGATTGAGCGCGATGCGGCCGCGCTGGAATTCGCGGTTGACCAGTTCGTACAAATCCTCGCCGTCATAGATCAGCAGCAGTTGTTCCACCAGCCTGCGGTTGGTCGGCAAGGCGTGATCGCCGAGGTCTTCGCCGCTGAAGGCGCGGTTCATTTCCTCGACCACCTCCACCAGCGAAAAGCTGCGGTCGATTTCCGGCTGTTGCTCCAGCCAGGTCTGCAAGGCCTTGATCTGCGCCAGTGTGGCGGGGTTTTTCAGGCCGTCACGTTCGCTGGCGGTGAGCACGATTTCCATCGTTGTCACGCCGGATAGTTTGGCCTCGACGCGGGCCGTGCTGCGGCTGATGCCGTGGTCCGGCGCGAAGAATTCGAGCAGGTTGGATTCCACTTTCACCTGCAGGGCGAGCGGAATGGTCGCCGCCACCAGCAGCAGCGTGCCGATGAGCACGGCCCGGGCATTGCGCAGGCTGAATACGGCCACCGCTGTGGCGATATACCGCGCGTGCGCCAGTCCGGAACGGCGGCGCGGCCAGCGCGGCGTGTCCCACCTCAGCAGGATCGGCGGCACCAGAATGAACACCACCAGAAACACCATCAGCGTGCCGATCGCGCCGGACAGGCCGAAAGTCTGCACCGGCGGAATATCCACCCATAGCAGGCTCAACAGCCCGGCGCCGGTCGTCAGCACATTGAACAAACCCGGTATGAAGGTATCTTTCAGTGCGCGCGCGATGCGTTGCGGACGTGACAGCAGCGCAATGCGGCCGCGCTGGATGGCCGCATACAGATGCAGCAAGGTCGCCGTGGTGTAGGCGGCCATGAGGGTGGGGATCATGGCGGTGATCGGCGTGTAGGCTTGGCCAGAAGCGACGATTCCCGCCACGCTGACCGAGACGACCGTTCCCATGGCCAACCCGCCAATGATCATCGGCCGCACCCGCCCGACCACCCACCACAGCAGCACAAGGCCAATCACAACGGTGAGCGGAATGAAGATTGCGCTGTCGCGCCAGAGCGAGCGCAATTCCTCAACGGTTTGGGCTACGGTTCCGGCGGTGGCGGTTTGGTAGGCGTCGAGTTTTTCGGCGCGAATGGCGGCATCGAGCGCGATCAGGATATCGCGTCGCGCGAGGCTTTCTTTCAATACGATGGGCCGCACCACCAGAGCGACGGCCTTGCCGTCCTTCGAAACGATCACCCCCGGGGCCAGTTGGTCGTCCAGCACCCTAGCCTTCCACTTGGCGGGCGTGCGCGCTGCCAAATCATCGGGATCCACCAGCAGGGAAACCGCAAAGCCGTCGGCGGTCGCGTCGATATGTTCGATGGTGGTAAGCGTGAGCACACGGTCAACCGAAGGATGCGTTTCCATTTTTTTGGCAACGCGATCGAGCGCACCCAGAAACGCCGGGCTGAATAATTCGTCGCCCTCGAACAGTGCGATCACTGCATCGTCGCTGGGAAATTCACGAAACAGGGATTCGCGCAGCTGAATGACAGGCGCATCCGCCGGCGAGTAGATGTCGCCCGAATTATTGAAATGGATCTTGAACAGGAAAGGCAGCGAAGCCAGTTGCAGGCCGAGTAGGAAGGCGAGCGCCAGCCAGGGCGACAGCATGCGGCTGCCATCGAGCCAGGATTTCAGCATCTGCATGTGCCGGCTCAAGTCAGAACCGGGTACGCAGGCCCAGCGTGATCAGCGAGTGGTCCTGGTGGAAGCCGCCCAGGGTGCGCGTCTCGCCGTCGAAATAATGCACGGCGACGTAGAGCTCGTGCGGCTCCCAGCCGACGTAGCTGAGCTTGGGGCTGAGGTAGACGTCGCGCACGTTGATGCCGCCGGAAAAGCGCATGCCGGCCCGCCAACGGCCCTGGCCGAAGCTCGTTTCGACTTCGCCGTTGGCGCCGTAATACTCTTTCAATTCCAGGATGCTGCCGCCGGTTTGCAGCGCGTGGGCGACCAGTTGCAGGTTGACGCGGGTGTCGCCCCCGCCCGGGAAGAATTCCACCGCGCCGATCCAGTCGAGCGAATGCGTGCTGTCCATCGCGGCGGTGGGCCGGGTCACCGGCACGTTGTCGGTGTAGCCGAGTTCCGTGCGCCAGGTGAAGCCATTGCTTTCCAGTTCGAGGTCGACGCCGACAAAGGTGTTGTAGGGATGCACGGCGGTGAGCGCCAGGTTGGTCAGATCGACCCGGTAGTACGGCAGCGACTGCCGGGTGCGCGCCAGCGTCACGCCGAAGTCGAACGGCGCGCCGGTCCTGGTCAGGCGCAGGGCGCCGCCGCCGCTGCCGTGCTCGTCTTCGTCGATGCGGGCGCCATGCACCCATCCGGTCAGTGCCGGATCGATGCCGATGATCTGGCCGGTGCTGCGGTTTACCGGGCTCCACACGCTGGCGACGTCCGGCAACTGCGCGCCGCGGAAGACCGGCAGCCACACCGCGTCCAGCTTGTATTCGCCGAAGGTATGTTCCCAGCGCGCGGCCAGCTGCGCGCGGCGGCGGTCGGCCAGGTCGTCGAGCACGAAGCGGGTGAGGTCGGCGCGGCTGACGCGGTCGGCCAGCGGGATTTCGTCGGCGCGGCCCCAGACGATGGTCTGCGCGCCCAGGGTCAGGCGGGTGTCGCCGCTGCGGTAGCGCACATAGGTGTCGGCGTAGTCGGCCAGCATTTCGTCGTGGTCGGCGCCGCCGCCGTCCTGCGCCATGCCGTCGAGCCGCGCGCCGGCGCGGAATTCCCAGTCGCGGCTGGGTTGCCACAGCACATAGGCGCTGGCGCGCAGGGTGGAATAACGGTCGGCCTCGGGCGCGTCGGGCAGCGCGGCGGCCTCCAGCAGCAGATCGTCGACGCCAAGCTTGAGCGTTGGCCGAAAGCCGCGCGCAGCCACATTGCGGCTGCGTGCGGCGGGCGGCGGCAGATCGCCGCTTGCGCCGGCTTGCGGCGTGGCCTCGACGGGCGCCGTTTCGGGCGCCGCCACACGCGGTTTGCGCGGAGTGGTGCGCGGGGGCGGCAGGTCGTCCGCCGCGTCCTGGACGTCGGTGCGCGGGGGCGGCAGCTCGTCGGTGGCGTAAGCGGGCAGGACGGCAAGAGACAGGCTCAGGGTCAGCAACAGGCTTTTCATGGGCGGTATTCCGATTCCAGGCTTTCGTCGGCCAAGGCTTGCGTGGTGAACAGTTTGGCGGGCAGTTTCTGGTCGTACAGCGCGACGTCGACCACCATCCGGGTTTGGTGGCCGCTGGACAGATCGATCATGCGGCTGTCGGTCAGCGTCCAGTAGCCCTGGTTGCGTTTCTTGCTGCGCAGAAGCCAGCGCTTGCTGGGAGTATTGGCGTCCTTCTCGAAATAGTCCACCCGCTGCGGAATGGCGGTGGCGGGGTCGATCCAGCTGATGCGCTTGCCGTAGGCCGAATCCCTGGGGTCGGTCGGCACGCTTTCGAGCACCTCGCAGAGGATGCCGTTTTCGGTCTGCCGCCCGAGCAGGCGGTGACGGTCCTTCGAGGGCTTGCGTTCCTGCAGGTCTTCGAAATACAGGTCGGAGCCGACGAAGCGGCCTCCCTTGCGGTCGCTGGAAATGCGCCGCACCCGGTCGAGCGCGGGCAGATACAGCCACTGGTCGGTAGTGCCGTCGGCTTTGTCCAGGCTGAGAAGGCCGGTTCCGGCGATGTCTTCCGGATCGAGAAAACGGATCAGGTTGGCGGTCTCGCCGCCCGATTGGTCGAGGCGATAGGTGACGATCTCGCGGATGCGCGGTGCGCGGCCCTTTTCGGTCAGCACCATGCGGCCCAGCGTGGTGAGATCGCGCCCGTTGGGGCGGTCGTGGACCCTTTGCGCCAGTTCGGATGCTTCGTCGGCGCGGGCGCCTGCCGCGCCGAGCAGCAGCGCGAGCAGCAGGAAACGAATGAAGTTCAGAAACGGGGTGGGTGGCATGTATTTTCCCGACGCGTACGCATCCTTGGCAACGGCTTTCCAGCCCTTAACTCTACCGCAAAAGCAGGTGGGCGTTCCGGCTTGGGGCGCGCTGGATTTCAGGTCTGCGCTGTGATAAAAGACACCATTATCTGTAACGAGAGCAGCAAGATGACGCCGACCACCCTGGAACTCCTCCGCAAGTACAGCGTAGCAGGGCCGCGTTATACCTCGTATCCCACCGCGCCGTATTTCCATACCGGTTTTGGCGAAGCGGACTGGGCCGAGGCGCTGGCCGCATCGGCGCCCGATCGCGAGCTGTCGCTGTACGCCCACATCCCGTTCTGCGATTCGCTTTGCCACTACTGCGGCTGCAACATGGTGGCGACACGCGACTACAGCAAGACCGTGCCCTACCTGGCGGCGCTCGACCGCGAAATGGCGCACACCGCGCAATTGGTCGACCCCAAGCGTGTAGCGCACCAGCTGCACTGGGGCGGCGGCACCCCCACCTACCTGAATCCCGACGACATCCGCCGCCTGATGGCGATGATGCGGCAGTATTTCACCGTGGCCCCCGATGCCGAAATCAGCTGCGAAGCCGATCCGCGCGAACTCACGCGCGAGCACCTGGCGGCCTTGCGCGAATGCGGCTTCAACCGCATATCGTTCGGCGTGCAGGACATGGACCCGGCCGTGCAGCAGGCGGTCAACCGCATCCAGTCCGAGGAACTGATCCGGCAGGTGATCGACTGGTCGCGCGAACTGGGCTTTTCCAGCATCAACCTCGACCTCATCGTCGGCCTGCCGAAACAGACCGTCGAAAGCTTCAGTCGCACCCTGGAACGGGTGGTGGCGTGGGCGCCCGACCGGCTGGCGGTGTTTGCCTATGCCCACGTGCCGTGGCTGAAAAAGCACCAGCTTCTCATCCGCGACGCCGACCTGCCCGATCTGGCGGCCCGCCTGGGCCTGCAGCAAGCGGTGAACGACGCGCTGGGCGCGGCGGGCTACGTCAACATCGGCCTCGACCACTTCGCCCGCCCCGACGACGAACTGGTGCGCGCGCAGCAGAACAAGACCCTGTGGCGCAACTTCCAGGGCTACACCACCCACAAGGACAGCGACATCCTCGCCTTCGGAACGTCCAGCATCAGCCAGACCGCCGACGTCTACATGCAGAACGAAAAGAACCTCAAGCGCTATCAGGAACGCGTCGCCGCAACCGGCTTTGCCGTCGAGCGCGGCATCCGGCTCACCCGCGACGACCAGATCCGCCGCGCGGCCATCACCCGCGTGATGTGCGACCTCGAGCTCGATTTCGCTGCGTTCGGCGGCGAATGGGGCATCGCGTTCACCGACTACTTTGCCGGCGCGCTGACCGACCTGCGCCCGCTGGCCGACGACGGGCTGGTGAAGCTCGAAACCGGCAAGATCAGCGTCACCCCCACGGGCCGCCTGTTCCTGCGCAACATCGGCATGTGCTTCGACCGCTACCTCAAGGAAACCTCCAGCGACAAGCCGCGCTATTCGAGAACGGCCTGAAGCGGGCGAAGTACTTCAGAAGGCCGCCCCGGGCCGAAGTCGTCAAGGCTGAGCAGGCTGAGCAGTGCGTTATTCGGGGCGATGCCGACATGGGATAACAACGACATCACCAACGCCAAGTTTCAATCCGCGCCCGGCCGTGAGGCCGGGCACCTGTCCTTCATCAAAGTGACAATGCACTGCGTCGCGTACCTGGGCGTGCAGGCTGGGCAGATCGTCGGCCTCTGTCAAAATATCCACGCCAACAGCTCGTGCGACATACCCGCCTTCAGGCGCTTCTTCAACGATGAAATGGATTTCGCTCATGGATACCGTCCTCCAAAAATTGTGATTCCAAGTATCGCTCATCTTTCTCAGGCAAAAAGTATCGACTTTGAGTCGATTCTCCAACATCGGCCGCCAGTGCGTTCCATAGCTGTCCGGCGGTTCATCCCCGCGTGAGCAGGGAACACGTACGGCGAGGTAGATGTGGGGGAGATCAGATACACCACCGCGCGCGGTGGAGCCACGGCGTGCCCGAAAATCAGATCGCCGTGGTCGCGGTCGAACGATACAAGAATGCGGCCTTGCGTCCGCGCTACCTGAATAACCGCCTCATCGGGAATACCGGGAGAAAGCTCGGCAATGGCTGCCGTGTCCTCGCCCCGACTACGCAAAAAGGCTATGGCCGAACGCGGAATATTCTCGTCGGCCAGCCAGCGCATCATGCCACCCGCGTCAGAGGCAGGTAGGTTTCCTCCTCGATCATGGATTGCGCGAACGCGAACACGGCGCGCAGGTCTTCGGCACTGAGGTGCGGATATTCATCGAGAATCTGTATTTCCGGCCAGCCGGCGGCCTTCAAGCCAAGCAGAAACTCCACAGTGAGCCGTGTGCCCTTCACACGTGGGCGCCCCCCGCAAATAGCCGGGTCCGACTCGATACGCGATTTCCAGTTCATGTCGTTCTCCTCACGAAGCTTCGTAAGCAATTTACTCCCGTCGCCGCACCAACAGCAAACCGCAGCCGACGACCTTGGCGGTCATCCAGATATGACTTTGCCGTGGCCACGCTTTTCTGAATCGCGCGGCATCGGTTACTACGAGTCTTCCTTCGAAGAGCGCCGAATACACCCAGATTGCATTACCGCCGTGCTGGCTACCTTTCGCTATTTTCCCGTGCCCGGCCGTGAGGCCGGGCGATGCCCTGTCTGAGCAGGTTCAGCGCCGTCATCATGGCGTTTCAATCCGCGCCCGGCCGTGAGGCCGGGCGATGCGCAAGCAGCACGCATTATCAATGACCGATAGGAGGTTTCAATCCGCGCCCGGCCGTGAGGCCGGGCGATGCCATGTTCGTCAACGTGGGCGTGGTTGACTCGTAGGTTTCAATCCGCGCCCGGCTGTGAGGCCGGGCGATGCGGTAATCGAGTTGTCTTCTCCGTACAGAGCGACTGTTTCAATCCGCGCCCGGCCGTGAGGCCGGGCGATGCGGCGGATGTGCTCCACAACGAGCATGAACACATCGTTTCAATCCGCGCCCGGCCGTGAGGCCGGGCGATGCGATGCCGTCGGGCAGGGTGGTGCCACCGCCGATGGTGTTTCAATCCGCGCCCGGCCGTGAGGCCGGGCGATGCCCGGCTCAAGTACCTGCATGAAGCCGGCCAGAGTGAGTTTCAATCCGCGCCCGGCCGTGAGGCCGGGCGATGCATACTCGCAAGTTCCCGCAGCGCCCGCGCCCGCTTGTTTCAATCCGCGCCCGGCCGTGAGGCCGGGCGATGCAATTCCAATTCGCCGCCGTTGATGGCGATGAAGCGTTTCAATCCGCGCCCGGCCGTGAGGCCGGGCGATGCCGACCGGGGTGCCTGTTGCGATGCGCTTGTACTCGTTTCAATCCGGGCCCGGCCGTGAGGCCGGGCGATGCGGATGCGCCCTGGGCGTGAACCGCTATCCTTTGAGGTTTCAATCCGCGCCCGGCCGTGAGGCCGGGCGATGCGCGACCGGGGTGCCTGTTGCGATGCGCTTGTACTCGTTTCAATCCGCGCCCGGCCGTGAGGCCGGGCGAT